>CAXDNE010000369.1:0-6278 GCA_963990595.1 uncultured Methylobacterium sp.
CCTCATCGTCGGCAGCGTCAGATGTGTATAAGACACAGATGGCGGCCCGCACGCCCTCGAGCGGGCCGCCATAGGGGGCGAGCGCCAGGTAGCCGTCGAGCAGGGCCGCCTTTCCGAGGCGCCGCTCGAGCGTGACCGCCCGCACCATCTGGCGCAGCTTGGCGTTGAGGGAGCGCGCGCGCCGCGGCTCGATCAGGCGGGCCACCTGCATCGACAGGGTCGAGCCCCCCGAGACGATGCGGCCCCGCATCAGCCATTGGGCCGCGGCGCGCAGCACCGCCACCGGATCGATGCCGCGATGGCTCGCGAAGCGGCGATCCTCGTAGGCGAGCAGCATCGCCCGGTACCGCGGGTCGACGGCCTCCGCACGCACCGGCAGCCGCCAGCGGCCATCCGCCGTCGCGAACGGCCGCAGGAGCGTGCCGGACCGGTCGAGCACGACCGTCGAGCGCGCCGAGGCGGCCGCGAGGTCGAGCGCCGGCAGGGCTCCGGCATAGAGCCAGACCGCGCCGGCACCGGCCGCCAGGAGGGCGAGCCCGAGGAGGGCCGCGCCGCGCAGCAGGCGCATCGCGGCGCGTGGCGCGCGAGGCTCTGCTCGGATCGGATCGGGCCCGTCCTGCGGCACGCATCCTCCAGGTCCCGGACCCGCCGGTCACACGCGCAGGATCCTCGGTTCCCGCGCGGCGGACAAGCCCTGGAGGCGATTGTGGTCTAGGGAGGAGTGGTCTCCGCCTACGCCGTGCCGACCCCGCGGAGGCCGTCGAAGGCGGGGCGATCCGGCCGGCTCGCCCGGACCGGGAAGGGCACCACGTTGGAGGGGGCCGGGAGGGGCCCGATCTCGGGCGCCGGCATGATTTTGCGCGCCTTGCCGGGCTTGGCCCAGCGCTCGATCCGCTTGAAATACGTCCGTCTGGCCAACCAAGCCGGGATTTGTCTGCCCTTCTGCATGATCTGCCCCTCGTCAATGCGACTCGCGACGACAAATCCAGTCCCCTGATCCGAGCGCGCTCGGCGGATCGAATCAGGACTGTATTCGTGATACCATCGGATCCCGAACGGCCCCGCATCCTCCGTTTGGATGACGCGCGGTGTGAGGGAGGCCGGGATGTCGCCTCAGGCCGCCGCCGATTCCTTCGCCCGCTCCAGGGCGAGCTTGGTGACGGCCACTTGGTCGATCTTGCCGCTGCCGAGCATCGGGATCGCGTCCAGCACCACCACCTCGGCGGGGATCGCCACGTCGGAGGCACCGCGCCCCTTCGCGAAGCTCTGATAGGCAGCCCGGGTCGCGGCCTTCTCCTGGGTGAACAGGATCAGGCGCTCGCCCTTGCGCGCGTCCGGCACCGCCGCCACCGCGGTCGGGCGGTCGGGCCAGAGCTCGGCGGCGAGCGCCTCGACGCCCGCAAGTGACACCATCTCGCCCGCGACCTTCGCGAAGCGCTTGGCCCGGCCCTTGATCGTGATGAACCCCATCGGGTCGATCGCCACGATGTCGCCGGTATCGTGCCAGCCCTCCGGCGGCGGCTCCAGGATCCCGGGCTTCTCGGCGCGCAGGTAGCCCAGCATGATGTTGGGCCCGCGCAGCGAGAGGCGGCCCCCTTCCGCGATCCCCGGCACCGGCTCCAGCCGCGTCTCGATGCCCGGCAGGATCCGCCCCACCGTGCCGAAGCGGTTGAACATCGGCGTGTTGAGCGCCACCACGGGCCCGCACTCGGTGACGCCGTAGCCCTCCAGGATGCGCAGGCCGAACTTTTCCGCCCAGGTCTTCCGGGTCGTCTCCTTCACGGCCTCGGCGCCGGCCACGACGTAGCGCAGCGAGCGCAGGTCGTAGGCATGGGCCGCCCGGGCGTAGCCCGTGAGGAACGT
Organism: uncultured Methylobacterium sp.; assembly: GCA_963990595.1. GTDB lineage: Bacteria > Pseudomonadota > Alphaproteobacteria > Rhizobiales > Beijerinckiaceae > Methylobacterium. The sequence goes on from CAXDNE010000369.1 coordinate 1,864, forward strand.
GTCGGTCCCGAACAGCACGGTGCTGTTCGAGCCGTAGATCAGCTCCGGCACGATCCGGTAGTGCAGCGGCGACGGGTAGAGATAGACCGGCACGCCCGAGACCAGGGGCAGGACCAGCCCGGCCGTGAGGCCGAAGGCGTGGAAGACCGGCAGCACGTTGAACACCTTGTCCATCGGGCCGAAATCGATCCGGGCCGCCACCTGCGCCACGTTGGCGAGCATGCAGCGATTGGCGAGCACCACGCCCTTCGGCGTGCCCTCGCTACCCGAGGTGAAGAGAACCGCGCCCGGATCGTCCCCGCGGCGCGCCACCAGGGGGCGCCGGGGCGCGAGGAAGCCCCGGATCTTGTCCGCCGTCGTGATTCGCGCCCGCACATCCTCCAGGTAGACGAGCTCGACCGAGCCGCGGATCGCCTCGACGAGCGGCCCCAGCCGCCCCTTCTCGATGAAGGCCCGGGAGGTCAGGATCGTCTCGACCTGCGCCGCCCGGCAGGCGGAGAGGACGCTGGCGGCGCCGGCCGAGAAGTTGATCATCGCCGGCACCCGGCCCGCCGAGGCGAGGGCGAACAGCGTCACCGCGGCACCGTTGGCGTTCGGCAGCATGATCCCGATCCGGCCGCCCACGGGGGCCAGCGGCATGAGCTTGCGGCCGAGCACGTTGGCGCCCATCACGAGCCGGCTGTAGCTCAGGCGCCCGCCCACCGGGTCCTCCAGGGCGTTGCGGCGCCAGCCGTGAAGCTCGCCCGCCTCGATCAGCGCCGCCATCAGGCCGCGGTCGATGTCGGTGGTGCGGAACACGAGGTCCGACATGATCCCGTAGAGGGCCGCGCCCGCCGCCTGCCGTCGCGCCTTGCCCTTGAGTGCGGGATCCACCGTGAGGCGGACCGGCGGCATGACCGTCACGGTCACCTTCGGCCACCAGCGGCGGCTGACCTGCCGGCGCGACAGGCGCGAGAAGGCGGTGCGCTCCAGCCCGTCGATCTTCACGGGCACGACCATCGCGCCGGACTTGTCGGCGATCAGCCCGGCGCCGTCATAGACCTTCATCAGGCTGCCGGTGACGGTGAGCCGTCCCTCGGGGAAGATGATCAGGGTCTCGCCATTCCTGACCGCGTTGATCAGCGTCCGGGTGGCCAGCGGACGGGTCGGGTCGAGGGGCATCGCCTTGGTGACCCGCAGGAACGGCCGCACCCACCAGCGCCGGGCGATCCCGCTGTCGATGGCGAAGACCGGCTCCTGGTCGAGGAGCGACAGGGCGAGCGGCGCGTCGAGGAACGAGACGTGGTTCAGGGCCACGATGGCGTTCGGCCCGGCCGCCGCGAGATTGTCGAAGCCGCGGACCTCCAGCCGGTAGAAGGCCCGGAACAGGATCGACAGGGCGTCCCGGAACGGGCTGGTCGGCAGGGTCGCGAACACGATGGCGCCGACGATCAGGTTCAGCACCGCCACCACGGCGAGGAGACTCGCGATCGTGAGGCCGGCCCCCTGGAGGGCCGCCAGCGCCAGGGTGCCGGCCACCATGAAGGCCGCCGTCATGACGTTGACCGCGCCGATGATGCGTGCCCGCATCGCCTTCTCGGCCCAGGCCTGCACCGCCGCGAAGGACGGGACGATGTAGAGGCCGCCGGAGATCGCGAGACCCAGGAAGTCGATCCCGGTGCGCAGGCCGTGGCCGGTCTGGAGGAAGCCGAGAGGGCCGATCGGCTCCGCGGGCGGCGCCGTCAAGTGGCCGACCGTCCAGGCGAGGTCGAGGCCGAACAGGCCCATCAGCACCGCGCCGACCGGCGTCGGCAGCAGCACGATCCGGCCGCTGGCGAGCCACGAGGCGAGGCCGGAGCCCACCGCGATGCCGATGGAGAACAGCGCCAGCAGCAGCGTGATCACCGTCTCGGTGCCGTTGAAGGCGCCGCGCACCAGGACGGGCAGCAGCGACAGCACCACGACCCCGACCAGCCAGAACCAGCTCACCGTGAGCGAGCCGCGCCAGAGCCGCGTGTCGGCCCAGAGGTCGCGCAGCAGCGCGTAGGTCGAGCGGGCGACGTTCGGGTCGACGCGCAGGTCCGGGGCGCCCTCCCCGGTCGCCGGGATCATCCGCGCCGAGAGCCAGCACAGGATCGCGAAGCCCATCACCAGGGCGCCGAACAGGAGGCCCGAGCCGCCCAGCGCCGAGGCCGCGCCGGCCGCGATCGTGCCGAGCAGGATCGCCAGGAAGGTCGCCGCCTCGACGAGCGCGTTGCCGGCCGGCAGTTCCTCGCGGCGGAGATGATCCGGCAGGATCCCGTACTTGATCGGGCCGAACAGGGCTGCGATCGTCCCGAACAGGCCCAGCGCCACGAACAGCACCGGCACCGAGTGCAGCAGGAAGCCGAGCACGGCGGTGCCGGCGGCGAAGATCTCGGCGAATTTGAGCCGCCGCGCCATCAGCGCCTTGTCGTAGCGGTCGGCCCATTGGCCGCCGAGGCCCGACAGGATGAAGAACGGCCCGATGAACACCGCGCTCGCCAGCGTCACCAGGACGCCGGCATGGGCATCGGCCTGACCGCCGATGCCGAACAGGATCAGGAAGGCGAGCGCGTTCTTCAGGAAATTGTCGTTGAACGCCGAGAAGAACTGGCACCAGAACAGCGGCGCGAAGCGCCGCGCAGTCATCAGGGTACGGAACATGGCGATCTCTCGGTTCCGAACCTGACTGGCCCACACGATGTGTCCAGGTCAAATCGGACCGATGTGAACGCACAGCAATGATGGCCACAGCGAAACCTCGCTGTGCGGATCGGCACCGTCCCGTGCCCCTCGCGCCCCGCGCGGCTTGTCCGCCCGCCGGGGCTCTGCGCTCAGCCCTTCCGGACGATGCGACCCATCCGCCCACCGGGGAAGGCGGCATGCCGGTCGATGAGGCCGCGCAGGGCCGCACCGAGATCGTAGGACCGCTCGATATGGGTCGCCAGCGTGGCGATCACGACGAGGGCGACACCGGCCATGCAGGCCGGCACCAGCAGCAGGAATGTCAGGACCATCCCCACCGCGGTCCGCTCGGCGAGCGAGGCCCGCGGCCAGGGATCGATCGGCAGGGAGAAGCGTCGTCCATAGTGCATGGCTTCGACCCTCGGTACCCGCCCTGTCGGGGTACACGGAGTCAACAGCGGCCACCGCCGGACGTTGCGTGGGTGCCCGCGAAATCGGCGCGGCCGTGACGTTCCGGCCTGGCGACGGTTCGCAACCGTCTCGTTCCTCCCGTGTTGCCGGTTCGATCCTTCCAGGGCCGCTCCCGATCGCGCGACGATATGGGGACGGCTCCAAGTCTCTGTCCTGACGCGCTCCGATTCCGGACCGGCTTCCAGCGCGATGCGGGGCGCTCTCGTTTGTGAGGTAGGCATGGCACGGGTGGCGGTCGTTACCGGGGGCACGGCCGGAATCGGTCTCGCGACCGCGCATCGTTTCGCCGCGGGCGGATGGTCGGTGGCGGTCGTCGCGCGCGATCCGGGCCGGCTCGCCGCGGCCGAGCGGGCGCTGGCCGCCTACGGCCAGCCGGTCCTGGCGATCCGCGCCGACGTCGCCGATCCGCAGGCCGTGGAGGCGGCCGCCGAGCGCGTGGAGCGGGAACTCGGCCCGATCCGCGCCTGGGTGAACAACGCCATGTCGACCGTGGTGAACCCGGCCGACCAGATCACCCCGGACGAGTATCGGCGCGTCACCGACACCACTTATCTCAGCCAGGTCTACGGTACGCTCGCCGCGTTGCGCTTCATGAAGCGGCGCAATCGCGGTACGATCATCCAGGTCTCGTCCGGCCTCGCGATCCGGGCGGCCCCGCTCCAGGCGCCCTACTGCGCCGCGAAATTCGCCGTGTCCGGCTTCACCGACGCCCTGCGCTGCGAATTGCTCCACGACCGGGTGAATGTCAGCCTCAGCGTGGTCTACCTGCCGGCGGTCAACACCCCCCAGTTCAACTGGGCGCGCAACCGGACCGGGCACCGCCAATACGCGCCAGACCCGGTCTTCGACCCGCGGCTCTGCGCCGAGGCGATCCTGTACGCCGCCGAGCATCCGCGCCGGGAGGTCTGGGTCGGGCGCTCGTCGATGATGATGGCCGCCGCGCAGGCGCTGGCCCCGGCCCTGGCCGACCGCAAGGCCGCCTCCATGTGGTCGGCCCAGCTCTCCGACGAGACCATCCCCGAGATGGACGGCAATCTCTATGCGCCCGTGCCGGGACCCGTCGGGATCGACGGCCGGTTCTCCGGCCGGACGAAGGCGAGCCGGGCCGAGTTCTGTACGAGCCGCACCCGCGACCTCGTCGTCGGCGGCCTCGCCGGTCTGGCTCTGGTCGGGCTCGTCGGCACCGTTCACGCCGCCCCCGCCGCCCCCCGCCAGCCCGCGCCGGCCGGCCGGCGGCCGCCCCCCCCCCCGGGGGGCGC
>CAXDNE010000370.1:0-6271 GCA_963990595.1 uncultured Methylobacterium sp.
GATCTACGCCCTGGTGCTCGCCGTCGGCACGGCCCGGGCTTTCGCCAACCCCGCCCTGCAGGCGCTGCTGCCGACGCTCGTGCCCGGCCCGCACTTCAGCTCGGCCATCGCCTGGAACGCGTCCCTCTGGCAGAGCGCCTCGGTGATGGGGCCGGCTTTGGGCGGCCTGCTCTACGCCATCGGGCCCGCCGTGGTGTTCGGCGGAGCCGGGACGAGCTTCGCCCTGGCCAGCCTCCTGACGACGCTCATCCGCTTCCGACCCAGGGCGGTGAGCGAGCGGCCGCCGATCACCTGGGCGGCGCTCTCGGCCGGCATCGCCTACATCCGCTCGCAGCCGGTGGTGCTCGGGGCGATCAGCCTCGATCTGTTCACGGTCCTGCTCGGCGGCGCTACGGCCCTGCTGCCGATCTACGCCGGGGAAGTCCTGCATGTCGGGCCCCTCGGCCTCGGCGCGCTGCGCAGCATGCCCGCCTTCGGGGCGGTCGCCATGGCGGTGCTGCTGGCCAACCGCCCGCTCCGGCGCCACGCCGGCCTGCGCATGCTCCGGGCCGCCGCCGTGTTCGGCGCCGCCACGGTGGTCTTCGGCCTCTCGACTTCGCTGCCGCTGTCGATGGGCTGCCTGTTCGTCACGGGCGCCGCCGACATGATCTCGGTCTATGTCCGCCAGACCTTCGTCCAGGGCGAGACGCCGGACGCGATGCGCGGCCGGGTCTCGGCGGTGAACACGGTGTTCATCGGGGCGTCGAACGAACTCGGCGAGTTCGAATCCGGGGTGCTCGCCGCCGCGATCGGCGCGGTCCCGGCGGTGGTGGCCGGCGGCGCCGCGACGGTCGGCGTCGCGCTGCTCTGGGGCCGGCTGTTCCCGGCCTTGCGCAGCCGCGACCGGCTGATGGTGCAGGCCTGACGCCCGCGCCGGCCGGGATGATCCCGCCGTTATGCCGAAACCGTCCGGGATCGCCTCCGGGCGGGGGTCTCAGCGCCGCCGTCTCCGCGCGGAGCGCGGCAATCCAGACGCGCCACGACGGCTGACGGCGCGCCGTCCTGGGCTCCTTCGCTTCCCGCGTGCCGACCGACGGAGCCGCCTCGACCGGCAGCGTCACACCGCTGTGGTCCGATGGACCAGGCCGTCCGCGCTGGAAGGGTCGGACGGCCCGCGCTCAGCGCCCCCCCAGGAGCGGCGACCAGGTCGGGTCGGACGCGTAGGCGGGCGTCGGGACCGGCTGCTCCACCTTGCCGGTGATGTCGACCATGAACAGCTTACCGCCGCCCTGGCCGCCCGGATCGCGGAAGAACAGCACGTACTGGCCGTTCGGCGCGAAGGTCGGCCCCTCGTTGTGGAAGCCCTCGGTGAGGACGCGCTCGCCGGACCCGTCGGGCTTCGCCACGCAGATGGCGAAGCCGCCATTGCGCTGGCGGGTGTAGGCGATGAGGTCGCCGCGGGGCGACCAGGCCGGCTGAGAGGCCGAGCCCGCCCCGAAGGTGATGCGGTGCGGGTTCGAGCCGTCCGCACCCATCACGTAGACCTGCTGCGAGCCGCCGCGATCCGACTCGAACGCGATCTGCGCACCGTCCGGCGAGTAGGTCGGGGAGGTGTCGATCGCCATGCCGTTGGTGATCGGATGCTGGGCCTTCGAGGCGAGGTCCATCGTCACGATGTCGGCGTTGCCGCCCTGCTGCACGCTCATGACGATCTTGCGCCCGTCCGGCGAGAAGCGCGGGCTCGCGCTCATCGAATCGACGTTGCCGAGCGCCTGCCGCGAGCCGGTCTCCAGGTTGATCATCTGCACCCGCGGCTGGTGGCCGGTGGCCTGCGCCATGAAGGCGATGTCCTGGGTCGCGGGCGAGTAGCGCGGCGCCACGATCGACATTTCGCCGGTGGTGATCGCCCGGACATTGGCGCCGTCCTGGTCCATGACCATCAGGCGCTTGCGGCGGTTCTCCTTCGGGCCGGTCTCGTCCACGAAGGCGATGCGACTGTCGAACCAGGGCCCGAGACCGGTGATCTTCGTGTAGACCGCGTCGGAGATCAGGTGGCCGGTGCGCCGGGCGTTGGCGGCATCGGTGCCGTATTGCTGGCCGGTCATCTGCTGGCCGGAGGTGACGTCCCAGAGCCGGAACTCGACCTTGACCCGGCCGCCCTCGCGGACGATGCGGCCGGTGACGAGCCCCTGGACGCCGGTGGCCCGCCATTTCTCGAAGTTCGGGGCCGCGTCGAAGGCCGGCTGCTCCGGGAAGCGCGCGTGGTCGAGGGGCGTGAAATAGCCCGAGCGGCGCAGGTTGTTGGTCACCACGCCCGAGACGAGGCCGCCGAGGCTCGGATCGCCACCGAAATCCGCGATGGCGATCGGCATCGGCTGGAAGTTGCCGCCGCCGATCCGCAGTTGCAGCTGCGCCTGGGCCGGTCCCGCCAGGAAGGCCGTCAGCATTGCGAAGACCGCGATCAGGCGCGCGGCGAAGGACGTCGGGAGGCGCCCGACGAAGGGCATGTGCAGCATGGTGAGTCGGATCCGAGTGACGATCAGACGGGGATTCGGGTGCGGGCAGGGGACTGGCGGGAGGGCCTCAGGTCGCCGTGAACTCGAACTCCGCGTTGATGGCCTTCCAGTCGTTATAATACGGCGCGTAGGTGGCCGGTATGTTGTACGGCGCACAGCGGCGCACCGCCCGGAGCGCGGCTTGCGCGATTGACTGATCCACCGCGCTCGCCCCGCCGCGCATGATCCGCGGCTCGGTGCTCAGCGAACCGTTCGGGTTCAGGCGGATGTCGAGCACCGGCAGCACCACGCCCTGGGCCGCCCCTGGGGGCGCCGAGTAGCAGCGCTCGATCTGCTGCTGGAGCAGGCCGACAAGAGCATCCCGCAGGGACGGCGAGAGGCGCTGGGCATTGCCGGTCGCGGCGCCGAGCGCCGCCACCTTCTGCACGGTGTGGCCGGTGGCGCCGGTGGATTGCGACGGCGCCTTGGAGGCAAGCATCGAGCGGATGTCGCCCGCGTTGAACTTGTCGGCGAGTTCGGCCTGCTTGCGGGCCTTGGCCTCCGCGTCGGCCTTGGCCTTCGCATCCGCCATCGCCTTGGCCTTCGCCTTGGCGGCCGCGTCCGCCTTGGCCTTGGCGGCGGCCTCGGCCTTCTCGCGCTCCGCCTCGGCCTTGGCCTCGGCGATCTCCTTCTGCCGCTCGGCTTCCGCCTCGGCCTTGGCCTTCGCCTCGGCGGCCTTCTTCGCAGTCTCCTTGGCAGCCTCCTTGGCGGCTTCCTTCGCGGCCTCGGCCTTGGCGGCCGCTTCGGCTTTGGCGGCGGCCTCGGCCTTGGCCTTCGCGGCGGCAGCCTTCTGGGCCGCGGCGGCGGCGTCGGCCTCCTGCTTCTCGATCAGCTTGTCGAGCTGCTCGCGCTTCTCGGCCTCCGCCTTGGCGGCGGCCTCGGCCTTGGCCTTCGCCTCGGCCTTCGCCGCCTTGTCGGCTGCGGCCTTCTCGGCGGCCGCCTTCTCGGCCGCGGCCTTTTCCGCAGCCTTCTCGGCGGCCTTTTCCGCGGCCTTGGCGGCCGCCTTCTCGGCGTCGCGCTTCTCCTGCGCGGCCTTCTCGGCGGCCCGGGCGGTCTCCTGCGGGTCCGGCTCGCCGCGCAGCGGCATCTCCTCCGCGTTGGCGAGCTTCATCTCGGCCGTGCGGGTGGGAGCGGTGGGGGCATCGGTCTTGGCGTTCTCGGGCTCGCGGTCCTCAAACTTCTCGGCCTGGCGGTCGGCGCGCGAGGTGGCGTTCGGCATCGGCTTGTCGGCCTGCCGCTCGCCCTTCGTGATCTCGGAGAACTGGTTCTCGGTGATCACCTCGACGGGCACGCCCTCCTGGGCCTCGGGCAGAGCCGGGGCCGCGACGCTGAACAGCGCCAGCGCGAGGAGCGCCACGTGGGTGCCGGCGGAGATCCAGACACCCGGTTCCTTGCGGTCGAAGCGGAACTCCACGGCCAACGCCCTACTGATGCTCAGGCTCGGTCACGAGGGCGACCTTCTTGAAGCCGCCGCCGGTCACGATCGCCATCACCTGCGCCACCCGGCCGTAATCGACCCGCTTGTCGCCGCGCACGAAGACGCGCTCCTCGGTCCCGGTCTTGGCGGTCTCCATCAGCTTCGGCACGATCGTGTCGTCGGTGAGCTCGTCCTCGCCGAGGAAGATCTGGCCGGTCTGGCGGATCGACAGGGTGATGGGCTTCACGTCGGAGTTGAGCGGCGAGGCCTTCGATTGCGGCAGGTCGAGGGGCACGCCGACCGTCATCATCGGCGCCGCGACCATGAAGATGATCAGGAGCACCAGCACGACGTCGATGAACGGCGTCATGTTGATCTCGTTGATGGCGCCGCCGCGCCGGCCCCGGCGCCGGCGGCGCTTGCCGCCCTGCGATGCGCCCGCTGCCATACCCATGGATCGGTCTCCTCTGGATCAGCCTCAGGCGGCGAGCGGCAGGCGCTCGTCGATCTGGCGGGAGAGGATGGCGGAGAACTCGTCGGCGAAGCCCTCGAGCCGCGACTGGGCCTTGGCGACCTCGGCCTGGAGCTTGTTGTAGGCGAGCACCGCCGGGATCGCGGCGAACAGGCCGATGGCGGTGGCGAACAGCGCCTCGGCGATGCCGGGGGCGACGACGGCCAGCGAGGTGTTCTTCGAGGCCGCGATCGACGTGAAGGCGGTCATGATGCCCCAGACGGTGCCGAACAGGCCGATATACGGGCCGGCCGAGCCGATCGAGGCCAGGAACAGGAGGCGCGATTCCAGCCGCTCGACCTCGCGGTGGATGGTGACGTCGAGCTGCTTCTCGATGCGCTGCGACAGGGACTGGATCTGCCGGCCGGAGCCCTCGAAGGAGCGCTTCCACTCCCGCATGGCGGCGACGAAGACGGCCGCGAGGCCGGTGGCCGGCCGGTCGTTGAACGAGCGGAACAGCTCCTCCAGGGAGCGGCCGGACCAGAACGCGTCCTCGAACGCGTCCATCTCGGCCTTGGTGCGGCGGAACAGCAGGGTCTTGTCGACGATGATCGACCAGCACCAGATCGAGGCGCTGAGCAGCCCGATCATCACGATCTTCACGACGAAGTGGGCCTGCAGAAACAGCCCGAGCAGCGTCATGTCGGCGACAGGCGCGGCCTGCATCGCGTCGGCTGGGTTCATCCGTCGAGGTCTCCTGCTCCGGATCGCGATGCGCCGGGCGAGGCCCGCGTCCGCCGGATCCGTGAGCGATATCAAGGCTGTCGCCCGCGAATCTGTCGAAAGTAAGGGCCAATCCCGGCCCCGGCTTTCCGCCGCCGCATCGCCTCCGTTAAGGGCGCGGCAGGGTTAAGGATCGGTTTCGATCCGGGCGATCCTGAGGCAGGCCCCGGCAACCGTCACGCGGTGCGGGCCGCGCGGGCTGGACCTTCCGAAAGCGGCTCCCTTATGGTCACGCCCCGCGGCGCCGAGTCGCGAGCCCTGCCAGCCACACAGGACGCGCATGACCCTCCCCGTTCCCAGCCTGCCGGACCTGCTGCCCACCGGCCCGGCGCGGTTCCTCGGCTGGTCCGTGATCGCGGATCCGGCGCTGGCGGGCGCCCTGGCGCGGGCGGGGTTCGACGCCGTCCTCCTCGACCAGCAGCACGGCGGCCACGATTACAAGTCCTGCTGCGCGGCGATCACCGAGGTGGCGCTGGCCGGCAAACCCGCTCTGGTGCGGGTGCCGGTCGGCGACTTCGCCATGGTGTCGCGAATGCTGGATGCGGGCGCTGCCGGGATCGTGGCGCCGATGATCAATACGGTCGCCGACGCGCGGGCCCTCGCCGCCGCCGCCAAGTTCCCGCCCGTCGGCCAACGGAGCTGGGGTCCGGACCGGGCCATGTGGCTGTCGGGGCTTCGGGACGCGTCGGAATATCTCGTGGGCGCCAACGACCGGGCGCTCACGATCGCCATGTGCGAGACCGATGCGGCGATCGCGGACCTTGAGGCGATCCTGGCCGTGCCGGGCATCGACGGCGTCCTCGTCGGCCCCGCCGACCTGTCGATCGCCCTGTCCAAGGGGACAGCCTTCGACCCCCTCGGGGCGGCGGTGACCGCCGCGCTCGTCGAGATCGCGCGCAAGACCCGCGCGGCCGGCAAGATCCCCTGTGCCTTCGCGCCGTCTCCGGCACGCGCCCGGGAGATGGTCGGCATGGGCTACCAGCTCGTCTCGATCGAGTACGACGCGATGACGATCGTCAACGCCTTCGCGCGGCTGCTGTGCGAGGCCGATCCGGCGCGGGCCGGCTGACGTCTACGCGCCGTCCG
>CAXDNE010000371.1:0-6270 GCA_963990595.1 uncultured Methylobacterium sp.
GCGGCCTTGGCCGCGTAGGCTTCAGATCGGTGTCTCACAATCCGCGGGCGGTACATCGATCTGATCTGCAAACGGCAGCGCGCGCAGTGCCCCGAGATCGAGCCGTCCGGCGCGTGGGTTGTAATCCACGAGCGCGATCACCGCCCGCACGTCCTCGATACGGTCCGAGACCGGCAGGCGCTGAATTTTGGCTTGTGCCAACTCGCTCAACCCCGTCAGCAAGCCGAGTCGTGCCTTCTGGCGCAACTGGGCCTGAAGTTCGCGGGCAAAGGTGGGTAATGTGGTGCGAAGGTCGTCGAAGTAGCGCGCGAGCTGAGCGGCGACGCCCTCGACGCCCCCGCCGAGCCCAAACTTCACCTCGATCAGCGCCGGCTTCAACGGATCGTTCGTGATGCGCCGATCCCCCGGCCAGTAGACCCCGACGACGTCAGTGCGCCCCTTGCCCTCCTCGGCAATCCCCTGTCGATCCACTGCGATGTAGTCGGGGTTGAGGCCCTCGCAGTTGTTGACCCGCACGAGGAGCTGCTCGAACTCGATCTCCTTGCCGCGCGCTGCATGCTCGGCGATGCGTTGTTTGATGCATGGCACCACCTCCTTGCAGAAGTCAGCGACTGCCTTGGTGGTCTGCACGTCGAGGCTATGCGCGTCCCAGAACTTCTCGTGCGACAGGAACCGATAGCCCTCGCGCACAGGCTTTACGCTGATGAGGCGCTGCCCCTTGCAGTAGACGTCGAGGATGTCGGTCCTGATCTCGGCAATTACGTCGCGGTCGCGCTGCACGAGCGCAAGGAGGGGGGCGAGAACGCCAACCCGCAGGTCGGCCTCAAAGCTTTCGTCGAGGATGCGTGGCAGGCGAAGGGGCGTGCTCACAGGTTGAGTTGTCTCCACTGTGGCGTGGACAATGGCTATTGCGGGTGTGTTTCCTGGAGTGGGCCTAACACGCCCTAAGTTAACAGCTGATCCAGTTAGAGTCGGGCTAGAATGCTCGCCTTCACCCCCTCGAACTCGACCTCGCTCAGGTGGCCGTCTGCCCGTAGGCGGCCCAGCCGCTCGATCTCCGCCACCGCTTCGCTCGGCGACAAGCGGGCAGCGAGTACCGCGTCGTCTAGCCCCTCCAGCTCTCCTGGCAGCCGATTGCCGAGCCGGAACGACCGCACGTCGTCGATGAAGATCTTGAGCCCAGTGTCACGCCCGCCCATGCTTGTGCCGGAGTAGTCGGCTGAACCTTTTGCCCAGGCGAATGCGCCGGCCCAGCCGACGCCGGTGGCGCCGAGGAACAAGTTCGCTGAAAGGATCGCCCACCGGTGCGGATGGCGGTTCCGAAAGGCGATGATCGTCGGCAGCAGGAACAGCACCCATACCAGCAGGCCGCCGCCGAAAAGCAAAATGAGGAATTCGGCCTCTTCCGGTCTCATGCTCGCTGCTCCCCCTTCAGGATCTGCGCCTTCATCACCGCGAACTCAGCCTCGGACAGCGTACCGGCCGTGCGCAGCTGAGCCAGCCGCTCAAGCTCAGCGACCACGTCGCGCTGCGGAGCTGCCGATTGACGTGCCGCCGTCGGCATGAGTGCGGACGAAAACGGCGGCGCCTTAACGGGGGATTGGTTCAAGGCTGGCTCCCGACCGAGCGGATCAGGCCCGAAACGGTTCGGGCCGGGCTGACCGTCGCGAGCGCACCGGAGCAGCAGCACGATCAGGCCGAGCGGCAGCACGGGGATGAACGACGCGAGGCCGAGCAGCGCCCACCAGCCGGTGAGGTCCATGTCGTGCAGGCGCCGCACGGTCAGCGCCGTCCAGGGCACCGCGTGCGAGCCGGCGATCAGCAGGAACAGCAACACCGGCCAGACCGAGCGCGGCTCATCAAAGAAGGGCACACCGACGCCGAAAAAGGCAGTGAGGATGAGCGGCCCGAACACGAGGTGGGCGCGCCAATAGTCGCCGCGCGAGATGCGGCCCCGGAACATGCCGTAGCTGCGCATCGCGTCGAGGTATGCCTGCATTCCGCTGATCCTCCCTGATCCTGTTGGATCGGATCTGTGTTAATCCGGGACTGTCAGTCCGTCGATTGTCAAGCCGCTGATCGGGCCTGCTCGCGCCATGAACGCGCGGGCGATCATCGGCTGGAACTTGCGGCGGCTGCGCGTTGAGCGAGGGCTGTCGCAGGAGCGGCTGGCGCTCGCCGCCGGCATCGACCGAGCCTACGTCGGGCGCGTCGAGCGCGGCTCGGAGAACGTGACCATCACCACGCTGGAAGCGATGGCGCAGGCCCTGACCGTGCCAGTGGCCGACTTGCTGATCGCACCACCTTCGGGGGCGGTGCGACCTCAGCCGCTGCGCGCCGGTCGGCGTGCCAGAGCCGAATGACCGACCACAGGAGCGGGGCGACAGGCTCGGCGGCCCTAACGCCGCTGCCCGATGTCGTGCGGTCGGCCTCACGATCCGATCTCAAGGTGCGGGGCAATCCGGACGAGAAGGTCCCAAGCATCCACGACGGCGTCGCCCGTTCGCTGATCAAGGTCGGCGCGCATGAGGTCGGGTGCGGTCAGGAGCCGCAGCAGGACCGCTGTGAGATCGGGTGCAGCGGCCATCAGCTTGGCGTCGGCGAGTCGCTGGATATTGCTGGCGATGTGCAGGCAAGATCCGCCGAACTCGACCGGGCGATCCCGCCGGATGAAGTAGGGCCAGCCGCCCGGCTGCTCCTCCGTCGCGGGCACGACCCCGAGCATGATTTCGGCAGGTGAGGCGTCTGCCTCGGCCGCGCCGCGCACGAGCCAGGGCCCAGGCGTCGGCACGCGCGCGGCCGATAAACTGCGCCCGGCCACGTCAGTACTCCTCGGCCACCATGATGGTGAGCACCCGGGTGCTCACCGCCGGGTCTGTTGGGTCAGGCGAGTGACCGCGTGGATCGCGGTCGTAGGTGTCGATCTTCCAGAAACAGTGCCGGCCGCCGACCTCGACCGCCCCGAAGTCGTGTTCGCCGTGCGGATCGTTGTCGCCATCGAAGGTATCGAAGCGACGCACGGCCAGCAGCAAGGCGATGCGTTCGGCCTCGGGCAGCGCGAGCACGCCGGCCGTCTCGACCACATGCCCGCCCAAGAAGGTCCGACGGAAGGCGTCATTCAGCGCCGCGATGCGGGCCGCCCTGTCGATCCTGACCGCTGCCTCATCGCCGCGCGAAGTGTGCGGCCGAGCAAGTTTGTTCGTGTTTTGTTCCGAACGAGGAACTCGATTTGCCATGGCCTGCCTCACTCCGCTGACGCGAGATGAGCAGCCAAGCGGTCGGCGGCCGCGAAGGCGCGCTGGGACAGCTCGGCCAAGCGGTGCGCCTCGGCCTCGAAGGCTGCGCACAGCGCCTGCCGCACGCCGGAGCGTTGCGCCTCGGCCGCACACAGCACTGTCTCCAGCTCCTCGGCGGTGAGGTCGATGACGCTGGCGAGCGCCCGCCCGAGGTCGGGCATGGCCCTGTTGCTGGACCGCATCCGAGATGTGGCGCGCGGGTAGGGCGGGTGATCGTTTTTCCGGTCTGACATGTGAGTTTCCTGTCCGTATGAGCGGTGAGGGCACCTCGACGTACCGGCCGAGGGGAGTTGCGACGCGCCGGAGCGACCGGGCGGCTATGAGGTGCGACGGCGGCTCAGCGCCCTTTCGTCGGGGTGGCGGGATGCAGCAGGCCGAGCGCGCGGCGGGCGCGGCTGAACTCGGGGTAGTCGGGGTAGTCGGCCCAAGTCAGGACGAAGTGATCGTCAGCCTTCGTGGCCACGACCTTGGCCGCATAGTAAGCGTCCTCGTCGTCGCCCTGCGCCAGCACGAGGCTGCCGAGGCCGATGTCATCCCAATCGAAGGGCGGCTTGGCGCCCCCGCCAGCGCCTCCGGCTGTGCCGCCGCTACCCTGACTGCCCGATGTCGAAGAAGCCGCCTGGGCGGCCTTGCTGACGGCCGTGGTCGACACCGGTGTGGTTCGTGAGGCGAGCGCGGCTCCAGCAGGCCTACGCACCTCCGGCGGTTTGAGGCCGGGCTTGGTCGCGATCGGCGACGCTGCGGCCGCGGTGTTGAGAACGGTTTTGGCGGGCATCGTTGAGCTCCAGAAACGACGAAGGCGGCCCGAAGGCCGCCTTGTTGCAGGGGATGCGCTGTTGTGAGGCCACGCGGGTCGCGGTCGTGAAGGTGGTTGAACTTGCGGCCGAGGCGGCATCATCAGTGGCACTCGAAAAGTCGCGAACGGTGAGCGACAGCTCGCAACTTATCGGATTATAATCCTAATGTCAAGACGAGCTATTTATGCGCACTCAAGACTGCCTTCGTGACCGATCAGCTCGCAATGTAATCTGAGCTTGTCCTTCGTATGGTTCGGCGTCGAAGCGGCTCTTTCAAAACAGGCCTAGCTCATTCTCATGTTTAGTGAAATTGATGGAGAAGGGGGGTTCGGCTGGCGGCGAACCCCGCCGAGACTCGATCAGCGGCGAGCTGCGATGACGCGATCAGCTGACAGGCAGTCTGGCAAGCCTCTCCGACGAGGACAGATCGCTTCTGGCGCGGCAGATGTTAGGGCCGCTCGGGATCAAGCTGCGAAGGTCCAGACGCTCTCGGGCCTCGAGGAGCGCTTAGCCCGCGAGCTGGTCCAGGGCCTTGTGCAGTCCGCCCTCGCCCGAGGCGTCGATCCAGCCACACGCCTTCGAGAATTCCGCACGCTTCAGGAAGCCGCAATGGCGGTGTCGCAGGACCCTGCCGTGGCTGACACGGCCGAGCGGCTCGTCGGTGCGATTGACCTCACGCTGCAAGTGTTGGCCACAGTGAAGTCGTAGGCGGATGGTCCAAAAGCGTGGCTACGCACCGATCACGTCTGCGAGGCTGGGTAGACGGCGGCGCGCGCTCAGCGACGCCCGCCAGCAGCGCCCGGCCGCGGCAGTACGACAGTCAAGACTCCAAGGGCAACTCAGCGTGCGGCTGAGCGGCTGAGCAGCTAAGCCCCAAGCAGCGTCTTAATTGAACGACTATGAATTATATTTCATAGCACAAGTTGCTTTTCGGCCGGATCAAAACCTATAGTGCCTCAGTAGTTGGAGGACGCGGATGCTGGAGAGAGCTGGGACCGACGGAGCATGCGCGAGCGTCGGCCAGCGCTCCAGCCGCGGCAGTGCAGCGGCTTCGCGCAACATGGACTACATCCATGCCGGCTTGGCCCGGGTCATCGAGGGCGAGATCCTGCCGCGCCTCGTGCTCGCTCATCAGGAGGGCCGGCGAGCATCGGCAATCCAATCCCCCACGCCTGAACGCGTCGCCGCTTTCGCCCAAGCGCTCATCGTGGGCGATCCGCATGACGAATGGGTGCGCGCTCTCCTCGAAGAGGGACTGTCCCTAGATGCTCTCCTGCTCGACCTGTTCGCCCCGGCGGCTCGACACCTCGGCCAGCTCTGGGAAGAGGACGAAGCCAACTTCCTCGATGTCGCTGTCGCGCTCGGCCGCCTGCAAAGTCTCGCCCGCGCGCTGTGCACCCGCCTGGAAGGGGTGGACGTGCCGGCGAACGGACGCCGCGTCCTCCTGATGCCCTGTCCTGGAGAGACCCACCTCTTCAGCCTCGCGCTCGTAGCGAGCTTCTTCCGCGAGGCGGGCTGGAGCGTGACCTTGTCGGGCGGAGAGGACGAGGACCCTGCCGTCCTGGTCCAGGCTGAACGGTTCGACCTGATCGGTATCTCGCTGTCCTGCGATGTGCTCCTGCCGGTCATGGCCGGCCTAATCGCGAAGCTGCGGGTCGCCTCGTGCAATCCGAGCGTCTGCGTGATGGTCGGCGGCCCGTTGTTCTTGCGAGAGCCCACCTGCGCCGCCACTGTCGGCGCGGACGCCGCCGCCCAGGACGGGCGTTCCGCCGTCGAGATCGCCGAGTCCTTGTTCGCGTGATGACGGGGCCGGGTCTTTCGTTGACCCTAGCGAGATAGCAGGGCGCGTATCTCCGCTCGCGCACCAGGTGAGAGATATTCGCTACCAAGCTGCGGAGGTCCAGACGTTGCCGGACTTCGACGAGCACCTAGCGCGTGAGTTCGTCCAGGGCCTTGTGCGCTCAGCTCTCGCCCGAGGCGTCGATCCGGCCGCCCGCCTTCAGCAATTTCGCACCCTGCAGCAAGCGGTCGTCGTGATGACGCGAGACCCTGCCGTAGCCGCAACTGCCGAGCGGCTTATCCGGGTGATTGACCTCACCCTGTAGAAGCTGGCCGCGGTGAAGCTGCAGCGCGACAATCAGGATGAGGCCAGCGCGTCAATCAAGGTGAGAGGAACG
>CAXDNE010000372.1:0-6247 GCA_963990595.1 uncultured Methylobacterium sp.
GCCTGCGCGCGCAGGCCGAGCAGGTGGCAGATCGCGTAGACGAGGTCCGAGCGGTTCATCGAGTAGAAGTGGAAGTCGTTGACGCCCTCGTCCACGAGGTCGAGCACCTGCTCGGCCGCCACCGCGGCGGCGACGAGGCGGCGGGTCTCCACGTCATCCTCCAGCCCCTCGAACCGGGCGGCCAGCCAGTAGGGCACCGAGGCGCCGGTGCGGCGCGCGAAGTTCGCCGCCTGCTTGAAGTTCTGCACCGGCAGGATGCCCGGGATGATCGGGATCGTGATCCCGGCCGCCCGGACTTTCTCCAGGTAGCGCAGGTAGATCTCGTTCTCGAAGAAGAACTGGGTGATCGCCTGGTCGGCCCCGGCATCGACCTTGGCTTTCAGGGCGTCGATGTCGGCGTCGAGGGAGGCCGCCTCGGGGTGCTTCTCCGGGTAGGCCGAGACCGAGACCTTGAAGTCGCCGATCCGCTTGATCCCCGCCACCAGCTCGGCGGTCGAGGCGTAGCCCTCCGGATGCGGCCGGTAGGCGTGGCCGACGCCCTCGGCCGGATCGCCGCGGAGCGCCACGATGTGGCGCACGCCCGCGTCCCAGTAGGACTGCACCACCGCGTCGATCTCTTCGCGGGTGGCGTCCACGCAGGTGAGGTGCGCGGCGGGCTTCAGGCTGGTCTCGCGGACCATCCGGGCCACCGTGTTGTGGGTGCGCTCGCGGGTGGAGCCGCCGGCGCCGTAGGTCACCGAGACGAAGCTCGGCTGGAGCGGCGCGAGGCGCTCGATCGAGGCCCAGAGGATCTTCTCCATCTCCTCGGTCTTCGGCGGGAAGAACTCGATCGAGACGCGGATCGGGTGGTAGCCGTCGCGGCTGGCGCGTTGGGTGGAGCGGCGCATCGGGTCTCGTCCTCTATGTCGGTCGGTTCAGACGAAGTCTGCGAAATTCGGCATCTCAGGCGACGGCGCGCCGGGGCTGTTCGGTGTCGTCGGCGGCGAGCCCGTCCTGGGCCAGCCAGAGGGTGACGGTGAGCTGGCCCGACTCGCGGGGCGCCAGATCGCGGGTGGCGACCGTGGCGAGCCCGGCCTCGGCGAGCCAGCCGGAGACCTGATCGGCGGAGAAGCCGAGGCGCCGGTGGGCTTGGCCCGTGCGCAGGAATTCCAGCTCGTGGGGGGCGAAATCCACCACCAGCAGACGGCCGCCCGGGGCCACGAGCCGCGCGGCGCCGCGCAGCGCCCGGGCCGGGTCGTCGAGATAGTGCAGCACCTGATGCACCACCACGAGGTCGAAGCTCGCCCGGGCGAAGGGCGGCGCGTGGATGTCGCCCTGCCGCAGGTCGACCCGCGACAGGCCCTGACGCTCCAGATTGGCTCGGGCGACCGACAGCATCGCGTGGCTCGAATCGAGACCCGTGGCGCGGGCCGCCCGGGGGGCGAGCAGGCCGAGCATCCGCCCCGTGCCGGTGCCGAGATCGATCAGGCTGCCGATGGGACGGTCGCCCAGCGCGTCGAGCACCGCGGCCTCGACGGTCGCCTCCGGCACGTGCAGCGAGCGCAGTTCGTCCCATTTGGGCGCCAGCCGCGCGAAGAAGGTCTGGGCCGTCTCGGCCCGCTGCGCCCGGACCGCGTCGAGCCGGGCGCGATCCTCCGAGAGCGGCGGCGCGGTCCGGTCCAGCCCGGAGAGGAGCGGGTCGGCGAGGCCGGCGCGGGCCTCGGTCAGCCGGAAGAACGCCCAGGCCCCCTCGCGGTGGCGCTCCACGAGGCCGGCTTCCACCAGCAGCTTGAGATGGCGCGAGATCCGCGGCTGCGACTGGCCGAGGATGTCGGTGAGGTCGGAGACCGAGAGCTCACCCTCGGCGAGCAGCGCCAGGATCCGCAGCCGCGTCTCCTCGGCGGCGGCGCGCAGGACGCCGAGAGCCTCCGGGAAGGGGATCGACCCCGACTCTTGCCTGCGCTCGATAGACATAAAGATATGTTTATGTGCGTTTCGCACGCGACGCAAGGGCGATCTGGCGCGCTGGCGCCGCGGTGGGACGCCTTTCGCGCATGCCTGGACCGAACGGCTTCCCTACCGCAGCCAGTACCCGTCCGGGCGCAGCGCCTCCGGCATCGGCTCGCCGAGGGCGTGATGCACGATGCGGTCGACGGTGCGGACCATGGCGTCGAGGGGCAGGTCGTTCGGCTCGGTGCCGAAGGGCTCCTCCAGCTCGTCGCCGAGGGCGTCGAGGCCGAAGAACGTGTAGCCCACGAGCGCCACGACGATCGGCGTCGCCCAGCCCAGGGAGCCCGTGAGCCCCACCGGCAGGAGCAGGCAGTAGAGCCAGGCGGTCCGATAGACGAGGAGCGTGTAGGCGAAGGGCAGCGGCGTGTTGGCGATCCGCTCGCAGGCGGTGTGCACGCCCGACAGCGCCTCGATCCGCGCCTCCAGGATCCCGAACTGGATGTCGGTCAGCCGGCCCGCCCGCATCAGGGCCGCCAGGTCGCGGGTCATCGCGGCCAGGACCGAATCCGTCGGATTGGGGCCTGTCCGGTCCGAGCCGGGCGCTTTCTCGTCCACCGCGGCGGCCTCGTCGAGTCCGCGCAGGCGTGCCCGCAGGCCGTGCGCGAAGGCCGAGAGCCGCCGGAGCTGGGGCGCCGCCTCCGCGTCCGGCAGCAGCGCCGGCAGGGCGCGGGCGAGGTTGCGCACCTCGCCGATCAGGCTGCCCCAGGCCTTCCGGGCCTCCCACCAGCGCTCGTAACAGGCGTTGTTGCGGAAGCTCAGGAAGATCGAGAGGGCGAGGCCCACCAGCGTGAAGGGCGTCACCCCGGCCGTCATCGGGAAGGCGGCGGGCCAGCGCGCCTCGGCCCAGACCACCGCGCAGGAGACCGCCACGATCCCGGCGAGCTTCGGCGCCACCCGCGGCACGATCGAGCCGCGCAGGGTGAACAGCAGGGTCAGCAGGTTGGGCCGGGTGCGGATGATCATCGGGATATCGGGGCTGGGGCGCCGCCGTCCTGCCCTGCCCCCCGCACCGCGGCAAGAGACGTCTGCGCGAGCCGGAGGCTCAGGCGGTCTCCGCCTCCCACAGCCACGCCGCCCCGCGCACGCCCGACGCATCGCCGTGCAGACTCGCCCGGACCGGGGTGTCGAAGGCGTCGGAGAAGACGTGGGGCGCGATCGCCGCCGGCAGGCCGGCGATCAGCTCAGGGATCCGGGACAGGCCGCCGCCGATCACGATGACGTCTGGATCGAGGAGATTGACGACCTGCGCGGCCGCGCGCCCGAGCCGGTCGAGATGGGTCGCGAGGGTCTCCCGCGCACCCGGATCGCCGTCGCGGGCGGCGGCGACGATCGCCTCGCTCGTGAGGGTGCCGCCGTGCCGCCGCGCGTGATCGGCCGCGAGGCCGGGTCCGGACAGCCAGGTCTCGACGCAGCCCCGGCGGCCGCAATAGCAGGCGGGACCCGGGCGCTCGTCGTCGCGGGGATCGGGGAGCGGGCCGTGGCCCCATTCGCCCGCGATGCCGTTGCGGCCCGTGAGCGCCCGGCCGTCGATGGCGATGCCCGAGCCGACCCCGGTGCCGAGGATCACCGCCCAGACCACGCGGGCCCCCGCGCCGGCGCCGTCGATCGCCTCCGACACCGCCAGGCAATTGGCATCGTTCTCGATCCGCAACGGCCGCTCGAGCCGCTCCGCGAGGTCGATTCCGAAGCGCCGCCCGTTCAGCCAGTGTGAGTTGGCGTTGCGCACGAGGCCCGTCGCCGGGGAGAGGCTCCCCGGCATGCCGATGCCGATGGTGCAGGGCGCGCCCGCCTCCGCTTCGAGCCGCAGGGCCAAGCCGGCCACCGCCTCGACGGTGGCCCGGTAATCGCCACGCGGAGCGGGCATCCGGGCCTCGGCCAGGGTCGCGCCGTCGTGGTCCAGCACGATCCCGGCGATCTTGGTGCCGCCGAGATCGATGCCAAGGCGCGCCCGTCCCCTGGGCGTGCTCATCACTCGGCTGCGGCGACCTTGCTGTCGGTCGCCATCGGCTGCGGCGTCTCATCGGTGATGTGGGTGCCGATGGCGACAGGATGGGCCATGACCTCGTTGAGCTTGGCCACGTCCAGCTCGCCCTCCCAGCGGCTCACCACCACGCAGGCCACGCCGTTGCCCACGAGGTTGGTCAGCGCGCGGCACTCGGACATGAACTTGTCGATGCCGAGCACCAGGGTCATGGCGGCCACCGGCACCGGGCTGTTCGGGATCGCCGAGAGCGTCGCCGCCAGGGTGATGAAGCCCGCGCCGGTGACGCCCGAGGCGCCCTTGGAGGTCAGCATCGCCACCAGGATGATGGTCGCGTACTGCGCGATGGTCAGGTCCGCGCCCACGGCCTGCGCCAGGAACAGCGTCGCCAGCGTCATGTAGATGTTGGTGCCGTCGAGGTTGAACGAGTACCCGGTCGGGACCACGAGGCCGACCACCGAATCCGAGGCGCCGAGCCGGCGCATCTTGGTCATGAGCTGCGGCAGCACCGTCTCGGAGGAGGAGGTGCCGACGACGATCAGGAGCTCGTCCTTGATGTAGGCGAGGAAGCGCAGGATCGAGAAGCCGGCCACCCGGGCGATCGCGCCGAGCACCACCAGCACGAACAGGAGCGCCGTGATATAGAAGGTGCCGACCAGCCACGCGAGGTCGTAGACCTTCTGGATGCCGTACTCGCCGATCGTGAAGGCCATGGCGCCGAAGGCGCCGATGGGGGCGAGCTTCACCACGATGCCGATGATCCGGAAGAAGATCTGGCCGGCGGTGTCGATCACGTGATTGACCGCCGCGGCCCGTTCGCCCAGCCCCGTCACCACGACGCCGGTGAGGATCGAGATCAGCAGCACCTGCAGCAGGTCACCGGTGGCGAAGGGGTCGAAGAAGCTCTTCGGGATGATCGCCAGGATGTGGGCCACGGTGGAATCGGAGGCCGCCTTGCTGGCGTAGGTCGCGACCTTGCTGGCGTCGAGCTTGGACGGATCGGCGTTGAAGCCGGCACCGGGCTTGATCACCTCGCCCACCAGGACGCCGATCAGCAGCGCCACGGTGGAGACCACCTCGAAATAGACCAGCGCCTTCAGCCCGACGCGGCCGACCTTCTTCAGGTCGCCGATCGACGCGATGCCGTGCACGATGGTGCAGAAGATGATCGGCGCGATCATCATTTTGATCAGGCCGATGAACGCGTCGCCGAGCCACTTCATCGCCTTGCCGGCGGCCGGGTCGTACCAGCCGAGCAGCACGCCCAGCGCGATCGCGATCAGGACCTGGATGTAGAGCACCTTGTACCAGGGCTCGCGGGGCGCTGCGGCCGTACTCGTCGCGTGGGTTGCCTGTGCCATGTTCATCCCGTGCGACTGCCGCGCACCCTCCCGATGTGCCGGCACGCTAGCGATTCTCGTTCCGCGCCTCAACGGTCGCCCGGGAATCTGCAGCGAACCCAGCGTGACAAAAACCTGTCGATTCCGGTTCGAAAGATTTCTTCAGCCTGAAAACTGCGGGCGTCCCCGTAAACGCGGCTGTTCTCGGTCGCCCCCCGATTTCGCCGTCCGACCGACGGCTTTCAGAGATATTCCGGGGGGATGTCCATGGCTGTATTCAATTGGGCCGGGACTACAGGGTTCGGCGGATTCTTCGTCTGCGCCATGCTCGCCCCGGCGGCGGCGGCGGCCGGCGTGCCACGCGGATCGCTCAGTCGCGGCCGCGCATGCGCGCCTTCGTCGATGGCTATCCCGCCAAGGACGGGCCGGTCTCCACGGCCCGGCGCGGCTCCGTCGCGCCGAAGGGCCGCGACCGGATCAGGCTGAGGGCGCCGATGTGGCGCTCGCACACGTATCACGGCGCGCCGATGCCGCACGCCATGTTCTTCCGCGGCGGAGCCGCGATAGTTTTCCGCGCGTGCGCGATACGCTCCGCGCGTGAAGGAGACCGGAAGCGGCATCAGGGCCGCGGCGCGCGCCGCACCGCAGCCCAGGGTTCGCCCCCTCGCTGTGGCGCGACGGCCGCAGTGGATCAGCTCTGCTGCTGCGTCCGGCGGGGGCGCACGGTCCAGCGCTCGAACATCGATGCGGGATCGTCGCTCTTCGCCTCCTTCTCGGAGGCGGCATCCGGCTGCTGGTGGATCGCCGCGCCGAGCGCCTGGGACAGGCTCTCGATCACATCGTCGATGCGGGCGTCGCCGTGCAGGGGCTCCCCGGTTCCGGCCGGCGCGGCATGGGTGTCGGGGGCCGCGTGGTGGGCGGCTTCTTGGGCGGGGGT
>CAXDNE010000373.1:0-6220 GCA_963990595.1 uncultured Methylobacterium sp.
GACGGGTCATACTCATCAACTGAAGTATGTCCATCATCGTCTTCAGCTTGGATTGTTCGAGATCATACTCCTCAGTCGGGGGCTCGTAGCGCGGATGATCGCCGAGTAGGGTTCTCTCTGCCTTCCAAGTTTGCTTCACCGTTTGATCACCCTCGGAGAGAGCGTGATAGTATTCCATGCGGCGAGCGATTATGGGATTATCTGTATTTATAAAGGCGTTATCGAACACGCCCTGATTGAGTGCCAACCAATCAATCAGGACATCAAACGCTAAGATCATCCTATGGACATCCTGCGGGCGATAGAAATTTCCTGGCTCAAGTCCGTGCATCACGTAGTGGCGGTTCAAGACCGAAATGCCGAAATCCGCGCGGTGGGCATGCCGGTAGAGCCACCGCTCGAGGAAGTTGGCGAACACGTCGCGATACATGTCGTGTGCAGCCACAAGGGGCGGCGCTAGTTTGCGACCAGGTACGCTTTCCCGGACGTTGCGGATGAGCTGCTGGTGACCTGGCTGCGCTCCGGTCCCAATCTGCCAACCCGATAGCGCCACCAGGACACCTTCAAGCGCGCTTAGCAGCAGCAGCACTGTGCCAGCGTAGTCTCGCTTGTAGTATGAGAAGATGCCCTCCTCATAGAGATGAGAGAATTTGTTGAAGTGCTCCAACCGTATCCCGAGGGCTACGAACTTCGCCCGATAGTTTGGGTGATAAGTTGGATCGCCTAAGACGTGGAAGATCTCCGTCTCGGCCGTCGCCATTGCGGCCTTGTCCCGCACATCAACGTTCTCGATCCTACGACATAGGGCTTCGAGCCGGTCATACTCGGCCCCGTTTATGAATGGCGCGGCGAACCACCCGAACCGCATCAGGATATCACTGAGCGCGGGGAAGCCAGCCAACCACTTCGGGTTCATCGAAGACCTCGCCCATCGCGGGCTATCAAGCTGGTGCTCTGGAGATAAGATGCGGCCTGGCCGCCGGTCGTCTACTCAAACGGCAATCGGAAACACAAACTGTCTCAGTTCCTGTCCGAGCCGGCCACCTTACCGTTCGCGAGAGCCATAGCACCCGCGCCCGAGCCGGACGTGCCGGCGTGGTCGATCCGGTAGAATGCACCCATCATCGTCTCTCCTCTCAGCCGCGGCACCACTTCGGCGGTTTGCGGCGACCTTCGTTCATCCCTTGCGCGTAGACGGACACGAATTCGTTGGCCGCGTCGCCGGCTTCCATGTCCGGCGGGATCAATGGCGCGACCCGCACCGCCTGCGCAATCGTCTCGACCACGGCAGCGGGCGTGACGCGCTCGGACTTGGCCGCCATCGCATCCCAGCCTGCGTGGTTCTCGGCGTCGGCAAGCGCGGTGGTCTGCACGATCCAGAGGAACTGGTCGACCTTGCTGACCGCCGTGTAGTCCTCATGCTCCTGCTTGAACCGGGCGAACCAATGGGGCAGGTCGCGTGACCGCTCCGATCCGGCGAAATAGGTGCAGAAATCGGCGGCGGCCTGGGCGGCCGTCATGTCGTCAGGTATCAGACCGGCGGCCCGCACAGCCTCATCCATGCGACCGAATACGGTGGCGCCGGAGTACTCGGCGACCTTTCCTGGATCCTTCTAAGGATCGCTCCTGCGGACCCGACCGGCCTCCGCCAAGAGGCCGGCGTGGGCGATCCAGAGGAAGTCCCGCGCCTTGGCGCGGCGCTCCCCGCCTGTCATTTCACTCGCCACGTCGACCTCAACCGTCTCACGCCTTGCGCCACTTGTCCGGGCGGCCCTTCTCCGTGTGGCGCACCCGTTCGACATCCGGCTTGGTGCCCGGTGCCAGTTCCCTGGCGCGGGCGATCGCCTCGCGCTGGGTGGGCAGCACGGCGCTTGCACGCTCCGATCCTGGCCGCCGTACAGCGTAGTCACCGTGTTCGGAACGTCGCTCGACGTAGATGTTGCCCTTTTTCGATCCTGTCATAGCCACCTCTCCACTGTGTGGTGGTAGGCTGGCCGGGATGCGAAGCGTCCGGATTACCTACGCAGCAGACGGACGTTGGATGTCCATCGTCTGATCACAAGTCTAGGACAGGCCGATCAGAGCACCGAGCTGTGGATAACTCGCGATAGCGGCCTTAAGCTTGGCTATAACGGCGACCGTCCCGCGGACGACGGCGCATGCTAGTGCACAGACGCCGACGAAAGTACCACGTGCTCGCCAGCTAACTTGCTGCTGGCGCTTCGAAAACCGCATTGCTTCGTGTACGTTTTGTCGGCGTCAGAGCACTAGTCTGCCCTGAGCATGTTGGCGAGATGTGCCGATGGCGGGTCTCGGTGTGCTCGCATGGAGAACATCAGGGCCGACAGCCACCTCGTTAAGTTTTCGGCCGTGGGCCGGCGCTCCGCGGTGTCCAATTCCGCCGCACGCGCCGACCCTAACGCAACAGCCCGGCCTAGGCATCACGGCTGGAGCGGGGAACTGGCCCGCAGACCGCCTGTCGTCGCGTGCTCACCTGCTACGTGCCGTGCGGCGTCGCGAACACCTCAGGTGCGTCTGCCGGTGAGACGGGCTGCTTAGCAGTCCACCGATGGATTGTCCTGCCTCAGCCCGGCGGATCCTTCATCGCGGCATCGGGCTGCAAGGCTTCGATAAGCCGGATCATCTGATCGATTTGGCCGACACCCCTGACAGCCTCGACGCGCAGGTCCGCATTTAGGCGGTCAACCTGTGCGTCCCCGCTGGGCGGACGTGCTTGAAGGTCGTCGATCACCGCCATCAGCTCAGCCCGCTGCGCCTGGATGCTTGTCAGGAGCAGGCTGATCCTCGCGGCTGTGAGGGTTGCCGCCTGGCCTCCAGCCAGCATCTCGGCAGCGGTGGCGTCGAGGCCTCGAAGCGTGGATCCTTTCAGCGGCAGGGGGATAACTGATGCAGTCATTTGCTCGCCCCAGCTCGCAACTTTGAAGCGACATCCTACGCCTTAACGATGGGACCGTCTGCCAACCTGAGTGACCACACGACATGGCTACTCGGGTCGCCGTTGAGGCGACCCCGACAGCGTCGCGCCGTCAACGTGCCAAGGCGTCGGCCGGCCCGCTTGCATGCTGACCTGAGTACCGATAGGCCGGGGCAGGCCGGTAGTGGGTCACCGAGATCTCCGGCAGGACCACAGAGGCGTTGCCGGCATAGGCCGAAGCCGGGTACGGGCTGTGCTTGCTGTCGAGCCCCTGTGCCAAGGCGGGAGTAGCAACGGCCACCAGGGCGGCCGCGGCTAGCAGATGCAGAGTGTGGGATGGTCTCCCCACCTTGCGCCCATGATCCGATCCGAGCTGTCACCCGTATCGCGAAACAGAACCCGCACCGCTACCCAGCGGATGCCGAAGCGGTAGTGGATGCCAATTTCAACAGGATCGCAGAGGCGTTGGCGGGCGGCGACCGGGTAGAGCTACGTGGCTTCGGCACGCTCGAAGTCCGAGATCAGGATGCCCGCAGCGCCCGCAATCCGGAGTCCGGAGAGACGGTCGCGGTCGAAGCCAAGGCTAAAGTCCGCTTCAAGCCGAGTAAGACGATGCGGGCCCGGCTGAACCACGGCGAGGCGGCTCCCGATCAGAAAGCGGATCAGGCCCCGCAGGCTTCCTGATCTCGCTGCTGCGCCACTGCGGCGCTGCCAACCAAGTGTCAATTGAAGTTCCCCTGGGCTTGGAGAAGGCGCCGGCGTCCGCAGCGTCACTCCAACCTGGACAAGGTGCGGCGGCCCGCGGAGGCCTTCGCTTATTCCGGTTCTTGCTTGGGCGGGCGGATCGGGTTGTAAATCCAAATTTAGGCAGATCAGTGTGCTTTCTTGAAGCACATTCAATCAGATGAGAAGGTAACCGCCATGTTTGGATCAATTGCGCGCAACTAAACGTGAGACTTGCTTTTACACCACTTCTGAACCATCCCGGAACAGGGGGCCTAGACAGGAGCGAGAGCCTTGAACGAAGAACCACGAGAGGTCGGCCTCGACTTCGCTGAGCTGGCCGCCGACATTGTTTCAGCCTACGTCTCGAACAATCCCGTTCCGCCGGGTGAGCTGCCGGCCCTGATCGTGATGGTGCACGCGGCGGTTTCCAGCCTGGGCGCTGGAGGCGGTTCCGGTGCTGCGATTCCAGCCGCCGAGATCGAGAAGCCGACACCCAGCCAGATCCGCAAGTCGATCCGAGACGACGGTATCGTCAGCTTCATCGATGGCAAGGCCTACAAGACGCTCAAGCGCCACCTTAGCGCGCATGGCCTCGACCCGCACTCCTACCGCGAGCGCTACGGTCTGCCCTCCGATTACCCGATGGTCGCCCAAAGCTATGCGGAGCAGCGCTCTGCGCTGGCCAAGGCGATCGGTCTCGGACGGCCCGGCGCCGGGGCCGAGCGCGAGCCGAAGGGTCGTAAGACCGCCTGAACGGCGGGCGCTTATCGGGTTCGC
Organism: uncultured Methylobacterium sp.; assembly: GCA_963990595.1. Classification (GTDB taxonomy): domain Bacteria; phylum Pseudomonadota; class Alphaproteobacteria; order Rhizobiales; family Beijerinckiaceae; genus Methylobacterium. Next base: position 4,439 of record CAXDNE010000373.1, read on the forward strand.
TGCGTTACGCGACCGAAGGTCTGGGCCCACGTTAGAGTGACGACGTTGCCGCCCTGGACTTGCGCCGGCACCGATGCAGGTTTGGCTTGGATTTCCTGAGCCGAGCCTGTCTGCCTTCGGCTGGATGCTCTGATCCAGCGAACGACCCGCTTCGCAGTCCGGCGCCACCTCACACGGGCTTCACGCGCCGTGCTTGAGCGACGCGTGCCGGGAGCCTCGCTAGCGCGCTTCGCCATAGCCATACGCTTGCCTCCACCACTCACGGTCCGTGGTGCGAGCGATGGGGGCAGCCTTCTATCTCTGCTGAACACATCCTCGCCCTCAGAGAGGATATCCTGCGGTTGTGCTTGCCGCTTCGACGCAACGTCCCAAAGAATTGCCTGGGTGTTCCAAAAGGGCGGGGCAATCGGCATCAAGCGCACGCCAACGAGGTCGACGAGGACCGTTCCAGCCGCCGCGATGAGGGTGCCATGCCCGCGCCAGGCCAGGATCTTGATCTCGGCCGGCGTCTTCGGCAGGTTCCGCGCTCTGGTGCCGACGAGCTTGCGAGCGTATGCGGGAGGATGTGATCGGTGAGGCCCTGGTGCACTGCTTTGAAGGTCTAGAGCCTGTCCCGCGCCGCTTGAGACAGGTTAGCAGGTGGCGCGTTGACGGGTGAAGGAGCATTCCGATGCCTTCACCTTTGTCTGTGGATCTGCGCGAGCGTGTCGTGGCGGCCGTGGCGGCCGGTGCCTCCTGCCATCGCGCCGCGAGGCGCTTCGGGGTCAGCGTGTCGAGCGTCAGCCGCTGGTCGCAGCGCTCACACCAAGTGGGCCATGTCGCGCCCAAACCTATGGGCGGCGATCACACCTCGAAGCGTATTGAGGCGCATGCCGCACTGATCCTGGCGACGTCCAAGCAGGAGCCGCGCCTCTTCCTGCGCGAGGTGCGCGACCGACTGGCTGAGCAAGGCGTCCAGACCAGCACGAGCGGTCTATCGCGCTTCTTCCAGCGACACGGGATCAGCTGGAAAAAGGGGCGACGTACGCAGCTGAGCAGGAGCGTGAAGACGTAAGAGCGGCCCGCGAGGCGTGGTTCGAGGCCCAGCCCGAGCTCGACCCGGACCGGCTGGTGTTCCTGGACGAGACGGCGGCCGCCACCAACATGGCGCGGCGCTCCGGTTGGGCCCCACGCGGCGAGCGCTGCCGGCTTGCGGCTCCGTTTGGCCACTACAAAACCACGACCATTACGGCCGCCCTGCGCACGAGCGGGCTGTGCGCGACTGCGCTGTTGGACGGCCCCACGAACGGCACGCGCTTTTGCAGCTATGTCACCGAGACCTTGGTCCCGGTGCTGCACCCTGGCGATATCGCCGTCATGGACAACCTGCCAGCCCACAAGGTCGCGGGTGTGCAGGATGCGATCGAGGCCGAAGGGGCTCGGCTGCTCTACCTTCCGTCCTACAGCCCTGACTTCAACCCGATTGACCAGGCCTTCACAAAGCTGAAGGCGCTGTTGCGCAGCGCGGCCGCCCGCACGATCACAGATCTCAGGGCGGCGATCCGCCAGGCATTCACCCGCTTCACCCCGCAGGAGTGACGCAACTACCTCGCCGCAGCCGGCTACGAGGACGACTTGGCCGTCGCTACCTGACCGGGAACAGCTCTAAGCGTCCAGAAGGCCTTGAAGCTCGCTCGGCCGAAAGTCGGTCGGGAGTTTCGCGAAGGCAACTTCCAGAACATTCATATCGAGAAGGCGAGGTGGCTTTAGGCAGCCCAGCGAAGGGCACGCTGCTACTACACC
>CAXDNE010000374.1:0-6187 GCA_963990595.1 uncultured Methylobacterium sp.
CATACGAGATTGCCTCTTGTCTCGTGGGCTCGGAGATGTGTATACGAGACAGGCCCGCTGGGCCGGACGCGGCGCCGCCGCGGCGGGTGCCGCGGGTGCCGGGCGCGGTGCGGGCGCAGGTTCACGGGCGGGAGCGGCCGGCGCGGCGCCGATGACGCGGCGCTTCACCGTCTCGACCACGACCTGCTTGGAGCGGCCATGGGAGAAGCTCTGACGCACGGTCCCCGACTCGATCGGCCGCTTGAGGGAAAGCGGCTTCGGGGAAGTCCGGTTCAGAGTCTTGTCGCCCGGGTTGTTCGTATCGCTCATTCAGCCTGAACCCTGAGGGTTTCCATCGTCCCGTGAACCGACGCCCGGTGGCGCCGGCCAAATTCGTCCTGGTGCGTCGTCAACGTGAGGCTTGGTCGATCCGGCCGATTCGGGCTAGATCGGGCTCCTCGGTCGCCGCGGCGGCGCTCTCGAAGGAGCGTAGCCGACGCCAACGCGACAGGCAGCCGGCGGCTCCGGCTCCTGCGACGAGCGCAGCATGTATCACATGATCCCGACCTAAGGCCATGTCCAATTCATCCTCGGACAGGTCGTCGATGATCGGTATCCTTGACATGGCCTCACCGTGACGCCGGTGCAAGGCTGACGCGATCTTCCGCCGCCCGTCCGGGCTCGCCTCGGCGGCGTGGATCACCGCGATGGCGCCCGGCTGGCCGCCTATGGCGGCCTCGACCTTCGAGAAGCCCGCGACAATGCAGCCCGCCTTGTTGGCCAGCGCGATCGCCTGCCGGAGGTCGTCGCGGAGCGCCGCGGCGATCCGGTCCGGCAGGTCCGGGGCGGCCGGGGCCGGTCCCTTGAAGGCCCGCGCGAACAGGTTCTTGCGCACGGCCGTGGCGACCGCCTCGCGCCGGGCGCTGATCCAGGCGCCCCGGCCCGGGAGCTTGGCGCGCAGATCGGGCACGACGCTGCCATCCGGCCCGCGAACGAACCGGATCATCGCGTCCGGCGCCTGGGCGACGCGCGTGACGATGCAGGTCCGCTCGGGCGCGCGGCGGCCGGGGCCGGCATCGAGCCCCCCGGCTTCCGGCCCGTCCTCGGGCAGGGTCGTCTCGACCGCGACCATCGCGCCTCCGCCGCCGGCTCTCGACTCAGGCCTCGGCCTGGGCGGGAGCGGTCTCCTCGCCCTCGGCAGCCCCTTCGGCGCCCTCCTCGGCCTCCGGCTCCGGCAGGGCCTCGATCCAGCCGGCCTTGAGGCGGGCGGCCATGATCAGGGCCTCGGCCTCGGCGCGGGACAGGTCGAACCCGTCGAGGTAGCCGGCGTGGCGCACGGAATCGGGGCCGCGGCCCTCCGTGTAGCCCACGAGGTCGTCGGTGGCGCAGCCCGCCAGATCCTCGACGGTCTTCACGTCATTCTCGCCGAGCGCCACCATCATGGGCGTGGTGATGCCCTCGATCTCGCGCAGTTCGTCGGCCACGCCGAGTTCGGTGCGGCGGGCGTCGTGGGCCTGCTCGATCCGGGCGAGGTGATCCTGGGCGCGGGCCTGAATCTCGGCGCCGGTCTCCTCGTCGAGCCCCTGGATGCCGGACAGCTCATTGAGATCGACGTAGGCGATCTCCTCGACGTTGCGGAAGCCTTCCGCCGCGAGCAGCTGGCCGACGGTCTCGTCGACGTCCAGCGCCTCCATGAAGACCTGGGTCCGCTCGGCGAACTCCTTCTGGCGGCGCTCCGATTCCTCGGCCTCGGTGAGGATGTCGATGTCCCAGCCGGTGAGCTGGGAGGCCAGCCGCACGTTCTGGCCGCGACGGCCGATGGCGAGCGAAAGCTGGTCGTCCGGCACCACCACCTCGATGCGGTCGGCCTCCTCGTCGAGCACCACCTTCACCACCTCGGCGGGCTGGAGGGCGTTGACGATGAAGGTCGCCTCGTCCTCGGACCACGGGATGATGTCGATCTTCTCGCCCTGGAGCTCGCCGACGACGGCCTGCACGCGCGAGCCGCGCATGCCCACGCAGGCGCCGACCGGGTCGATGCTGCCGTCGCGGGAGATCACCGCGATCTTGGCGCGCGAGCCCGGATCGCGGGCCACCGCCTTCACCTCGACGATGCCGTCGTAGATCTCGGGCACTTCCTGGCCGAACAGCTTGGCCATGAATTGCGGGTGCGAGCGCGACAGGAAGATCTGCGGGCCGCGCACTTCCGAGCGCACGTCGAACAGGTAGGAGCGGATGCGGTCGCCCGGCCGGAAGGTCTCGCGCGGGATCATCTCGTCCCGGCGCACGATCCCCTCGCCGCGGCCGAGATCGACGATGACGTTGCCGTACTCGACGCGCTTCACGATGCCGTTGAGGATCTCGCCGATGCGGTCCTTGTACTCGTCGTACTGGCGGGCGCGCTCGGCGTCGCGGACCTTCTGGACGATGACCTGCTTGGCCGACTGCGCGGCCACGCGGCCGAAGTCGAAGGGCGGCAGGGTGTCGGAGATCACGTCGCCGACGAGGGCGCCGGGATTGTAGCGGCGGGCCTGCTCCAGGGTAATCTCGCGGGCGTCGTTCTCCACCTGATCGACGACCAGGAGGTGGCGCGAGAGGCGCAGGGCGCCGGTCTTCGGGTCGATCTCGGCGTGAACATCCGTCTCGGCGCCGTAGCGGGAGCGGGCCGCCTTGGCGATCGCCTCCTCCATCGCGTCGATGACGATGGAGCGGTCGATCACCTTCTCGCGGGCGACCGCGTCGGCGATCTGGAGGAGTTCGAGCCTGTTGGCGCTGACGACGGCCATCGGTTTCGGTCCTTCTCTTCCGTCAAGTCTTCGTGCCGGCCGCGCGGCGGCCGGCGTTCGGGTCTCAATGCAGCGAGTCGCGGTCCTTGAGCCGGGACGCCTTGGTCACGACCGGCTTCTTGGGACCGGTCCGGGCCGGCTTCTGGGGCTTGGCCGCGGGGCTGGCCTTCCTGGGGCCCTTCGGGCGGAACGGGCTGCGGGCCGGCGCTGCCGCGCTCTCCGCGGCGGCCTCCTCGTCCTCAGCCTCGTCGGCCTCGTCGCCCGCGGACGGCCCGCCGCGGCGGAGCGACTCGCGGATCAGCTCGTCGGTGAGGACCAGATGAGCCTCGGCGAGGTCCTTGAGCGGCAGGTCGATGCGGCTCGGCAGCCCTTCCTTCACGTCGGGCAGATCGATCGGGACCGTCATCCGGCCCAGATCGGGCGCGCCCAGGATGCCGCGGAAGCGCTTGCGCCCGTCGAGCGGCGGGCTCAGCTCGACCTTGGCCTCGTAGCCGGCCCAGCGGGCGAAATCCGAGACCCGCACCAGCGGCCGGTCGATCCCCGGCGAGGAGACTTCCAGGTTGTAGGCACCGCCCACCGGATCATCGACGTCGAGGATCGGCGAGATCGCGCGGCTCACCGCCTCGCAATCGTCGATGGTGAAGGTGCCGTCCGGCCGCTCCACCATGATCTGCACGGTGCAACCGTTGATGTTGGACATCTTCACCCGGACCAGCCGGAAGCCGAGGCCCGCGAGGGGCCCCTCGATCACCTGCGCGACGCGCGCGGCGACGCCGCCCTCTCGGACGAGGCGCTTCTCGGACAGATCCGCTTCGATCTCGGATGACATGGATGGTCTGCGCGCAACCTTCGCGGCGTTCTGCGTGGCCCGCCCGCGGCGTGCGGCCTTGCGCGGCGAGAGACCTGTGCGGCGAAAAAAAAGAGCGGACCCGGTGGGGCCCACTCCCGAACCGCAGCCTCTCGACTGCCATCAGAACTGTTGAGAGCTAGATAGCGACCCTTGGTCGGAAGTGCAAGACGGATCCCGCATCCCTGGCGCCGCTCCGCCTCCGCATGCGGTTCCGGCGGCCGCCGGCACGGCGGCGCCCGACGGTCGGATCGCCCCGGTTCCTCCAACCCGCGCCCTCATCCCGAGGGGCCCGCGCCGAGCGGGCCTCGGAGGCGGGCTCCCGGGATCGCGCGGCCGGCCGGAGGCCGCCTTCGCGGCCCGCGCGGCGCTCCGGCGCCTCGGGATGCGGGCACCGGCTGGAGGCCTGCCGCCCCGAGCGTCGTCAGCCGCTGCGCGGCACCCGACCTTCCAGCGGGTAGGCCGGATCGTTGTAGCCGGGCGTCGTCGGATGGCCGGCGGCGACGAACCCGTCCACCAGCGCCTCGTCCTCCGGGGTGAAGCCGTAATCGAGGGCGCCCAGGTATTCCTGCCACTGCGCCTCGGTGCGCGGCCCGGCGATGACGCCGGTGACGAGGCGGTTGTTCAGCACCCAGGCGGTGGCGAACTGGCCGGCCGTGATGCCGCGCGCCTCGGCGTGCTCCTTCAGAGTCCGGGCGATGCGCAGGGATTCCGGGCGCCACTCGGTCTGCATCATCCGGGTGTCCTGGCGGCCGGCGCGGGTCTCGGCCGGCGGCGGCGCGTCGGGATCGTACTTGCCGGTGAGCACGCCGCGGGCGAGCGGCGAGTACGGCACGACGCCGAGCCCGTAATGGGCGCAGGCCGGCAGGTGCTCGGTCTCGGGCATGCGGTTGAAGGCGTTGTAGTAGGGCTGGCTCACCACCGGCCGGTCGATGCCGAGTTCGTCGCAGAGCCGGCAGATCTCGGCCACCCGCCAGGACCGGTGGTTCGAGACGCCGAAATGGCGGATCTTGCCGGCGCGCACGAGGTCGGCCATCGCCCGCACGGTCTCAGACAACGGCGTGTCGTGGTCCTCCTTGTGGAGGTAGTAGATGTCGATGACGTCGGTGCCGAGCCGGCGCAGGCTGTCCTCGGCGGCCTTCATCACGTGGACGCGGGACAGGCCGCGGTCGTTGACGCCCTCCCCCGTCGGGTTGGCGACCTTGGTGGCCAGGATCCAGGCGTGCCGGTCGGCCTTGATGGCCCGGCCGGTGATCTCCTCCGAGCGGCCGTCCGTGTAGACGTTCGCCGTGTCGATGAAATTGATCCCCGCCTCCCGGGCGCTGCCGACGATACGGCCCGCCGTGGCCTCGTCGGTGGGGCCGCCGAACATCATCGTGCCGAGGCAGATCGGCGAGACCTTGAGGCCGGAGCGGCCGAGATTGCGGTACTGCATAGGATCCTTCCGGTGTCCGTCATCCCGCTATCTCGCCGCGAGACGGCCGAGGTCAACCACCCGATCGACTGCCACGTGTAACTCGGCCGGACCCGCGGCGAACCGACCCGTGCCGGCACCGACGCCCTGGGGCGGTCGTTCTTGCCGGGAGCCGACCGCCGTCATCCCCCACCGAGAGCGCCCTGTTCGAGACCCATGATCGATCGCCTGGCCGTTCCCCTCCCCTGGCTCGACCGGGCCGGACGCCCCTCCTGGCTGAAACTCGCCGTGTTCCTGGCCTGCATCGCGCCGGCCCTGTATCTCGCGGCCGCCTACCGGCTCGACGCGCTGGGGGCCAAGCCCATCACGGCGCTGATTCACGCCACCGGCGACTGGGCGGTGCGATTCCTGCTGCTCTCCCTGGCGATCGCGCCGCTGCGCCGCATCGCCGACTGGCCGAAGGTCATGGTCGTCCGGCGCATGCTGGGCGTCAGCGTGATGGCCTACGCGGTGGCCCATCTCACCCTCTACGCGGTCGACCAGAACCTGATCCTCACCAAGGTCGTCGCGGAGATCGCCCTGCGGCTCTACCTGACGATCGGCTTCGTGGCGCTGATCGGGCTGATCGCCCTGGGGCTGACCTCGACGGACGCGGCGATCCGCAATCTGGGGCCGAACTGGCACCGGCTGCACCGGCTCGTCTACACGATCGCCGTGCTGGCGCTCGCCCACTACTTCCTGCAATCGAAGATCGACGTCACTGATCCGGTCTTCTGGACCGGGCTGTTCCTGTTGCTGATGGGCTGGCGGGTGATGCGGCGCTTCAAATGGCCGGAGCGGCCCGGGGCGCTCCTGCTCCTCGCGCTCCTCGCGGGGCTCGCCACCGCGGGCCTCGAGGCGGCCTGGTACGGGCTCGCCAGCGGCGTCCCGGCCAGCCTCGTGCTCGCCGCCAATCTGGACTTCTCGGGCCCGATCCGGCCGGCCTGGTGGGTCCTGGCGATCGGCCTGTCCCTGCCGGCCCTCGCCCTCGCGCGCGGCGCGGTGCGCCGTGTCGGCGGCCGATCGCACCTGAAGCCGCCCGCCGGCGCATCGCGGCGGCCTCCCGTCCGGGAGCCCGTGGCCCGGGAGCCCTTGTCGCCGCCGGCCTGATGCCGCAGAACC
>CAXDNE010000375.1:0-6179 GCA_963990595.1 uncultured Methylobacterium sp.
TGTTCGCCACGGCGGCGCCGAGCGCCCGGAGCGCGGCCTTCGCGCCCCTGCGCCTGTGGCCGACGGCGATCGCCCGCAACGACACGTCCCCGGCCGCCCGGCTGAAGACGCTCGGCTACCTCGACGCGGTGCTGGCCGCCCGGGAAGCCGCCGCCGCGGGCTTCGACGAGGCGCTGTTCTCCAACACGCGGGGCCTCGTCGCCTGCGCGGGCACCGGCAACCTCTTCGCCCTGTTCGGCGAGACCCTGGTGACGCCGCCGCTCGCCGACGGGGTGCTGGCGGGGATCGTGCGGGCGGAAATCATCGGCCTCGCCGAAGATTGCGGCCTGCGCGCGGAGGAGCGCTCGGTGAGCCTGCCCGACCTGCTCGGCGCCGAGGCCGTGCTCCTGACCAATTCCCTGCGGCTCCTGGCCCCCGTGACGGCGATCGGCGACACCGCCTTCGCGAGCGCCGGGCACCCGGCCGTGGCCCGGCTCAGGGTGGCGCTCAGGGCCGCGGTGGCCCGCGCCTGCCACGTGCCGGAGGACGCCGTCGCGTGACCGCTCCGGCGGTCGAGACGGGACGCCGCCGGCTGCGCTACGGGCTCGCGGCCGTCTACGCGTTCATCGGGGTCGTCCACCTCGTGGCGACCGACAAGATGCTGCCGCTGATGCCGGACTGGGTGCCGGAGCCCCGCCTCGTCATCCAGGCGACCGGCCTCAGCGAGATCGCCGGCGCCGCCGGGCTCCTGACCCGCCCGTTCCGGCGCGCGGCCGCGCTCGGCCTCGCCCTCTACGCGGTCTGCGTCTACCCGGCGAACCTCAAGCACGCCTTCGACCACGTCCCCATCGCGGGGATCCCCGATTCCTGGTGGTATCACGGCCCGCGGCTGGCCTTTCAGCCCGTCTTCGTCTGGGCTGCCCTCTGGGCCGGCGGCCTGATCGCCTGGCCGTTCGGCGGCCGCCGGAGATCGGCCGCGACCGCGGCCGACACAGCCAGCATCGCCAAGACATCCGGGGATGCTCCGCCGGCGCCGGCCGCGCGGCGGCCGAATTCCGCAGCAACCATCCGAAAACCTTGATCACAGGATCCCGGGATCCTGCGATCACGGCAGGCTTTGATCCCAGGATCCCGGGCGATAGACTGCCCCTTCACGGTCGCACGGGGCGGAACATCGGCTCCGCCCGGCCCCGGTACGGGCGGAATGCATGACGAAGCGCCGCGACGCGGGCCGGACACGGCCGCCATTGCCGGACACGCTGCCGGACCGCGACGCGGTCGAGCGCGCCATCGAGGGGGTTCTGGATCGCCTGCGTCCGAAACCGGCCGGCGCCGCCGGACCCGGCCCGGCCGGCCTCGCCCCGGGCCGGAAGACGCGCCCGGACGGGGCGGGCCGCTGAGCCCCGAAAGGTTCCTCCACAGGGCGAAGATATCGGCCGGATACGTCCCGCGGGAGCCGCGTTCCCCGTCCGGAAGCCGCGCACCCGGCAGCGGCCCCCAACGGAGACAGACCGCCATGGCCAAGCAGAAGACGCTGCAGGACGCCTTCTACGAGACCCTGAAGGACGTCTATTACGCCGAGAAGCAATCCGTGAAGGCGCTCAAGAAATCCGCCAGGGCAGCGGAGCACGCGGAGCTGCGGCAGGCCTTCGAGACCCATGCCGAGGAGAGCGCCCAGCAGGTGGAGCGCCTGACCCAGGTCTTCGAGATCATCGGCAAGCCGGCCCGCGCCAAGACCTGCGAGGCGATGCAGGGCATCGTCTCCGAGATGGAGGAGGACCTCGACGACTTCGCCGAGACCCCGGCCGCCGACGCGGTGCTGGCCGCCTGCGCCCAGGCGGTGGAGCATTACGAGATCGCCCGCTACGGCACCCTGAAGACCTGGGCCGGCCAGCTCGGCTACGGCGAGGCCGCCAAGCTCCTGGACGCGACGCTTCAGGAGGAGAAGAAGACCGACGCCCTGCTCTCCAAGATCGCCGAGTCGATCAACGCCGCCGGCACGCCCGACGACGCGGAGGGCGGCACGGGCAAGGGCGCGAAGAAGGCCGCCTGAGCGCGACCGCATCCGGCACCGCCCCGGCGGCGGTGCCGGATGCGGGGCTCTGCCGGTCAGCCGGCGGAGGAGTCAGTTCGCCTTCTCGATGGCGCTGAGGGGCGTCCAGTAGCAGCGATCCGGCCCGTCCTTCAGGGCGAGGCAGCCGTAGCTCATCGTCCGGGATTCCAGCCGGACCTCCTCGCCGAGCTTCCAGGACCGGCACTCGCCGCTGGCGAGGCTGATCCGCAGCAGCTGCCCGAACCCGGATTCGTCGCCGGCCATGACCAGCTTGAACAGGCGGTCCGTGACCTCCTGGGTGTGGCAGCCGAACCGTTCCTGGACGATCGTGTCGGCGGCGGCGGGGTGGGGCAGGGCCGCCGTCACGGCGAGGGCTGCGAGCGTGGTGAGGACGGGCAGGGTCGGGCGCATGCGCGGAACATATCCGCCGGCCACCGCCTGTCGAGTCCTCGCGCGCGCGGGATCGCGGGCGCCCGCCGAGCGGCTCACGGCTTCCGCTCCCCCTCGTCCCGCTTCGCCGCGTGCCAAGCCGCCTCCATGGCGCCCAGATCCGACTCTCCGAGCGCGCCGCCCGCCGCCCGCAGGTGCTCCGCCATCGCGGCGAAACGGCGCTCGAACTTGGCGGTCCCGTCGCGCAGGGCGGTTTCCGGGTCGATCCCGGCATGCCGGGCGAGGTTGGCCACCGAGAACAGGAGATCGCCGATCTCCTCCGAGAGAGCCCGACTGTCGCCAGCCTCCAGGGCCTCGGCGACCTCGTCGGTCTCCTCACGGACCTTGTCGATCACCTGCGCGGCGTTCCCCCAATCGAAGCCGTAGGCCGCCGCCCGCCGGGAGATCTTCTCCGCCCGGGACAGGGCCGGGAGCGCGCGGGCGACGCCGCCGAGGGGGTCCGGTGCGGCCGCCGCGGCGCCCCGCGCCGCGGGCCGGCCCGCGCGCTCCTGCGCCTTGATCGCCGCCCATTGCGCCTCGACCTCCCCGGGATCGCGCAGCGGCGAGCCCGCGGGCAGGGACCTGCCGTCCCGGTCGAAGACGTGCGGATGGCGGCGGACCAGCTTGTCGCCGATCGCCCGCGCCACGTCGTCGAACGCGAAGGCGCCCGCCTCCTCGGCCATGCGGGCGTGGAACACCACCTGCAGGAGCAGGTCGCCGAGTTCGTCGCGCAGGTCGTCGCGGTCGCCGCGCGCCACCGCGTCGGCGACCTCGTAGGCCTCCTCGATCGTGTAGGGCACGATCGTGGCGGGTGTCTGCGCGACGTCCCAGGGGCAGCCGCGGACGGGATCGCGCAGGGTCGCCATCAGGCGCAGGAGCCTGTGCAGGGGTGCCTCCTCGGCCGTCCCCCCGGCGGATGCCTCGGCCATGCCGGATCGCCCCTCGTCGCGTGCCTCGCTCACGCCCCGGGCGTTAGAGCATGGCGCGGGAAAGGGAAATCCAGGCCGGCGGGATCCCGGTGGTCCCGGGTGGGGGATGACGGGTCAGACCCGGGCGTCGCGCTCGCGCACCTGCTCGTCCTGCAGGCCGTTCAGATAGGCGGTGAGGCGCCCGCTGACCGCCGGGTCGGCGCACTGGACCCAGAGCGGGGCCGGGAGCGCGCGGATCGGCAGGCGCAGCAGGAAAGCCTCGGCCGACAGGGCGGCCTCGCGCTCCGAGGCGGCGGCCAGCAGCCTTGCCCCGGCCTGCGTGCCGATCAGGATCGCGATCGTCGTCATCGGGTCCCCGCCTCGGGCACACGCCATGGAACGCCCTGGACCGACAACGAGGTGGAGCCCCGCGCGTTGCGTCGGACCAGTGCGTCGGACTGCTGCGCCGGACGGGTGCGCCGGCCGTCAGCTCGTGGGCCGGACGCAGAGGGGTTCCCGGGCCAGCGCGAGGCTGAACGACCACAGGATCTGCCCCACGGGGTCCATCAGCACCGCCCCGGTCAGGAGCATGCCGGCGGCCCTGCGGCAGAGTTCCTTGGCCTTGAGGATCGCGGCCTCCGCGTCGGCCGCCTCCAGGCTGTCGCTGGCGAAGGCGAGGCCCGACCGGCCGTCCGCGTGCTCCAGGGTGCGTCGGAGATGATAGGCCGGCATCCCTGCCCCCCTCCCGCCTGTCCACCGGCGCCCGCGACGCGGGCGGCCTGCGGATGCGAGGCTAGCCGGGGCGGCCCCCGGCAAAGCTGATGCAGATCAGGAAAAACCGCCTTTCCCGGGCGCCGGCCCCGCGCGGGGCGGCCTAAGATGTCGCAGGCCGCCGCCGCAGCCGGCCGCTGCGGGAGGTGCGGGCGAGGCCGTGCTGGGTCTTGTTCCAGCGCACCGGCGCGCGGACCAGCTCGATCAGCGCCAGCCAGGCGGCCAGGCTGACCAGCAGGAAGTAGACCGGCATGAACGGGGCCGATCGGGCGAGGTCGCCCCAGCCGCGCCGGGCACAGCCGAGCACGGCCGGCAGGATCAGGGCCGCGAGCCCCGTCCCGAACAGGGTGATCGCCAGCCCGGTGGGGAGATTGTCCAGGAAGGACGGGGCGGCCGGGATCTCCCGGACCAGGAAGGCCCAGCCGGCCGTGACGAGGCACACCGGATAGGCCAGCGCCGACACCACCGTCCCGGGCACCAGCGCCACGGCGCAGAGCGCCTCCAGGCCCCCGAGGCGGCGGGCATTGGCGAGCGGCCGGCGCCCGTGGGTGAGGGTCGTCTGGATCAGGCCCTTGAGCCAGCGGGTGCGCTGGGCGAGCCACGGCTTCAGCCGGGCCGGCGCCTCCTCGGTCGTGACGCTCGGCAGATCGCCGACCGTGTAGCCCGCGAGCGCCAGGCGCAGCCCGAGATCGGCATCCTCCGTGACGTTGTACGCGTCCCAGCCGTGCAGCGCCCGCATGACCCGGGTGCGCAGGTGCATCGACGTGCCGCCGAGCGGGACCGGCAGGCCGCACCGGGCGAGCGCCGGGTTCAGCACGTCGAACAGCCCCGCATATTCGAGGGCGAAGGCGCGGGCGAGCCGCGAATCGCCGGCATTGTCGATCACGAGGCGGCCCTGGAGGCAGGCTGTGCGCTCGGGCAGGCGCGCGAACAGCGCGGCCGCCAGCCGCAGCTGCCCCGGCTCGGGCGCGTCCTCGGCGTCGTAGACCGTGAGCAGGGTGCCGCGGGCGAGGGGCAGCGCCGCGTTGAGCGCCCGGGGCTTGGTGCGCGGCCCGCCCGGCGGCACCGTGATGACCTCGAACCGGGCGGGGAGGGCGGTGCGGGCGAGCGCGGCGGCGGTCTCCGGATCGTCCGCCTCGATCAGCAGCTTGATGTCGAGCTTGGCGGCCGGATAGTCGAGGGCGGAGAGCGCCCTGAGCAGGTCCGGCACCACCGCCGCCTCCCGGTGGAGCGGGACGAGGATCGTGTAGACCGGCAGATCCGGATCGGCGAGCGGCGTCACCGTCCGCGCCGCCACGGGGGCCGCGATGGCCAGGGCGGCCAGCCGGACGGTCGCCATCGCCAGGAACAGGCCCTGACCGGCCAGCAGCGCGGCGCCCGCCAGGGGCGCGGGAAGCGCCGCGCAGAGGCCGAGCGTCGCGGCGAGCGCGAGGCCGAGGACCAGCAGCCAGAGGACGGCCGGTTCGCGGGCCGTGGCCCGGGCGGGCGCGCGCCGGCGCAGCTCGTGCGCCGCGTAATCCGCCACCTGCCCGGGGATCGCGGCGAACAGGGCCGCGCGCAGGTGAGTCGGGCTGGTGATCGCCGGCATGGGGGCGCGGCGCGGGGTGTCGAGGAGATCCGCGATCATCCGGCCGCGCGGCGCCAGCACGCAGGGCGCCACCGATCCGAGGGCCAGCGGCGCCAAGCCGGCAACCAGGCTGTCGGGGAAGCGCAGGCCCAGGCCGAACGGGATCGGCCCGTCGAGATAGGGCGCGCGGAGCACCCGGGCGAGGGCCCGGTAATAGGCCGGTTCGGCCATCAGGCCGGCATTCAGCAGCGCGGTCGCCGCGTCGGTCCCGGCGGCGGCGGCCTCGGCGGCCGCCCGGACCAGCAGCCGGACCTCGACACCCTCCGCCAGCAGGAAGGCGATCTCGGGCGGCAGGGTGGCCTGTCCCGCGGGCGGGCGCCGGAACGACACGCCACGCACTCCCGGTGGCCCCAGGACGTGATAGAGGAGGGGGGTGAGCCACGCCCCGACCTGTCTCTTATACACATCTCCG
>CAXDNE010000376.1:0-6175 GCA_963990595.1 uncultured Methylobacterium sp.
TACACTATCCTCTTCGTCGGCAGCGTCAGATGTGTATAAGAGACAGGCGCTCGGGATGCGCGGGCTGCCCGGCCCGCGTCGGCGGCTCGCCGCCCTGCCCCTCCGGAGGTTGATCCGGCACCCGACCCGCCATGCTGCGCGCTCCCGGCCGACCCCGCGGCTGCGAGGCTAAATCCTGACAGCCCCGCGCGTTCCGTGCCGCGGCGGGCCCCCAGACACATCCGCGCGACCGGAGGGGTGTGGGGCCTTCATCCCCGGCGAGAAAGGTGGGACGAAGGCTGCCGGAGCGGACGCAGCCGCCCCGGGGACGGAGCGCACGATGACCGACACGCAGACCCGGACCGAGGCGAGCCGCCGCGACCTGCTCGCGGCCTCGCTCCTCGGGACGCTCCCGCTCCTTCTGGCCGACGGAACGCATGCCAGCCCGCTGAACCCGGAGCAGACCATCATCCGCTCGCCCGACGCCCTGCCGTGGGTGCCGTCCAAGGGCTATCCCGAGCGCAGCGTCGACCGGTGCGCGCTCACCGGCGACATCAACGGGACCGGCCTCTACTACACGCTGATCCGCTGGTGGCCGGGCTACATGAGCGCCCCCCACACCTACACCACGGACCGGTTCTGCATGGTCCTGGCCGGCACGTGGTGGTGCAACAGCGGGGCGGATTTCGACCCGGCCGCCTGCGTGCCCGTGAAGGCCGGCAGCTTCGTGCGCCGGGTCGCGGGGACGCCGCATTACGACGGCGTCGTCCGCGACGGGCCCGAGCCGGCCGTCATCGCCATCTGCGGCGTGGCGCCGGTCCATTACAGGCTGGTCGACCCGTCGCAGCCGGGCTGGCGCCGGGTCTGAGGGCGACCGATCGCGGGGACCCGCGTTGACCGCCCGGGCAGGCCGATCGGGAGCGGGATGTGGGCAATCGCTACGGGCTGGAGATCCGCGCGGCCGCGGGGCCCGACGCCGCGGGCCTCGCGACCCTGCTGGGCGCGGCGGGCGTCGCGGTCGGCGCGGCCGATCTCGCGGCCCGGCTCGACGACCTGCAGCGGGAGGGGGGCAGCGCCCTCGTCGCGGTGGAATGGGGGCCCCCGAGCGGGCTCATCGCGCTCGCGCCCGTCCGGACCCTGGACGCGTCCCGGCCCTTCGGCCTGATCACGACCCTCGTGGTCGCGGCCGAGTCCCGGCGCAACGGCATCGGCCGGATCCTCCTGAAGGCGGCCGGGCGGGCGGCGCGGTAGGCGGGCTGCGACCGGCTGCTCCTCGCGGTCGGGCCGGCCCAGGACGAGCTGCGCGCCTTCTGCGCCGCGGCCGGCTTCACCGATGAGGGACGGGTCCACACGCGGCCGCTGCTGAAGCGCGGATCCGGGGAGGGCTGAGGCCCCGCGACATCCTGACCGCAGCCGACGGCGGTTCCGGGCGTTGACCGAGACATGCTGGAGCCCCGCCGATGACCCTGCGTTCCGAGACCCCACCGCCGCCCGGGAACCTGCCCTGCGATCCGCCGCCGGATTCGGACACGCCGACCTCCGCCCAGCTCAAGGCCGACATCGACAGCGGCCGCACGGCCGACAAGGTTCCCCACATGGATATCGGGGCGGCTCCGCTCGGCACCTGCGACGAGGCGGGCGGGACGCCTCCGACGCCGCAGCGCGTGCGTCTCGCACGGCAGAGCGAGCGGGCGCCCTCGGAGAAGGCGGCCGGCTACGTGCATCAGCGGCAACCCTGGGTCCTGCCGGCCTATATCGGCTTCATCATCCTGGCAGCGGTGGCGCTCGGCCTCGGGCTCTGGCTGACGCATTGAGGCCCCGGCCGCCGGTGGGGGGCGATCCCGGGCTCGGACGGACAGGCACGGGCGCACGACCGCGCGTGACGGCGGATAGGGGCCGACCCGGCGGCCGTCCGGGTGGCCGCGCGACGGCGGCGGCGCTCCTGATCGCCTGACAGCCCCCGCGGCGAGCCGGGGTGATGCAGGACGGCACGGTTCCGCGGCGGGCGGCTTAAAGGTCGATTCACGCCGATGCGGTTAGCGTGGCCTTACTGCAGTCCTGCGTAAACCGATCCTCCATGCCCCCATCCGTCGATGCTCCGCCGGACCTGTCCGGGCTCCTCGAACTGTCGCGTATCGAGAATCTCGATCTCAAGCCGGTGATCCTCCGGGTGCAGACCGACCTGTTCGTCCGGACGCCGGGTCGGGACCGGGCCGAGATCGAGATCTTCGAGTCCCTGGCCTGCGGCCTGATCCCCACGGTGGATGAGGAGACGGCCCGGGTGGTCGCCGGCAAGCTCGCCCCCTGCCCCGAGACGCCGGCCGCGGTTCTGGAAGCGCTCGCCCGCCGGGGCGGCGGCGCCCGCGATGCGGTGGTGGCGCTCGCCCCTGTCCTGAGCCAGCGCCTGATCGAGGCGGCCCTCGCGGACGGGACCGACATCGCCGCCCGGCTCGCGGCCCGGGCCGGCCTGAGCCGCGAGGCCGTGGACGAACTCTCCCGCGAAGGCCATCCGGAGGTCGACCGGGCCCTGGCGGCCAATCTCGGCATCACCCTGCGCGGGGCCTCGCTCGCCCGGCTCGTGGGCCGCGGCCGCAGCGCGGCCGACCTCGCCCGGCTCCTCCTGGTCCGTCCCGACGTCTCGGCCGCCGACCTCGTGCCCCTCTACCTGCACGCCGACCCGATGCGCCGCGACGTGATCGGCCGTACCGTCGAGGCCACGGCGGCCCTGCGGCCGTGCCCGCCGCCGCCGCGCGGCCTCGGCGAGGCCCTGACCGGGCTCTCGGCCAACCACGACGTTCCGGGTTTCGTGGCCGCCCTGGCGGACGGCCTCGGCGTGCCCCGCGACTTCCTCACCGTGGTCGCCGATCCGGGCGCCCGCTACGACCTCCTGACCCTCGGGCTGCGGGCGGCCGGCCTGCACGAGGAGGAGGCGGTCTACATCTTCCTCACCCTGAACCAGGGGGTGGCGCGCTCGGCCGAGCGGGTGGCGGATCTCGTCCGTCTGTTCCGGACCGTCAGCCGGCCGGCCTCCCGGGATCTGATCGCCGCGATCCTCGACCGGCCGTTCTCCGAGCGCGTCCGGAGCGAGGCCCACCAGCCGCTGCACGGGCCGGAAGCCAAGCTGCGCCAGGGCGCGGAGCGCGGCGCTGCGCAACGCCCGCCCCTGCCGATGCGGGCCCGCTCGGCGCAGGGCGGGGAGACGGGCTGACGGGCGCGCCTCAATGCGGCGCGACACCCCGCCAGGCCGGCTGGCGGTCGGCCTCGTCCAGGGTGTCGTTCGAGGCCGGGGGCTCCGCAGCGCGGCGGCTCAGCTCGGCCATCAGGCCGCGGGCCAGCGCGGCGCGGACCGCGCGGTCGCGGGCCTCCGGCGCGGCCGCGTCGAGGGCCGCCGGCAGCACCGCCGGAGCGCCCGGTACCGATCCCGCGATCTTGCGGGCCTCGGCGGCCGGATCCGCACCGTTTCGCAACAGCGCGAGATACGAGAGCACGCCGATCACCAGCACGGCGCGCAGCAGAACGGTCATGGAACGGCTCCTCCGCTCGATGTCGAGCGCGAGACTTCGACCGATTTCGTGAACCGGGCCTCAACCTGTCTGGGCTTTCGCGCGCAATGGTGAACGAAGCTTGCCGGGAAGCCGCTGGTTACCTCGCGGAAAGCATCCCGATCATTCGGACAAGTCCCGCAACACTCGTTTAAGCCGGCTCTGCGACCGTCCGGTAGTCGTTCGAAGTCGAACCGGAGGCGCGAGGGATGCGGACACGCAGACATCGCGGCGCGTGCCAGCCTTGCCCATTCAGAATGTCGTGACTTCCTTGATCGACGACCGTCTCGCGGGTCTCGTCCACGAATCCGTGGCCGACAACGCGGCTGCCCAGTCCCGCCACCAGCGCTTCCTGGTGTCGCGCCTCGCCACCGGCGCGGTCATGATGGTCGGCCTGCCGCCCTACCTCCTCTGGCGCGGCGTGCCGTCGGGCCTCGAGGTGCTGGCGATCGCGAGCCTGCTGCTGCCGGTCCTCGCCGCCGTGCTGCTCGCGCGGACAGGGTCGCTCTGGCTCGCCCACGCGGTCTCCTCGGCCGGGCTGACCGGTGTCGTCGTCGCGCTGGCGAGCATCACCGGCGGCGTCACCTCCCCGGCCTCGGTCTGGCTGGTGGCGATCCCCCTGGAGGCGCTCGTGTCCGGCTCCCTCCGGGCGACGGCGGCGGCGGCCCTGATGGCCATCCTCGGCGTCTTCGCGGTGGTGGGCCTGGGCAGCTGGGTCGGCGCGCTGCCCGCCATGGATATCTCGGCCAGCATCGCCCTGCCGGCCTTCGCGATCACGGCGATCGGCCACGTCGCCGCCCAGGCCCTGGAGCACATGCGCAACGAGGGTGCGTGGCGCGAGCGGCTGCGCGACCACGAGGCCCGCGACCGGCTGCTGCTCTCGGCGATCGACGATCTCGTGACCTGGCACGACCGCAACGGCCGGGTGCTGGAGGCCTCGGTCTCGGCGACGCGGCTGCTCGGCAGCGCCCCGGCGCGGCTGCGCGGCCACGGGCTCCTGGAGCGGGTCCACGTGGCCGACCGCCCGGCCTTCCTCAAGGCGGTGAGCGACGTCGCCGCCACCGGCCGCCCCGCGACCCTGCCGCTGCGCCTGCATGTCGAGGCGGAGGCCGGCCGGCCCGACGGCGCGCGCCTGATCCACGCCGAGATGCGCGCCCATCGCATCGAGCACGGCGCCCATGAGAGCGCCATGGCGGTCGTGGCGGTGACCCGCGACATGACCGAGCACCACCGCCACGCCGAGGAGCTGGAGCGCGCCCGCGCCGAGGCCGAGCGGGCCGACGCCATCAAGGGGCGCTTCCTGGCCAACGTCACGCACGAGCTGCGCACGCCGCTCAACGCGATCATCGGCTTCTCCGAGGTGCTGGCGGGCGAAGGGTCGGTCAGCCTCGGCCCCGACCAGGCGCGGGAATATGCCGGGATCATCGGCGCGTCCGGCCATCACCTCCTCGGCGTCGTCAACACGCTCCTCGACATGAGCCGGATCCAGAGCGGCAATTTCGACTACGCGCCCGAGACGTTCGATATCGCGGCGCTGCTCCAGGCCTGCTGCGACCTGATGCGCCTCAAGGCCGAGGCGGCCGGCCTCGTGCTCGCGGCCTCCGTGTCGGGCCCGGTCGAGATCACCGCCGACCCCGGCGCGTGCCGACAGGTCCTGATCAATCTCATCTCGAATGCCGTGAAGTTCACCCCGCGGGGGGGCCGGGTCGACCTGTCCCTGCGCCCCGGCGTGGACAGCCTGGACATCGTCGTCGCCGATACCGGTGTCGGGATCGGCGCGGACGATCTGCCCAAGATCGGCACCCCGTTCTTCCAAGCGGGGGGCGGCGGCTACAAGCGCCAGCACGAGGGAACCGGCCTCGGCCTCTCGGTGGTTCAGGGCCTCGTCGGCCTGCACGGGGGTGCGATGCTCATCGAGAGCGCCCCGCAGTCCGGCACCGCCGTGATCGTGACGCTGCCCCGCCTGTGCCGGCTGCCGGCCGCCACCGACCCTGCCCCGATCCGCACATCCGTGCGGGGAGCTCCGGCGCCGCGCCGCGTGGTGCGCCTGCCGCTCGGCCTGTTCGACGCGGAGCCGCGGACCGCCACGGCGCCTTCCGGTCCGGTCCTGCGCCGCACCGGCTGAGCCACAGATCCCCCGGAAGGAGACACGATGTCAGGCTACCGCGAGATCACCGTCCCGGGCGAAGCCGGCCGCGCCCGCCGCGCCGCGCCGCGCCGGGCCGCCGTCCAGGGCGACTGGCGCGCCGTGCTCGTGGGTGCGCTGAAGGCGACGGGCACGACCTGCCGGAACAGCCCGGGCACCGTGCTCGGCAGCCTCGTGGCCATGGGCGCGGCGGGCTTCATCTGTGTCAACGCACTCGGCCATCAAGCCGGGCGCCATCCGGCACCGATCCTGCCCAAGCTCGCCCAGAAGGCTCCCGCCCCGCGCGAGGCGGCGGCGCCCGCCAGAGAGGCCGCCAAGGAGACGGCCAAGGAAGCGACCAAGGAAGCGGCACGTGCCGAGCCCGAACGGATGGCCGCGGCCGCTCCGGCCAAGCCGGCGACCCGGGACGCGATCGGCGAGTTGATCCGCTCGGAGGAGACCACCGCGTCGGTGACCCCGAAGGCAGCGCCGGGCCCCCCCCCCCCCCAGCCGGCGCCCGAGGGGGCGA
>CAXDNE010000377.1:0-6171 GCA_963990595.1 uncultured Methylobacterium sp.
GAATGCCGAGATCGACCGCACGGTCGAGATCGTCGACCGGAAGCTCGACGAGCGCGTCCTCGAGGGCTGATCAAGCGCGCGTTGGCATGAGCGGCGCGCCTCTCGAAGACGTCCGGCCTGTGTCGCCGGCCGTCGACCGGGCCTGCGGCCTCAACCTCGCTGCCGGGTTGGACGAGCCGCGCGGGATCGCTGCGCGAAGAGGGCGACTGGAAGACCGTGTGGCTCTCGACGCGCCGCTTGCAGATCCGAGCGCGCTCGACAAGGCCGACCGGGTCTACGGCGCGGCCTTGCGCGACGACCAAGACCTGTCGCCGTTCGCGCTGACCCGTGTGCTCGCACGCCCCGGACGCGGCAGAGCTGGCCCGATGGCGACCGGGCCCGATCGCAGGTCGTGCGCCCGATCCCTTCAGGCGGTCTCTGTCAAATCCGTCGAGTCCAGGAGAGCGGTGTTGTCGGCGGATCCGGCCAGAGCATCCCGGGCGATCTTCACGGTCACGCCCATCACATGGCGCCGGAGCAGCCGGGAGAGACGCGTGGCGTTGCGCGAACTCAGCGCTTCCATGATGGATTGATGATCGCGAACGGCCGCCTGCCAGTTCTCAGGGCTCTTGCGCGCCACGAAGCGGAAGACGCGGGTCCGCATCAGGATCTGCGTATAGGTGGTCGTCAGGGTCGCGTTCCCGGCGACGGCCACCAGCGTCTCGTGAAAGCGACGGTTGGCCTGCAGGTATGACGCCTCGTCGTTGGCCTGATAGGCCGCCATCAACTGCTCGTGGAGACCCTGCAGGCGGTCGATGTCCGCGTCGGTCGCGCGCTTGCAGACCAGTTCCCCCGCGAGCGCCTCGAGCGCAGCCATCACGGGGAACAACTCGTCGATCTCCTCCGGGCTGACGGTCGCCACGATGGCGCCGCGCCGCGGCAGCAGCTGCAGCATGCCTTCCGACGCGAGGACCTTGAGGGCTTCCCGCAACGGCGTGCGTGAGACCCCGAAGCGGCGACAGAGGTCCTGCTCCGGGATCTTGTCGCCGGGACGCAACGCACCGGCGATCACCATCTCGCGGATGCCGGTCACGAGCATGTCGTGCAGGTTGTACCGGAGCAGGGTCGTCGGCTGCGTCATCGGGGTGGGCAGAGGCTCGCTTCGCTGCTCCGTGTCATAGCAGGGTCCGTGCGCCATCACACCGGCTCGCGACATCGGCCGCCTCACGCCGCCGTCCGAGGCGTAACCGTCGCGGGCAGGCCGGGGGCTCCTCGCTCGTCCGCGGCGACCTCGCCCCGCGGCAGGGCGCGCCAAGCCAGGACTGCCCCGACGAGCAGAAGGACGATCGAGCCGACAAACGGCAGGGCGTAGCTTCCGGAGAGCTGGGCAATCACGCCGAAGGCGAGCGGCGAGACGATGCCGGCGATCGCGGAGCCGGTATTCATGATGCCGCTCGCGGTACCGGCGTGCTTCGGCGCGACGTCCATCGGGATCGCCCAGATCGGCCCGACCGTCAGTTCGAGGAAGAAGAACGCGCCGCTGAGGCAGATCGCGACGATCGTGAGATCGTGGATGAACAGCACCGGGAGGAGGCAGACCATCGAGCCGAGCAGGCTCACCACGATGACCGTGCGGCGCGCCCGTGCGAGGTCCCTGGTGCGGCGGTAGATGCGGTCGGCCCAGATGCCCCCCAGCGCGTCGCCGATCACGCCGGCGCCGAACACACCGAACGCGAAGAAGGCCGATTCCTTGATGTTGAGGCCTTGTGCCTTGACGAAGTAGCTCGGCAGCCAAGTCACGTAGAGCCACAACGTCCAATTATAGCAGAAATAGACAAGCGTCGTCGGCAGCATGCCACGCAGCAGCGCCCCCCACGGCGTCGGCTCGATCGTTCCCGCCGCCGCCGTGCGCGGCGCCGGCAGCTCCGCCAGCTCGTCCCGGGTGCATCCCGGATGGGTCGTCGGATCATCGCGGAAGTAGAAGCCCCAGACCACGATCCAGCACAGGCTCACCGCCGCCAGCGCCACGAACGTGCCGCGCCAGCCGAAACACGCGGCCATCAGGACGACGAGCGGCGGCGTCACCGTATTGGCGAGCCGGGAGCAGGAATGCACGACACCCTGCGCGTAGCCGCGCTCCGCCGTCGGAACCCACCGGGTCATCGCCGTGGTCGCGGCCGGGAAGGTCGCCCCCTCGCCGACACCCAGGAGCAGGCGCGCGAGGACGAGTGAGAAGAGGCCGCCGACGAAACCGGTGAGGAATGTCCCCACCGTCCAGACGACGCCGCAGATCACCAGGGTCCTGCGGGCCCCGAGCCGGTCCGCGGTCATTCCGCCGAGGATCTGGAACAGCGCGTAGGTGTAGCCGAAGGACGAGAGCGCAAAGCCCAGCTCGACATTGTCGAGGTGGAGGTCGGTCGCCATCAGCGGCGCCAGCGTCGAGAGGTTCACCCGGTCGACGTAGGTGATGAAGTAGACGAGGCACAGCAGCCCGAAGACACGCCCCCGCGTGGTCGTGAATGTGCGGCGCAGAGCGTGCGCCACACCGCCGGATCCCAGGCTCATTGCTGTTCCTCCCACGAGCGTGGTTCCTCCACGCCCGTCACATGTCGCCGCATGTCTCGCGTCAGACTGCGCGCTCAAGGACGTCGCGGCAAGATGACTTCTGCACGCAAAATGCATTTTTTCGCCGGCACGACGCCGGGCTCTTGCGCGCCCACAAAACTGCCTTATGCATGCATAATTCAAGGCGTGGCGCCCGTCCGCGCTGCGGGAGGAGAGCCCATGATGGAAGATCTCGGACATCGCAGCGATCGTCCGGCTCCGGCGGCAGACGACGCGCCCGCGCCGGCCTCTCACCGCCCACTCCCGCTCGCAGGGCTGCGCGTCCTCGACGTCACCCAGGTGATGGCGGGTCCGTTCTGCAGCATGCTGCTGGCGGATCTCGGCGCCGACGTCATCAAGATCGAGCCACCGGGCACGGGCGACCAGACCCGCGGCGCGATGGGGTTCAAGATGAAGGGGCCTGACAGCATGGGCTTCCTCAACATGAACCGCAACAAGCGCAGCATGGCGCTCAATCTGAAGAGCGAGGCTGGGCGCGCGCTGTTCTTGAAGCTCGTCGCCACCGCCGACATTCTGGTCGAGAACTATCGGCCCGGCGTGATGAAGCGTCTTGGCCTCGGCTATGAGGCTCTGCGCGCGCACAATCCGCGTCTGATCTACGCCAGCATCTCGGGATTCGGGCAGTCGGGTCCCTGGGCGGCGCGCCCGGGATACGACCTGATGGCGCAGGCGATGTCCGGCGTGATGAGCGTGACCGGCCATCCCGGCGGTCCGCCGGTCAAGGCCGGCGTGCCGGTGGCCGATATCGGCTGCGCCCTTTTCACGGTCTATGGGATCCTGAGCGCCTATATCGGCCGCCAGACGAGCGGCGAAGGCCAGTATATCGACGCGTCGCTGTTCGATTCGGCGCTGGCCTTCTCGATCTGGGACATCTCGGAATACTGGGGAACGGGACGCATTCCGGAGCCGCTCGGCACCTCGAACCGGATGAGCGCGCCCTATCAGGCGGTGCGCGCCTCGGACGGCTACTTCGTCATGGGGGCGACGAACCAGAAGCTCTGGCGCCTGCTCTGCGACGTGCTCGCGCGGCCGGACCTCGTCGACGATCCGCGCTTCGTCGACATTCCGGCGCGGCTCGCCAACCGCGAGATCCTGATCGAGGAACTCGAGAAGAGCTTCGCCGCGCGGACCGCGGAGGAATGGGTGACGCATCTGCTCGCGGTCGGCATCCCGGCAGGGCGCATGAACACCTATCCGGAAGCCTTCGAGAGCGAGCATGGCCGGCATCGGCAGATGCGGATCGAGGTGCCGCACCCGATCGAGGGCAGCGTGCCCAATATCGGCTTTCCGGTGAAGTTCTCGGCCACGCCGCCGCGGACCCGCATGCACGCACCGCTGCTGGGCGAGCATACGGAGACGCTCCTCAGCGAACTCGGCCTCGACGCAGAGGAAACCGAGGCGCTGCGCGCGGGCGGCGCGTTCGCACCGTGAGCGCGTCGGAGCGAGAGGGCGCGGTCCGCTACCGCGTCGAAGGCGGTATCGCGCATCTCACGTTCGATCGGCCGGCGGCACGCAACGCCATGACGTGGCGGATGTACGAAGCGCTCGCCGAGGGTCTCGCCCGCATCGAGGCCGACCCGGCCATACGCGTCGCGGTCCTGCGCGGCGCGGGCGGGCAGGCTTTCGTGGCCGGCACCGATATCGAGCAGTTCGTCGGGTTCTCCGGCGAGGACGGGGTGGCCTACGAAGCGCGCATCGACGCCTACGTCGCCGCGCTGGAACGGGTGCGTGTTCCGACCGTGGCGGTGGTCGAGGGAATGGCCGTCGGCGGCGGGCTCGCGATCGCCAATGCCTGCGATCTGCGCGTGGCGACGCCGGGCGCGCGGTTCGGCGTTCCGATCGCCCGCACCCTCGGCAACTGCCTGTCGCCGTCGAACCTGCGCCGGCTGACGGCGACGCTGGGCCTGAGTACCGTGAAGCGGATGCTTCTGCTGGCCGAGATGCCGACCGCGGAAGCCCTCGAGCCGCTGGGCTATCTCGCGGCGATCGCGCCGCCCGAGACCCTCGAAGCCACGGTCACACGGCTCTGCGCACGCCTGCTCGGGCATGCCCCGGTGACGCTCCGTGTCACGCGGGAGATGCTGACAGCCCTGGGGACCGATCCGGACGCTCCGGGCGAGGCCGGCATCCGCGCCTGCTACGGCAGCCGGGACTTCGCCGAAGGCGTTCAGGCCTTCATCGAGAAGCGTCCGGCGGTCTGGCGGGGCTCCTGAGAGCGCCCGTTCGGCTTAGTCCAAGAGACCGGACAGGTCACGGGATCGGTCCGCACGGGTCGCGCCGCCCGATCGGAATGCGGCGCGGCCCGTCTGCTTGTGCGACCCTGCTCGATCAATCGGCGAGGAAGTCGAGCAGCAACTCATTGAAAGCGCCCGCGCTATCCAGAGAGGAGATGTGCGCGGCCCCGGGGATCAGCGCGAACCGGGCTCCGGGAACGGCGTCGCTGACCTCGCGCGCGATGGCGGGCGGGAACAGCTTGTCCTCCTCACCCGCGATCACCAAGGTCGGGTGCCCGATCGCTCGGAGGCGACCTGCGACGTCGAACGCGCGCATGCCGAGGGCGACGTTCGCGAGCGAGGAGCCGCTGTGCCGCTCGGCCAAGCGGCACCACGTCGCATAGGTCGCCTGCCCGGCCGAACTCTGGCGGTACGACGCGTTGAGCATCACAGGCCACGTCGCCTGGAAGCGCTTGAGCGGGCCGCCCGGCTGGCGAAACATCTCCACCCAGCCGGCGACGAGATCCGCCGTCGCCGGATCGTTGAACGCAGCCCGCGAATTCGCCACGACGAGTCGGTCGACGCGCCGCGGCTGCTCGAGCGCGAGCGTCTGCGCGATCATGCCCCCGAGTGAGAGGCCGCAGAAAGATGCGCGCTCGATCGCGAGGTGGTCGAGGAGCGCGACGACGTCCCGCGTGAGATCATCCACGGTCGTCTCAGCGGTTGCCGGATCCGACAGCCCATGGCCGTAGAGATCGGGCACGACCACACTGTAGCCGGCGAAAACCAAGGCGGCGATCTGGTTCATCCAGGACCAGCCGGCATTCGTGAAACCGTGGATCAACACCACGGGTCGGCCTTGGCCGAGCATCTCGTAATGCAGGCGGCGGCCATCACGTTCGCAGTACGGCATCGTCTCAGCCCTGTTGCCTGGGTCCGGCGAGTTCCGCCGTGACCGCTTCCAGCGATTTGCCGCGCGTCTCGTAGCCCAGGAGATAGCCCCCGACACCCCCGATCAGCAGCAGCACGCCCAGAGCGGTGAAGAAGGCGTAGTTCGGTGCGCCGTTGCCCAGCATCCATCCGAGCGCCGGCGCCGCGACGATCCCGCCGATCCGCTGCCAAGCCGCGGCCCAGCCCGTCCCGACCGCTCTGTAGCGGGTCGGATAGATCTCGCTCGTGTAGGCGAACAGGGGTCCGCCCGCGCCACCGGAGGCGAAGAAGGCCGTCAGCGCGCCGAGCCCCAGGATCGACCATGCGCCCGTAGCTTGGCCCCAGACGAACATGAGCAGGCCCCCGACGCACAGGAACACCTGTCTCTTATACACATCTCCGAGCCCACGAGACAAGAGGCAAT
>CAXDNE010000378.1:0-6164 GCA_963990595.1 uncultured Methylobacterium sp.
AATAGGCGGTGAGGAAGGCCACCGGCACGGTGGCGGCCGCCATCGGGTCGAGGCCGTGCGGCATCGGCGCGACGACGAGGTCGGGCACCACGATGTGCGTGGCGAAGCCCGACTGGGCGAAGGCGACGACCGGGTCGCCGACCTTGAAGCCCTTCACGCCCGGACCGACGGCCGTGACGCGGCCGGCGCATTCGAGGCCGAGGCGGGGGCCGGCGAAGCCGTCCTCCAGGATCTCCTCGGGGAGCATCGAGAGCGCCCAGAGAACGTCACGGAAGTTGAGGCCGGTGGCCTCGACCGCGATCTCCATCTCGCCCTTGCCGGGGGCGCGGCGCTCGGCCGGACCCCAGACCATCTCGCTCAAGCCGCCGGTGTTGCTGCGCTCCAGACGCGCGGCCTCGGCCGGGACGGCGTCGGCCGGATCCCGGTGCTGCGGCCGGCCGGCATGGAAACGCACGACCTGGGTCCGCTCGTCGTCCAGCACGATCTCGGTCTCCGGGGTGCCGGAGAGGATGAGGTCGCGCAGGCGCTCGGAGGCGCGCTTCGACGACATCTCGGGGGAGAGGTCGATGCGGCGGACGTCGAGGTTCGGGGCCTCGTTGGCGAGCGTGCGGGAGAAGGCCCACACGCCGGCCTCGATGTTGGTGGTCTGGCCGCCGCGGTCGCGGGTGGCCCCCGGAGCCACGACCCAGAGCCGGGTCTGGCGGGCGCCGAGATGCTCCGTGCAGCGCTTCAGGCTGAGGCAGCGGTCGCGCAGCCGCTCGGCCGCCTCGCCGCCCCGGGTGAAGGCGCCGGCCAGGAACACCACCGTGTCGGGGGTCTCCTTCTCCAGCTCCATCAGCGAGGTCTCGGAGTCGAGGATGATCGAGACATGCACGCCGCCCGCGACCAGCAGGGTCGCCAGCGACGAGGCGGTCTCGGCCGCGAACTCGTCGTCCGAACCGATGATGAAGGCGAAGCTCTGCGCCGGGGCCGGGCCCGGGCGCACCGGTGCCTCGGCCAGGAGCAGCAGATCGTCGCCATTGGCGGAGGCGGCCCGCTCGACCGCGACCTTGACGAGGCCGTGGGCGCTGAGATCGCGCTGCCAGCCTTCGATATCCTCGAGCCGCCCGACCGGCAGGCCACCGACGGCCTCCACGAACCAGCCGGCCGTGAGGCCGAATACGAGGTCGCGGAACAGGGACGCGCCCGGCTCCACGGCCACCAGCAGGCCGCCGGTGGCAAGCGCCCCGGCGAGCTGACCCGGCAGGGCGCGGTCGGCGCGGTGCAGGCTGCCGGCCGCCAGGATCAGGTCGAAGCTCGCGGGGGCGAGGTCGTCGGCGGTCTCGACGACCGCCGCGGCGCGGCCCAGCGACAGGCGCGCCCGCTCGGCGAGCCGGCGGTCGGCCTCGAACACCGTGAGCCGCGCCTCGGCGGTGGCGGCGAAGCTCGCCGCCTGGGCGGAGAGCGGACCGAAGCCGACCTGGAGGACGCGCAGCGCCCGCTCCTTGGGGAGCTGCCCGAGGCTGCGCTCGATCAGCCCGGCGACCACGTCGGCGCCGTGGCGGGCGGTGGCCGAGCGCAGCACGAAGGCGTCGATCGCCCCCTGCGGCAGGCTCGGGGCCTCGGTCAGCGCGCCGGCGAGCAGGCGGTCGACCAGGGCGCCGACATCGGCGATCAGCACGAGCTCGGCCGAGAGATCCGGGTGGTCACCGGCGATCCAGCGCATGATCTCGTCGGGCGCCGGCAGGGCCGAGCCGTCGCCGAGCGTCCAGTTCTGGCCCGCGCGCTCGGCGAGCCCGCTGCTCTCGAGGGCGTAGAGGGCGTTCAGCAGCCAGGGGCGCAGGGCCTCCGGCACGCGGCGGTCGGTGACCGAGACGGTCTCGCCCTGCGCCAGCCCGGAGGCGAGGCGGTAGGCGAGGGAGGTCGCCCAACCCTCCAGGAGGAGGTGGCCCGGCGACAGGGCGGCGTCGGCCGGCCCCTTCGCCTCGGCGGCGAGCGGGCGCAGCCGCGCGGCCACGCTCGGACGGCGCTCCATCGGGATCGCGGTCGGCTCGGTGGCGAGTTCCGGCACCTGCGAGATCGCGAAGGCCGCGAGGTCGCCGCCGTTCTTGGCGCGCAGGGCCTGGAACCGGCCCTCGCGGATCGTGGCGACCGCGTTCCCCTCGGCGTCGAGGAGGGTGAAGTCGGCCAGGATCGAGCGCTCATTGCAGCGGCGCGTGCGGATGATCGAGCGGGCGATCACCGCGCCGGGGCGCAGCAGACGCACCTCGCCGAAGCGCACCGGGATGTAGGCCTTGCCGCCGTTCTCGCCGAGCAGGTCGGCGAACAGCAGGATCAGCCCGTGGAAGCAGGCGTCCAGCCGGTTCGGCACGAGGCCGTAGCGGCTGTCGGGCTCGGCCGGCAGCAGGTCGGACACGATGGTGACGTCGTCGAGCCTTGCGCTCATCGCCACCTGCTGGAAGCTCGGGCCGAAGGCGAGACCCGAGGCGAGGGCCTTGGCGTAGAGCGCGTCGCCGGTGAGCACGTGGTCGCCGGCGGTCTCGAAGCTGAAACCGTCGAGGTCCGGAGTCTTCGGGGCCGAGAAGGTGCCCTCGACGATCTTGGCCTGGGCGTGGAGCTGCCAGGGCGTCTGCGTCAGGCGCGGGCGGCTCAGCACCTGGATGCCGTTGCCGGAGCCCGACAGGCGCACCGCGACCTCGCGCAGGGCGTCCTCGGCGAACACCATCGGCGCCACGATCTCGAAATCGGCCAGCACGACCTCGTCGTCGCGCAGGGCCTCGCGGACGCAGGCCAGCGCCATCTCGACGAAGCCGGCGCCCGGCATGATCACCTGGCCGTCGACCTTGTGGTCCTCCAGCTCCGGCACGGTCACCGGATCGACGAAGCCGTTCCACTCCAGGCCGTCGAAGGTCGTGCGCGACCCGATCAGCGGGTGGTAGGGGCGGGGGCTCATCGCGCCGACGCCCTCGGTGGTGTCGGCGAGGCGGAACGGGCGGCGCTGCCAGGGATAGGTCGGCAGGCGCACGTCGCCCTTCGGCGCGTCGCCGAACAGCACGGCCTCATCGACCTGGGCGCCCTGGACCAGGGCGGCGCTGACCGCCTTGGCGATCGGGTCGCCGCCGGAGGCCTTGCGGTGCATGACACCGACGGTCGCGGTCTCGATGCCGAGCGGCTCGACCGCGTCGCCGACGTGGGACATGAGCGTCGCGCGCGGGCCGACCTCGACGAACACGCGGGCGCCGCGGCGGGTGGCGTCCTGCACGGCCTCGCAGAAGCGCACCGGCTCGCGGATGTTGCGCCACCAGTAGCCGGCGCCGAAATGGGATCCGTCCAGCACGCTGCCGGTGACGGTCGAGACCATCGCGGTGGTGCCGGCCCGCGCCTTCAGGCCCGCGAGATCGCGCAGCAGCGGCTTCTCGGTCGGGTCCATCAGCCGGCCGTGGAAGGCGTAGGCGAGGTCGAGCTTGCGCCCGCGCCGGCGCTTGCGCGACAGGGCCTTGAGGGCGGCGTCGATATCGGCCACCGGTCCGGCGACCGTGACGGCCTTCGGGCTGTTGTAGGCGGCGATGTCGAGGGTCGGGTAATCCTTGAGGAAGCTCTCCACCTCCTCGGCCGGCATCAGCAGCACCGCCATGGTGCCCTGGCCGTGCGTCGTCTCCTGGTGGTGGCTGCGATAGTAGATGACCCGGACCGCGTCCTCCAGGCTCAGGATGCCGGCGGCCTCGGCGGCCGCGATCTCGCCCACGCTGTGGCCGAGGACGTAGGACGGGATCAGGCCCTTCGCCTTGAGGGCGGCCGTGGAGGCGCTCTCGATGGCGAAGATCAGCGGCTGCGAGACGCTGGTGAGCACGAGGCGCTCATCCAGGTCGTCCGCGTAGAGCGCCGCCTTCAGCGACCAGTCCGAATAGGTCTGGAACAGGGTGTCGATCCGGTCGAAGGTGGCGCGGAAGACCGCGTTCTCCTCGTAGGCCTCGCGGCCCATGCCGGCCCACTGGCTGCCGTTGCCCGAATAGATGAAGGCCACCTCGGCGACCCGGTCGACCGCGGTGCCGGTGAAGGCGTCGGAGCTGTCCTCGCCCTCGCCGACGGCGCGCAGGGCGGCGGCCACATCGGCCTTGCCGTCCAGCGCGATGGCGAGGCGGGCCGGCATGCGCTCGCGGCGGTGCGCGACCGCGGCCGCCACGGTGGCGACCTGCTCGGGCTGGGCTTCGAGGCGCTCGGCGTAGTCCAGCGCCAACTCGTTCAGCGCGGCCCGGCTCTGGGCCGAGAGCAGCAGCACCTGGGCCTCGGGCTCCGGCGCCGTCTCGGCGGCCTTGGCCCAGGCGGGGGCATCCGTGATGACCACGTGCGCGTTGGTGCCGCCGAAGCCGAACGAGTTCACGCCCGCGAAGCGCTCGCGGCCGTTGCGGCCGATCTTCATCGGCTCGCGCACGACGTGCAGGTTGAGCTCGCCGAACGGGATCTCGGGGTTGAGCTCGGCCGCGTGCAGCGACGGCGGCACGAGGTCGTGCTCCAGCGCCAGCGTCGCCTTCATCAGGCCGGCGAGGCCCGAGACCGGCTCGGTGTGGCCGATATTGGTCTTGATCGAGCCGATCGGCAGCGGCGCCTGCCGGCCGCGGCCGAGCTTGGAGCCGATGGCCGAGGCCTCGATCGGGTCACCCACCGGCGTGCCGGTGCCGTGCGCCTCCATGAAGGCGAGGTCGTCGAGCCGGATCTCGGCCTCGCGATACACCTTCTCCAGCAGGGCGCCCTGGGCGTAGCCCGAGGGGAGGGAGATGCCGGTGGTGCGGCCGTCGGAATTGATGCCCGAGGCCGCCACCACGGCGCGCACGGTGGCGCCGTTGCGCCGCGCGGCCTCGGCCGATTGCAGCACGAACACCACGCCGCCCTCCGAGCGCACGTAGCCGTCGGCGTTCTTGGAGAACGCCTGGCACAGGCCGGTGCGGGAGAGCATCTGCGCGCTGGAGAAGCAGATGAAGTTGAACGGGCTCGCCAGCACGTTGACGCCGGCGACCACGGCCGTGTCCACGCGGCCCGACCGGATCGCCTGCACGGCGTTGTCGAAGGCCACCAGCGAGGACGAGCAGGCCGTGTCGACCGTGAAGCTCGGGCCCTTCAGGTCGAAGATGTAGGAGATGCGGTTCGAGATGATCGACAGCGTGTTGCCGGTCGCCGCGTAGGCGTCGCCCGAGGCCGCGTCGAGGATGCGCAGGTTGCCGTAATCGAGCGAGGAGGCGCCGACGAACACGCCGATGTTGCTGCCGGCCACGCTCGACGGGCGCAGGCCCGCATCCTCGAGCGCTTCCCAGGTCAGCTCCAGCAGCATCCGCTGCTGCGGATCCATCTGCTCGGCCTCGCGGGGCGAGATGCCGAACACCGCCGGATCGAACGACCAGACGTCGTCGATGACGCCCGCCGCCCAGGTGTAGCTCTTGCCCCGCTCATGGGCGCGCGGATGCGCGAACCGTTCCAGGGAGAATCGGTCGGCCGGCACCTTGCTGACGGCGCAACGTCCTTCGGACAGGAGTTGCCATAGCCCATCGACGCTGGCGGCCCCGGGCAGTCGGCATGCGCGTCCGACGATCGCAATGTCTGTACGTTGTGTCACGTTCGGTTCGCACACGCTCGTTATCGGAAGTCGGCTCGGCTCTCGACGAGTGAGTACCCTCTCACCCCTTACTGTGGCACCATTGCGGTGTCCAACCAGCCCAGATGCGAGGTCATCCCTGCGCAGTGAAATTGCCGGAGGCTGTGACATGTATTCATCAGCGGCTTATCCAATGCCTACGGCCACAATGCCAAGATTGGACGATTCGACAGGCTGTTGAGACGCTGGGACGATCATCAGAAAGCCACAGTTGCGCGTCGCGGGCCGGGCCCCGTCTACCGGCACCGCATCCGTTCCCGGAAGAGATCTTCACGGCGCCGCGCAGATCCGGCGCAGGAATGCCGGCGTTTCGGCGGTCGTGACGATGATCAAGACGCGCGCTCCGTCGCTCTCTCCTTGTCACGTCCGACGCCGCAATAGGTGAATCCGTGACGGGCGGCGGTCGCGGGATCGTAGATGTTGCGCAGGTCGATCAGCACGGGTGCAGATGTGCCGGACGACATGGCCCGATGCAGCCGGTCTAGATCGAGGGCGCGGAAGGCGTTCCACTCGGTGACGATCACCAGGGCGTCCGCAC
>CAXDNE010000379.1:0-6157 GCA_963990595.1 uncultured Methylobacterium sp.
CGGCGGCAACCCGCACCGGTTGCGGCAACTGCTCGAGGCGCGCGTGCCGCCCGGCTGCCGGGCGGTGGTGAGCTTCGGCATCGCGGGCGGTCTCGACCCGTCGCTGAAGCCCGGCGACATCGTGGTCGGCACCGGCGTGGTCAGCGACGAGGGGCGGCGTGCCGCCGATCTCGACCTGTCGGCCGCGCTCCTCAACGTCCTGACGGGTGTCGGCTCGCGGGTGATTCCGGCGGACTTGGCCGGGGTGGACACGGCCGTCCTCGCGGTGGACGGCAAGACGGAGCTGCGGGCCGCGACGGGTGCGGCGGCCGTCGACATGGAATCGCACGTGGCCGCTTCCTTCGCGGGACGGCACGGCCTGCCCTTCGCGGCGCTCCGCGTGATCTGCGACCCGGCCGGCCAGGCGCTGCCCGCCTTCGCCGCGGAGGCGCTCACGGCGGACGGCGAGCCCGATATCGCCGCGGTGTTCTTCGCCTTCGCCCGGGGCCGGGCGCGGCTCGGGGATCTGATGCGCCTCGCCCGCGATTCGAACGCGGCCTTCGCGGCGCTCGGGCGCTGCCGGGCGCGGCTCGGACCGGGGCTGGGCATCCCGGTGCCGGGACAGGGCACGCCGGCGGGTTGAGACGCGCGGACGCACACAGTCCTTGCGGGCGCGGCGAGGCGATCCAACAGCACGCTCAGAGATGGCCCGCAGCTAAGGGTCGCTTGCGCGACCCGCGCGATGACCGAGCGGGTGCGCCCGCCGGGCGCGCCTGACGGATGCCGTGACCCCCGCACGGAAAAGGCGCCGGCCTGCTCGGCCGACGCCAGTTGGAGGTCACCACGCGACGGCGCGGGTCTTCCGTCCCGCGCCGGAAGGAACCGGCCTCAGCCGGCTTTCTTGCTGAGCGAGACCGCGACGAACCGGGTCTGACCCTTGCCGCTCTTCACCCGCATCAGGACGGCCTTGCGTCCGCTCGACTCGGCGGCCCGGATCTGCGTCGCCACGTCCGCCGGACGCGACACGCTCTGACCGCCGACGTCGAGGATCACGTCGCCCGCCTCGATACCCTTGGCGGCAGCCGGCCCGTCGGGATCGACCTGCACCACCGCGACGCCCTGGTCGGACAGGCCGACATCACCGGCCGGTGCGAGCTGCAGGCCGAGCCGCGGCTGGCCGTTGCCCGAATCCTCGTCGCGGCTGGCCATCTTGGTGCCGTCGGTTGGCATGGTGCCGAGCGTCACCGTGGCGGTGTCCGCCTTGCCGCCGCGCAGGTAGCTCAGCTCGACCTTGGCGCCGGGCTTCATGCTGGCGATCCGGCGCGAGAGCTCGCGGGCGCTGTCCACCGTGTCGCCGTTGACCTTCTCGATCACGTCGCCGGCCTTCAGGCCGGCCTTG
The DNA here is from genome assembly GCA_963990595.1 of uncultured Methylobacterium sp. Taxonomy (GTDB): domain Bacteria; phylum Pseudomonadota; class Alphaproteobacteria; order Rhizobiales; family Beijerinckiaceae; genus Methylobacterium. Next base: position 1,379 of record CAXDNE010000379.1, read on the forward strand.
GCCGCCGGGGTGCCATTCTCGGCGTGGTCGACGAGGGCGCCCTTGGCCTTGTCGAGGCCGAGGCCCTCGGCGATGTCCTGCGTCACCGGCTGGATCTGCACGCCGAGATAGCCGCGGGCGACCTTGCCGTCGGTGCGGAGCTGATCGACCACCGCCTGCACGGTCTCGGCGGGGATCGCGAAGGCGAGGCCGACGCTGCCGCCCGACGGGGACGCGATGGCGGTGTTCATGCCGACCACCTCGCCGTTGACGTTGAAGGTCGGGCCGCCCGAATTGCCCTTGTTGATCGGCGCGTCGATCTGCAGGAAATCGTCGTAGGGGCCGGCGCCGATATCGCGGCCGCGGGCCGAGACGATGCCGGCGGTCACGGTGCCGCCGAGGCCGAACGGGTTGCCGATCGCCACCACCCAGTCGCCTACCTGCGGCGCGGCCTTGCCGAACTGGACGTAGGGGAAGTTCGAGCCCTCATTGATCTTCAGGAGCGCGACGTCGGTCTTGGCGTCCTTGCCGATGACCTTCGCGTCCAGCGTGCGGCCGTCATCCAGCGTCACCTGAACGGTCTTGGCATGGTCCACGACGTGGTTGTTGGTCACCACGTAGCCGTCGGCCGAGATGATGAAGCCGGAGCCGACCGCGCCGCGCGGACCCTGGTGCTGGGGCTGCATGCCGCCGGGGCCGTTCTCACCGAAGCGGCGGAAGAACTCGCGCAGCTGCGGCGGCACGTTCTGGAGGTTGCGGCCCTGGCTCGGACCCTCCTCGTCGTCGCTGCTCGCCGAATCGTCGAGCTTGACCTTCACCGAGACCACGCCCGGCTTCACCTTGTTGACGATGCCGGCGAAGGAGCCCGGCGGATGCTCCGGGGCCTCGATGGGCGACTTGGGCAGGGCCTGCGCGTAGGCCGGGGTGGCGGACGGCAGATAGCCGCTGCCGAGGGCTCCACCGGCGATGAGCGCGGCGGCGGCCACCGAGGCCAGGGCGCGGCGCGACGTGCGGCGAGAGCTCAGGCCTTCGGGACGGGTCTCGGTCATGGATCTCAACCTCTCGGGACGGATCGGGGCGCCGCCGGCTGACGCGGCGGTCGATGCGATCGGTTTAGAGGCCGGCCCCTGACCCGGGGGTGGCGGTCAAATTACGGTTTGGACAGGTTGCGGATCAGGCCCGCCCAGGCACGAGACGGCCCTTGAGAAAGTCTGACGCATGTGCGGCGGACCACCGGCTTTGCGCGGCGGCTTCGCTAACACGTGTCTGCGATGAACAGCGTCAGATTTCGTGCGTGATGGGCGCCTCATCGGGCGCTTCGTGATGTTTCAGGCTTTCGGCAAACCTGAAAACGCCGCCGCTGATCCGGGTGCCCGGATCGCAGGGCGATCCGGCACAACCGGCGTGGGACGCGGGGCGCGCTACTCGCCGCTCAGCCGCGTCAGCGCCTCCTCGATCTTGGCGAGCCGCGCGGCCTCGCTCTCCCGGCGTTCCCGGTTCTCCTCGATGATCTCCTCCGGCGCGCGGGCGACGAAATCGGCGTTGCCGAGCTTGGCGTCGATCTTCTTGATCTCGCCCTGCGCCTTGCCCTGCTCCTTCTTCAAGCGCGCGACCTCGGCGGCGAGATCGACGACCCCCTCCAGCGGCAGAGCGGCGACGCTGCCGCGCACGAGCAGCTGCACGGACTTTGCCGGCGGCGCGTCCGCGAAGGCGATGTCGGAGAGCCGGGCGAGGCGCAGCAGCGTGTCGCGCCATGCCTCGACCCGCGTCCGGACCTCCGGGGTGACCGCGACCAACACCAGCGGAATCTGCGCGGCGGCCGGGACGTTGGTCTCGGAGCGGGCCGACCGGATCTGGCTGACGAGATCCACCACGAAGCCGACCTCGGCCTCGGCGCCCGCGTCGGCGAGACCGGACAGGTCCGGCCAGGAGGCCAGGGTGAGGAGGCCGCGCTCCGGCAGCGCCGCGCCCTTGATCGCCCAGAGCTCCTCCGTGAGGAACGGCATGAACGGGTGCAGCAGCTTGGCGACCTGATCGATCAGGAACGCGACGCTCGCCTGCGTCTCCGCCCGGATCGCGGGATCGACGCCCTCGCCTTGGAGCACCGGCTTGGCGAGTTCGAGGTACCAGTCGCAGAAGATGTTCCAGACGAAGCGGTAGGCCGCCGCCGCCGCGTCGTTGAACCGGTAGGCGTCGAGCGCCGCCGTCACCTCGTCCACCGCCCGGGCCGCCTCGGTGAGCGCCCAGCGGTTGATCGCCCCGGTGACCGAATGCGGGTCGAAGGCCGGATCCAGGCGGCAGCCGTTCAGCTCGGCGAAGCGGGCGGCGTTCCAGAGCTTGGTCGCGAAGTTGCGGTAGCCCTGGACCCGGTCGGTGGACAGCTTGATGTCCCGGCCCTGGACGGCCAGCGCGCAGAGGGTGAAGCGCAGGGCATCCGCCCCGACCTGGTCGATCAGGTCGAGGGGATCGACGACGTTGCCCTTCGACTTCGACATCTTGGCGCCGGACGCGTCCCGCACCAGCGTGTGCAGGTAGACCGTATCGAAGGGGGCACGGTCGGTGAGGTGGAGGCCCATCATCATCATCCGGGCCACCCAGAAGAACAGGATGTCCTTGCCGGTCACCAGGGTGTTGGTCGGGTAGTAGCGCGCGAGTTCCGGGGTCGAATCCGGCCAGCCCAGCGTGGAGAACGGCCAGAGGGCCGAGGAGAACCACGTGTCGAGGACGTCCGCGTCGCGGGTCAGCGCGACCGCCCGGCCGTGCTTCGCTTCGGCCTGCGCGAGCGCCTCGGCCTCGCTCTCGGCGACGAAGATGCCGCCCTCGTCATCGTACCAGACCGGGATCTGGTGGCCCCACCAGAGCTGGCGCGAGATGCACCAGGGTTCGATGTTGGTGAGCCACTGGAAGAAGATCTTCTCGTAGTTCTCGGGGACGAACTTCGTCTGGCCGTCGCGCACGGCCTGGAGCGCGCGCTCGGCCAGCGGCTTGACGTTCACGTACCATTGGTCGGTGAGATACGGCTCGATGACGACGCCCGACCGGTCCCCGTGCGGGACCGCGTGGGTGTTCGGCTCGATCGTGCGCAGGCGCTCGCGCGCCTCCATGAGGGCGACGACCTCCTTGCGGGCCTGCGCCCGGTCGAGGCCGTGCAGCGCCAGGACCTCCGCCTCGGGGGCGGCGTCGGCGAGGAAGGCCGCGTTGCCGTCGAGCAGCATCCGGCCCTCAGGGTCGAGGACGTTGATCAGGCCGAGGCCGTGGCGGCGGCCGACATCGAAATCGTTGAAGTCGTGGGCCGGGGTGATCTTGACCGCGCCGGTACCCTTCTCCGGGTCCGAGTACTCGTCGGCTACGATCGGGATCAGGCGCCCGACCAGCGGCAGGCGCACGCGCTTGCCGACCAGCGCCCTGTACCGCTCGTCCTCGGGGTGGACGGCGACCCCGGTATCGCCCAGCATCGTCTCGGGGCGGGTGGTCGCCACCGTGATGACCGCGCCGGTCTCGGCACCGGTTTCGTCGACCACCGGATAGTCGAAGTGCCAGAGATGGCCCTTCACCTCGACCTGCTGAACCTCGAGGTCCGAGATCGCGGTCTGGAACTTCGGATCCCAGTTCACCAGCCGCTTGTCGCGGTAGATCAGACCCTGCCGGTGCAGGTCCACGAAGGTCTTGAGCACGGCGCGGCTCAGACCCTCGTCCATGGTGAAGCGCTCCCGCGACCAGTCGCAGGAGGCGCCGAGCCGCTTCAGCTGGTGGACGATGGCGCCGCCGGATTCCGCCTTCCAGGCCCAGACCTTCTCGACGAAGGCCGCCCGGCCGATCTCCCGGCGGCCGGGCTCGCCGGCCTGCGCCATGCGGCGCTCGACGACCATCTGGGTGGCGATGCCGGCATGGTCGGTGCCGGGCTGCCACAGCACGTCCTTGCCGCGCATGCGCTCGAACCGGCAGAGCACGTCCTGCAGCGTGTTGTTGAGGGCATGGCCCATATGCAGCGAGCCCGTCACGTTCGGCGGCGGGATCACGATGCAGTAGGGGCTTGCCCCGGCGCGCTCGGGCCGGCCGGCGCGGAAGGCACCCGCTTCGTCCCAGGCGGCGGAGATCCGCGCCTCGACGGAGGCGGGCTCGAAGGTCTTGTCCATCATCGCGGTGAAAGGCCGGCGCTTGTCCAACAGGGTTGGACCCGCTTTCGACCGTCGGGCCGCTCCCGTCAACACGCGGCCGCCCGGGAGCGGCCGCCATATCCAGGGGTGCGGCTCAGCGGCCGCGCGAGACCCGCTCGATCTCGGCGCGCACGAGACGCTCGACCACCGCCGGCAGGTTGTCGTCGAGCCAGGATTTCAGCATCGGCCGGAGCATCTCCTTGACGAGATCCTCGAGCGTCCGGGCATTCTGCGTCAGCACGGTATGGGCCAGCAGGTTGAAGGCGCCGCTGACGCTGGCATCCGTGGCCGGCGAGACCAGAGGTTCGGTCTCCGGCTCCGGCCGCGCAGCCTGGAAGACCGGCTGCGGCGGGGGGGCGGACCGCGCGGGCGGCGGCTCCGGTGCCGGCTCGGGCTCCGGCTCGACCGGGGTCGGGTCCTCGAAGTCGATCGCGTCGAAATCGAGCAGCGCGGCCGAAGGCGCCGGCTCGGGCGTCACGACCCGGGGACGGACAACCGGCTCGGCGACCTCGGCGAGGTCGAGCACGTCGTCCGGCTCAGGCGCTGTCTCTTATACACATCTCCGAGCCCACGAGCCAAGAGGCAAGATAGTATGCCGTCGTCTGCTTGAAAAAAAAGGTGGGGGGTGGGGGGGGGGGGGGGG
>CAXDNE010000380.1:0-6111 GCA_963990595.1 uncultured Methylobacterium sp.
ACCAAACTCACGACCCGACAGCAAAGCCCGCCCCGCTCGAAAGAGCCCGGCGGGCTTTTCTCTGTCCGGTCGAGCCCGGCAGCGCAGGCAGGCCCGGATGCCGCCCGAGCCATCCGGTGGCCGCCTCCGGACCCCGAGCGAAAGGCCGTTCCGGGAGAGACACGCATCGCCGCGATCGACACATTCAAGTTGTCCCCGCATCGGCCTGCCGCCGGCCTGCTCAGGACCGGCATGTCGCAGCCGCGCGTCTCACGTCACCGTCGGCACGCTCGGAATCGGCACGTCTCCCCAGGCTTCCGGACGCGGCACGGCGGCTGCATTCCCGATCCGGCCGGATGCGCGGCGCGGCACCATCGATTGCGCGCAAATGACGTGACAGCACATCGTTTCTCTCAGGTTGAAGCACTGAAGTGTCTCTGCTCAGCTATTTGAGGCCTTCTAGTTCGCTCTAGAATTAGAGACTTGACCGATTTCTGAAATGCGATTGTATCATGATGCCGAATCGCGACGCAGTGCTTGCGCTCTCGCGCGTTTCGTCGTCACGGGAAGGCAACGCACCCGATATGGCTCAGTCGAATGGCGGCAGCACCCGCTTCGTCACGCTCGCCTCCGAGATCGTCTCGGCCTATGTGAGCCACAACCACGTGCAGAGCGCGGATCTGCCGAAACTTCTCACCGATGTTCATGACGCAATCCGCGGGATCTGCGCCGCCGGTCCCACCGGGCCGGTCGCCAAGGCCACCCCCCAGGAGATCCGGCGCTCCGTCACCCCCGAGTTCCTGATCTCGTTCGAGGATGGGAAGCCCTACAAGACGCTGCGCCGCCACCTCACGCTGCGCGGCCTGACACCCGCGGCTTACCGCGCCAAGTGGGGTCTTGCCCCCGACTACCCGATGACTGCCCAGAGCTATTCCGAGCAGCGCGCGCAACTCGCTCGCTCCCTGGGCCTCGGGCAGCAGCGCCGGACAGCCGTCGTGCCCGCGCCGGCCAGCGAGCCGGAGGCCGCCCCCGTTCGTCCCGTCGGGCGCAAGCGTCGGACGCGCAGCCAGGAAGTCGCCTGACGCGCCGTGCTGGCTTGCGGCGAAGGTGTCGCGGGCCTGCCGCAATCGACCTCGATAGCGTAGGGCTGCACGGCGCGCCCTTCCGGCCCCCGGAGGGCGTGCCCGTCCTGCCGCCGGAGCCCTGAATGCTGACCCGCCTCACCCTGCCTGCTCTCGTCGCAGCCTTGCTGGCCACCGGGCCCGCCTCGGCGCAGATGGCGCGCACGGAGGCCCCGAAGGAGGGAACCGCCAAGGTCGTGCCCCTCAGCAAGGCCGATGTGCAGCTGTCCTTCGCCCCCGTGGTGAAGCGGGCCGCGCCCTCGGTGGTGAACGTCTACGCCTCCCACGTGGACAAGCGCTCCAGCGCGCGCACCAGCGCCATGGAGGAGTTCATGCGCCGCTTCTTCGGCGAGCCGGAGGGGGGCCGCGGGCCCCGGGGCGACCGGGCGCAGCGCTCCCTCGGCTCGGGCGTGCTGGTCGACGCAGACGGGCTCGTCATCACCAACAACCACGTCATCGACAACATGAACGAGGTGCGGATCGCGCTCGCGGACCGGCGCGAATTCGAGGCCGCCATCGTGATGCGCGACACCCGCACCGACCTCGCGGTGCTCAAGATCAAGGAGCCGCCGAAGGGCCTCGTGCCGATGCCGTTCGGCGACGCCGACGCCCTCGAGGTCGGCGACTTCGTGATGGCGATCGGCAACCCGTTCGGGGTCGGCCAGACGGTGACGCAGGGCATCGTCTCGGCGCTGGCGCGCACCCAGGTCGGCTCGGCCGATTACCAGTACTTCATCCAGACCGACGCGGCGATCAACCCGGGCAATTCCGGCGGCGCCCTGGTCGACCTGCGCGGCCATCTGGTGGGCATCAACACCGCGATCTACTCGCAGTCGGGCGGCAGCCACGGCATCGGCTTCGCGATTCCGGTGGGCATGGTCAAGGCTGTGGTCGACGCGGCCCGCGACGGGGCGAGCGTCGTGCGCCGCCCCTGGCTCGGCGCGCGCATCCAGAGCGTCACCCCTGACATCGCCGACAGCATGGGCCTCGACCACCCGACCGGCGTGCTGGTGGCCAGCCTGCAGTCCAAGAGCCCGGCCGAGGAGGCGGGGCTGAAGCGCGGCGATCTGGTTCTCACGGTCGACGGCCAGGAGGTGGCCGACCCGGAGGCGTTCGGCTACCGCTTCGCCCTCAAGGGCATCCAGGGCCAGGCCCGGTTCGGGATCCTGCGCGGCACGACCCGGCAGACGGTCGCGGTCAAGCTCGCCCCGGCCCCGGAGACGCGCCCGCGCGACGTGCTCAAGGTGAAGACCCGCTCGCCCTTCCTGGGCGCGACCCTGGTCAACACCTCGCCGGCGGTGGCCGAGGAGATGCAGGTCGACTTTCCGGCCGACGGCGTGGCCGTGCAGGCCGTGGACGAGAACTCCATCGCGGCCCGGGTCGGACTGCAGAAGGGCGACTTGGTCGTGGCGGTCAACGGCGCGCCGGTGGCGACCACCAAGGACCTCGACCGGGTCACCCGCAACAGCCTCAATTCCTGGGAGGTCACCATCAACCGCAACGGCGAGATCCTGACCTCGGTGTTCGGCGGCTGATCCCGGGCGGGTCCGGCGCCGGCGCATGACCGTGGGCAAGGCCCGGGACCCGGCTTGCGCCCCCGCCCGCGCCCGGTGTTGATGCGCGGATGTCCGACCTGTTCGCTTCCGCGGAGCCGCCCTCCGCGCCGGATCCCGGCCGCACGCCCGGGGCCGAGTCCGCCCGGCCCCTGGCGGACCGGCTGCGGCCGCAGAGCCTGTCGGAGGTCGTCGGCCAGGAGCACCTGACCGGGGAGGGCGGCGCGCTGACCCGCCTGCTGCGGGGGCGCAGCCTCGGCTCACTGATCTTCTGGGGACCGCCCGGCACCGGCAAGACCACCGTGGCGCGGCTGCTCGCCCAGGGCACCGACCTGCATTTCGAGCAGATCTCGGCGATCTTTTCCGGCGTGCCCGACCTGCGCAAGGTCTTCGAGGCCGCGCGCAAGCGCCGGGCCACCGGGCAGGGGACCCTGCTGTTCGTCGACGAGATCCACCGGTTCAACCGGGCGCAGCTCGACGCCTTCCTGCCGGTGATGGAGGACGGCACCGTCACGCTGGTGGGCGCGACGACGGAGAACCCGTCCTTCGAGCTGAACGCCGCGCTGCTGTCCCGGGCCCGGGTGCTGCTGTTCCGGGCGCTCGATCCGGGCGCCATCGCGCGGCTGCTGGTCCGGGCCGAGGCGCTGACCGGGCAGGCCCTGCCGCTCACCGAGGAGGCGCGCGGCGTGCTGGTGCGGATGGCCGACGGCGACGGCCGGGCGGCCCTGACCCTGGCGGAGGAGGTCTGGCGCTCGGCGCAACCGGGCGAGACCCTCGACGCCGAGGCCCTGCAAACGATCGTGCAGCGGCGGGCGCCGATCTACGACAAGGCGCAGGAGGGCCACTACAATCTGATCTCGGCGCTGCACAAGACCGTGCGCGGCTCGGATCCGGACGCGGCGCTCTACTATCTCTGCCGGATGCTCGATGCCGGCGAGGACCGGCTGTTCATCGCCCGCCGCCTGGTGCGCATGGCGGTGGAGGATATCGGGCTCGCCGATCCGCAGGCCCTGGTGGTGGCCAACGCCGCCAAGGACGCCTTCGACTTCCTCGGCAGTCCGGAGGGCGAACTGGCGCTCGCCCAGGCGGCGATCTATCTCGCCTGCGCGCCGAAATCCAACGCGGTCTACACCGCCTACAAGGCCGCCACGCGCCTCGCCAAGGAGGCGGGCTCCCTGCCGCCGCCGCGGACCATCCTCAACGCGCCGACCAAGCTGATGAAGCGGATCGGCTACGGCGAGGGCTACCGCTACGACCACGACGAGCCGGACGCCTTCTCGGGCCAGGATTACTGGCCCGACGCGCTGGGACGCCAGCACCTCTACGCGCCCACGGAGCGCGGCTACGAGACCCGGCTCGCCGAGCGCCTCGAACGGTGGGAGGCGTTGCGGAAGGCGCGGCGCGGGGAGGGGTAGGCGGGAGCCAGCGCCTGTTCCAGCAGCCGGCCACGTCCATCCTCGCCCTCATCCTGAGGTGCCGGAGCGCAGCGGAGGCCTCGAAGGCGGGCTCCAGGGATCGCGCGGCCGGCTGGAGGGCTCCTTCGAGGCCCGCTGACGCGGGCACCGCAGGATGCGGGTGCACGTGGGACAGACCGGATCGAAACACGCTCACAGGTCGAGGGGCGCGTTGTCGATCACCTCCTTCATCACGAAGAAGGTGCGGGTCTGGCGCACGCCCGGCAGGCCGATCAGCGTGGCGCTGTGGAGTCGGTTGAAATCGGCCATGTCGGAGACGCGGATCTTCAGCATGTAGTCGAAGTCGCCGGCCACGAGGTGGCAGTCGAGGAGCACGGGGATCGCCCGCACGGCGGCCTCGAATTCGGAGAAACTCTCGGGGGTGGAGCGGTCGAGCACGACGCCCACGAAGACCAGGGTGCCGCGCCCGACCCGCATCGGGTCGATCAGCGCCCGGACCGCCCGCACGAACCCGTCCGCGAACAGGCGCTGGATCCGGCGGTGGCAGGTGGCCGCGCTGGTGCCGACCCGCTCGGCGATCTCGGCATTGGCCATGCGCCCGTCCGCCTGCAGCAGACGCAGGATCTTCTGGTCGATCCGATCGAGCCCTTCTGACATGGATGTTTCTTTCATTCCCGCGGCCCGAACCGGCATGAAGCCGCATCCTCGAGTTTAGCAGCGCACAATCACGAACCCCAAGCGCCGAAATTCGAGAGCACCTTTCAGGCCGATTCGGCTAGGTTGCCGCTGTGCTTCGGGAACGCGCCGGCTCGGCCGCGGCCCGGACACCCCGCTTCGATGCGTTCGGCCGGAGACCGGTCCCGAACGCATCCCGCGACCCGGAGAGACCCGATGCTGGACAAATTCGAGCGCTATCCCCTGACCTTCGGCCCGACGCCGATCGAGCCGCTCAAGCGGCTCACCGCGCATCTCGGCGGGGAGGTGGAGCTCTACGCCAAGCGCGAGGACTGCAATTCCGGCCTCGCCTATGGCGGCAACAAGCTGCGCAAGCTCGAATACATCGTGCCGGACGCGATCAAGAGCGGCGCCGACACGCTGGTGTCGATCGGCGGCGTCCAGTCGAACCACACCCGCATGGTCGCCGCGGTGGCGGCGAAGCTCGGCATGAAGTGCCGTCTGATCCAGGAGGCCTGGGTGCCGCACGAGGACGCGGTCTACGACCGGGTCGGCAACATCCTCCTGTCGCGGATCATGGGGGCGCAGACGCAGCTCGTGGATGACGGGTTCGACATCGGCATCCGCGATTCGTGGAAGCGGGCGCTCGCCGAGGTCGAGGCCGAGGGCGGCAAGCCCTACGCGATCCCGGCCGGCGCCTCGGTGCACAAGTATGGCGGCCTCGGCTATGTCGGCTTCGCTGAGGAGGTGCGCCGCCAGGAGGCCGAGATGGGCCTGCGCTTCGACTACGTGGTGGTCTGCACGGTGACGGGCTCGACCCATGCCGGCATGCTGGTGGGCTTCTCCGCCGACGGGCGCGCCCGCAACGTCATCGGCATCGACGCCTCCTGCACCCCGGCCCAGACCAAGGCCCAGGTCCTCGACATCGCCCAGAACACCGCCGCTTTGATCGGCGCGGGCGACATCGTCGCCGACGACGTGGTGCTCAACGAAGATTACGCCTACCCGGTCTACGGCGTGCCCTCCAAGGAAACCGTGGAGGCGATCCGGCTCTCGGCCCGGCTCGAGGGGATGATCACCGACCCGGTCTACGAGGGGAAGTCGATGCAGGGCATGATCGACCTCGTGAAGAAGGGCTTCTTCCCGAAGGGCTCGAAGGTGCTCTACGCCCATCTCGGCGGCGCGCCGGCGCTGAACGGCTACAGCTACACGTTCCGCAACGGCTGAGGCGGGGCGAACGCGCCTCCCAGCCATCGCCTCATCCGGAGGTGACCGCGAGACGGGCCGCGAAGGAGGGCTCCGGGGATCGCAGCGTCCTCTGGAGCTGTCTCTTATACACATCTCCGAGCCCACGAGACAAGAGGCAAT
>CAXDNE010000381.1:0-6110 GCA_963990595.1 uncultured Methylobacterium sp.
AGTCCTACACCAATTCCGAAATCAGCATAAGTCTTATCAACACTCTCCTTCTGTGCGCCAGCGTCCGTTGTTAATACCCCCCCGCGGCGCCCCGGCCCCCCGAGGCGGTGGCGCCCTTCGACACGGCCGCCTACGAGACCGTCGCGTCCCTGGAGCAGCTCGCCGCCTGGATCGCCGAGGCCGAGGAGGCCGGGGTGGTGGCGGTCGACACCGAGACCGACGCGCTCGATGCCCACAAGGCGGGCCTCGTCGGTGTCTCGCTGGCGGTGGCGACCGGCCGGGCCTGCTACATCCCGCTCGCTCACGTCCAGGCCGCCAAGGTGCAGGCCGACGCCACCGATCTGTTCGGCGAGGGCGCCACGTCCTCCGACGTGGCCGAGCCGGTGCCGGGCCAGATCCCGCTGAAGGAGGCGCTCAGTCGGCTGAAGCCGCTCCTGGAGAACCCGGGCGTCCTGAAGGTCGGCCAGAACCTCAAATACGATTGGGTCGTGCTCGCCCGCTACGGCATCGAGATCGCGCCCTTCGATGACACGATGCTGATTTCCTACGTGCTCGACGCCGGCAAGGGCGGCCACGGCATGGACGAGCTCGCCCGCCGCCATCTCGGCCACCAGCCGATCACCTTCTCGGACGTGGCCGGCACCGGCCGCAACAAGGTGACGTTCGACCGGGTCGCCATCGACAAGGCCACCGCCTACGCGGCCGAGGACGCGGACGTGACCCTGCGCCTGTGGCGGATGATGAAGCCGCGCCTCGTGGCCGAGCACCGGGTCGCCGTCTACGAGACCCTGGAGCGGCCCCTGCTGCCGGTGATCGCCCGGATGGAGCAGCGCGGCATCCGGGTCGACCGGGACATGCTGAGCCGCCTCTCGGGAGATTTCTCGCAGATCCTCGTGCGCCTGGAGGAGGAGATCCAGGAGGATGCCGGGGAGAAATTCTCGGTGGGCTCGCCGAAGCAGATCGGCGACATCCTGTTCGGCAAGATGGGGCTGCCGGGGGCCAAGAAGACGCCCTCCGGCCAGTGGGCGACGCCCGCCACCCTGCTGGAGGAACTGGCCCAGGCCGGGCACGAGCTGCCGAAGAAGATCCTGGAATGGCGGCAGCTCTCGAAGCTCAAATCCACCTACACGGACGCGCTCCAGGCCCATGCCGACCGTGACACCGCGCGGGTGCACACCTCGTTCTCGCTGGCGGCCACCACCACGGGTCGGCTGTCCTCCTCCGAGCCGAACCTGCAGAACATCCCGATCCGCACCGAGGAGGGCCGGCGCATCCGCCGGGCCTTCGTGGCCGCGCCCGGCAACCGGCTGATCTCGGCGGACTATTCCCAGATCGAATTGCGGCTGCTCGCCCACATGGCCGACATCCCGGAGCTCCGGAAGGCGTTCGAGGACGGGATCGACATCCATGCGGCCACCGCGAGTGCGATGTTCGGCGTGCCGCTCAAGGCGATGACGCCAGACCTGCGGCGCCGGGCCAAGACCATCAATTTCGGCATCATCTACGGCATCTCGGCCTTCGGGCTCGCCGACCGGCTCGGCATCGGCCGCGAGGAGGCCTCGGCCTTCATCAAGCAGTATTTCGAGCAGTTCCCGGGCATCCGCGACTACATCGAGACCACCAAGAAGAGCTGCCGCGACAAGGGCTTCGTGACGACCCTGTTCGGCCGCGTCTGCCATTACCCGCAGATCCGCTCCAACAACCCGTCCGAGCGCGCCAGCGTCGAGCGGCAGGCGATCAACGCGCCGATCCAGGGATCCGCGGCCGACATCATCCGCCGGGCCATGGCCCGGATGGAGGCGGCGCTCGCCGCCAAGCGGCTCAAGGCGCGCATGCTGCTGCAGGTGCACGACGAGCTGGTCTTCGAGGCCTCCGAGGACGAGGTGGAGGCGACGATCCCGGTGATCGCCTCGGTGATGGAGGAGGCGCCCGCGCCGGCCCTGACGCTGAAGGTGCCGCTGGTGGTCGAGGCCAAGGCCGCCGGGAACTGGCAGGAGGCGCATTGAGGAAGGGCCGGGTGAACATGGGGCGTGGCCGCTGCCGGTGAGGCGGCGCGCAGCGTCCCGGTAATCGGGGATGGATTGGCTCCGGCTCGCATCCATCCGTCCGCGCGAGCGTAGCGATCCGGAGGTGCGCTATCGGTAACGTGGCGCCCGCGGATGGCTTCGCGCCGCCCGCAACGACGGCATGCCGAAGCCACCAGCCGGAGACGGTGTCACGCCCCGGCGCATGTCATATGCTGCGTCACCTCACCGGTAACGACCATACCGATCGAGATCTGCTTCGATCTCTTCGCTGATCTCTGGAAAATCGTCGATCGCCGTATCGAGTAAGGCCACATGCACTTTGTATATGCCCTCCGCGATCAAGGGCTTGTAGCGTTCGTATTCGTCCTCGCTCGCATGATCGCGTATGAACGCCGCGAAGTCGGCTATCTATTGGGCGATTCTGAGGCTGAGGCGCGCTCCATATTGCGCCATCGGTTTTGTAATCGTCATTGCTGCCTCATCTGGATTTATTTATAAAATATTACGTATAATTATGCCGCGGTTCTTCCGATCGCTCCACGCTGACTGTCATAGTCTTGGAAATGGTAGCGTGGGGGTGCGTATTTTCGGTGACCGGCCGGTATTGCGGCGAGGGAGGCTCTATGGGCAACGCTTGCGTTCCCGAAGCCATCACGTCCCCGAGGCTCGGATCACTGTCTGCATGGCCGGTCTGCGTATCCGAGCCGCGCACCTGCCATAGGAATGTCATCGTAAACACCGCGTCATCCCTGGGGGGCGGTGGACGAGCCGGTCCGTGCGAGCGGGCGCGGGCGATTGGCGCTGCCGGGCTTGAGCTTTAGTCTCCTGTTGTAGACACGGTCTGACCGACATCATCGACCGCCCGAACGAGCCGTTGCCGTCACGCTTATCCAGATCAGGCTAAAACCGAATTGATCGCCATGCCTAAGTCCGTCTCGTCTACAGCGATCGTCGCCGAAGACATTTCCGCCTCGGCATCAGGACGCGCGTCAGAACAAGGACTTAGAAGGTTAGTCCAACCCAATGGGGGCAGGTGCGGCTCTGGGCGGCCCGGTTCCTAGCGCCGCGAACGCGTCCCTGTGACCGACCCCCTTTCCTTCCTCGCCGGCGGCGGCGAAGCCGCGCGGATGATCCGCGCGCGCGACTGGTCCGGCCACCCGCTCGGTCCCCCGGAAACCTGGCCGGCGGAGTTCCGGGCGGCGCTCTCGCTCGTCCTGAACTCTCCGGAATCGATGATCCTCGCCTGGGGCCCGGATCTCCATTTCTTCTTCAACGACACCTACTTTCCGCTGCTCGGGCCGCGGCTGCCCTGGGCCATGGGCGCGCGGTTCGATGAGGTCTGGGCCGATGCCTGGGCGCAGGCCAAGCCGATCATCGATGCCGCCCTGGAGGGCCGGGCGGAGCGCTTCGTCGACCTGCCCTGGCACCTCGACACCGACCGGGGCGCCCGGGAGACGTGGTGGACCTTCTCGTATTCGCGGGTCCTCGATGCCGCGGGCCGGGTCGCCGGGCTGTTCATCCTCACCAACGAGACCACCGGCCGGGTGATGGCCGACGCCGCCCTCAAGGAGAGCCAGGCCCGGCTCGAGACGGCGCTCGCGGAGCTGCGCGACCTCAACGCCTCACTGGCCCAGCAGGTCGAGGAGCGCACCGCGGACCGCAACGCCCTCTGGACGCTCTCGTCCGACATGATGCTGCGCAGCCTGTTCGACGGCACGATCACGGCGGTGAACCCGGCCTGGACGGAGGTGCTGGGCTGGCGGGCGGACGAGCTCGTCGGCCGGAGCCTGATGGACCTCGTCCATCCGGACGACCTCGCTCGGACCATGGAGGGGGCGCGGCAACTCGCTGCGGGCACGAGCCTCGCGCGATTCGACAACCGCTACCGCCACCGGGACGGGAGCTTCCGCTGGATCAGCTGGGCGGCCCGACCGGGCGAGGGGGTCATCAACGCGGTCGGGCGCGATTTCACCGCCGAGCGCGAGCGGGCCGACGCTCTGGCGGCGGCCGAGGAGGCGTTGCGCCAGTCCCAGAAGATGGAGGCGGTCGGCCAGCTCACCGGCGGCATCGCCCACGACTTCAACAACCTGCTGGCCGGCATCTCGGGCTCGCTGGAACTCATGCAGACCCGGCTGAGCCAGGGCCGCATGATGGATGTGGACCGCTACATCAACGCCGCGCAGGGGGCGTCCAAGCGGGCCGCCGCCCTGACGCACCGGCTGCTCGCCTTCTCGCGCCGGCAGACCCTCGATCCGAAGCCTACCGACGTGAACCGGCTGGTGGCCGGCATGGAGGAGCTGATCCGGCGCACCGTGGGCCCCGCCGTGATCGTGGAGGTGGCGGGCGCCCCGGGCCTGTGGCCGGCCCTGGTCGATCCGCCCCAGCTCGAGAACGCGCTCCTCAACCTGTGCATCAACGCCCGGGACGCGATGCCGGAGGGCGGGAGGATCATCATCGAGACCGCCAATGCCTGGCTCGACGAGCGCGCCGCCCGGCGCCACGACATGCCGCCGGGGCAGTACCTCTCCCTCTGCGTCACCGATACCGGCATCGGCATGCCGCCCGAGATCGTCGGCAAGGTGTTCGAGCCGTTCTTCACCACGAAGCCGCTGGGGCAGGGCACCGGCCTCGGCCTCTCGATGATCTACGGGTTCGCGCAGCAATCCGGCGGCCAGGTGCGGATCTACTCGGAGCTCGGCCAGGGCACGACGGTCTGCCTCTACCTGCCCCGCCATCGCGGCGCCGTCGCCGAGGAGGATCCCCACGCCGCCATCGGAGCGCCGCCCCGGGCCGCCCCCGGCGAGACCGTGCTGGTGGTGGACGACGAACCGACCGTGCGCATGCTGGTCACCGAGGTTCTGGAGGATCTCGGCTACACGGCCATCGAGGCTGCCGACAGCGGCGCCGGCCTCAAGGTGCTGCAATCCGACGTGCGCATCGACCTGCTGGTGACCGATGTCGGGCTGCCCGGCGGCATGAACGGGCGCCAGATGGCCGAGGCCGGCCGGGTCACGCGCCCCGGGCTGAAGGTGCTGTTCATCACCGGCTACGCGGAGACGACGGTGTTCGGCAACGGGCAGCTCGAGCCCGGCATGCAGGTGATCACAAAGCCGTTCGTCGTGGAGGTGCTGGGGAGCCGCATCCGCGAGATGATCGGGACGGCTTGACCGCGCGCCCGGTCCGGTCCTGAACAGGACGAACGGATCGGGAGGACGAAACGCCATGCGGGCGCTGCTGTGCACGAGGCTCGACGGGCCGGAGCATCTGGAGATCGTCGAGCGCCCCGATCCGGTCCCGGGCCCCGGGCAGGCCCTGGTGCGCATGCGGCTCGCGGCGCTGAACTTCTTCGACACGCTGATCGTGGCCGGCCGCTACCAAGTGAAGCCGCCCCTGCCGTTCTCGCCCGGCGGCGAGGGCGTCGGCGTGGTCGAGGCGCTGGGGGCGGGGACCTCGGGCGTCGCGGTGGGCGATCGGGTGATCGTTCATGCCGGGCATGGCTGCTGCGCCGAGCGGATTGCCGTCGAGGCCGCCCGGCTCACGCCGGTGCCGGACGGGGGTCCGGACGAGCAGGCGGCCGGTCTCACCATCACCTACGGCACGTCGCTCCACGCTCTGGCGAACCGCGCGCGCCTGCGGCCCGGCGAGTGGCTCGCCGTCCTCGGCGCCTCGGGGGGCGTCGGCCTCGCGGCGGTGGAGCTCGGCCGGCTGATGGGCGCCCGGGTGATCGCCTGCGCCTCCTCGGAGGAGAAGCTCGCGGTCGCCCGCGCCCACGGGGCCGAGGCCACGCTGGTCTACGATCCGGCGACCCTCAAGGACGAGCTGCGCCGGATCTCCGGCGGCGGGGTCGATGTGATCTACGACGCGGTCGGCGGCGACTACGCGGAGCCGGCCCTGCGGGCGCTCGGCTGGCGCGGGCGCTTCCTGGTCATCGGCTTCGCGGCCGGCGGCATCCCGCGGCTGCCGCTCAACCTGATGCTTCTGAAGGAACTCGACGTGCAGGGCGTCCACTGGGGTGCCTTCCTCGAGCGCGAGCCCTGTCTCTTATACACATCTCCGAGCCCACGAGACAAGAGGCAATGTCGT
>CAXDNE010000382.1:0-6095 GCA_963990595.1 uncultured Methylobacterium sp.
CACTATCCTCTTCGTCGGCAGCGTCAGATGTGTATAAGAGACAGGAGCGGGCCCGGGGAGCCGACGGCTCCATCGGATCGGGCAGCCAGCACGCGGTGTCCCTAGCGGCACTCGCTCCCTGATCAGGCTCGCTCCGGAAGGAGGACAGGACGACGGCCTCAAATAATTCGTCGACCGCCACTAGACGACCGGTCTAATCCAGCCTATGTCGGGGTCATGGCACAGGTCAGCGGCAACACCGATACACGACAAGGGATCCTCGACACCGCCCACCGCATCGTGGGCGCCAAGGGTTTCTCCGGCGTCGGGCTCAACGAGATCCTGGCCGCGGCCGGGGTCCCGAAGGGCTCGTTCTACCACTACTTCGGCTCGAAGGAGGCCTTCGGCGAGGCGCTCCTGGCCGACTACTTCGAGGAGTACCTCGCCGACATCGACGCCACCCTCGCCGAGGCCGGTCTCAGCCACGCCGAGCGCTTGATGAACTACTGGCGCAAGTGGCAGGCGACGCAGGGCAGCATCGACTACCAGCGCAAGTGCCTCGCGGTGAAGCTGGCGGCCGAGGTCTCGGACCTGTCCGAGCCGATGCGGCTCGCCCTCAAGGCCGGCACCGCCGGGATCATCGACCGCGTGGCGGGCGCCATCGAGGCGGGCGTCGCCGAGGGGTCCCTGACCGTCGACGGCGAGCCGCACGACACGGCGGAGACGCTTTACCACCTGTGGCTCGGTGCCAGCCTGATGGCGAAGATCGAGCGCACCGACGCACCGTTCGACGCCGCGATGAGGACGACGCGGCGCATCCTGAACCCGCAACGAGCCTGACCGGGCGCATCCAAGGCGAAGTCCGTCATGAGCGTACGGAAATTGTAGACGACCAGTCTACTCATTGACGAATTAGGAGAAGACCATGACCCCGCGAACCACTCACACCGTCGCCCCCTACCTGCTGCTCGCCGAGCTCGGGGCCGCCCTGTTCGGCGGCACCGCCGCCTCCGCCGAGGAGCGCATCACCCTGGAGATCATCGGCGCCGTCCGCATGTCAGGTCCGGCGATGGTCCACCCCGTGGACGCGACGCCCGTCAGGGTCGAGGACACCCAGGCGCGCGAGGCCAGCGCGGAGCGTTCCCCCGACAGGATGGCGGCCCGGCACAACTGACGCTCCCGAACCCTTCGAACAATCACCCCCCACCGACCACGGAGAACGACGATGAAGATCCTGATGGTGCTGACCTCGCACGACCAACTCGGCGACACCGGCCGCAAGACCGGCTTCTGGCTGGAGGAGCTCGCTGCGCCTTACTACGTGTTCAAGGATGCCGGCGCCGAGGTGGTCCTGGCCTCGCCCAAGGGCGGCAAGCCGCCCCTCGACCCGAAGAGCAACGAGCCGGACTTCCAGACCGACCTGACGCGGCGGTTCGAGGCCGACGCCGAGGCCAACGCGGTCCTGGCGGACACGGCCCGGCTCGACAGCGTCAGCCACGAAGGGTTCGACGCGGTGTTCTATCCCGGCGGGCACGGGCCGCTCTGGGACCTCGCCGAGGACGCCACCTCGATCAGGCTGATCGAGACGACACTCCGGGCCGACAAGCCCGTCACCCTGGTCTGCCATGCCCCCGGCGTGCTGCGCCATACGAAGGCGGCCGACGGCAAGCCGCTGGTCGATGGCAAGGACGTCACGGGCTTCACCAACACCGAGGAGGAGGCGGTTGGCCTGACCGAGGTCGTCCCGTTCCTCGTCGAGGACGAGCTCAAGCGGAACGGCGGCAGGTTCTCGAAGGCCGGCGACTGGGAGCCCTACGTCGTTGCCGACGGCCTGCTGATCACCGGGCAGAACCCGGCCTCGTCCGGACCGGCGGCCGAGCGCCTGCTGGCGCATCTCCGCAAGGGCTGACCGGAATCGGCGCTGTGCCGATTACGACCAGCGCCGCCATTCCCCGGGCGTCCGGTCGGTGGCCGCCGTGAAGGAGGGGTTGAAGTGGCTCTGCGAACCGTAACCGCAGGCCAGCGCCACCTCGCCGAGGGGCTGCCCGGTCCGGAGCAGCATCTTGGCCCGCTCGATGCGCCGCGCCGCGAGGTAGCGGTGCGGCGGCAGGCCGAAGCTGATCCGGAACATCTTGGCAAAGTGGAAGGTGCTGAGCCGCGCCTCGGCCGCGAGGCGGTCGAGGGTCAGCGCCTCGTCCAGGTGCGCCTCGACCATCTCCATGACCCGGCGCCGCGCCGACGGGGACAGGCCGGCGCGGACCTCGCCCGGGTCCTTGTCGATGTGCCGGCGCAGGACGCCGTGCAGCAGGAGGTGGCAGGCGGCGTCCGACGCCGAGCGGTCGCCCGGCTCGGCCCAGTCGAGCGGCATCACCGCGCCGCGCACGACCGCCGCCAGGGCCGCGTCGTCGCAGAAGGTCGCGTCGTGCAGCCGGATGCGGCGCGGGTCGACGTCGAAGGCTGTCACGGCCCGGTGGGCGAGCTCCTCCGGGTCGACGTAGAGGTGGAACATCCGCAAGGGACCGACGATCCGCCAGCGGCTCTCGTGCGCGGCCGGCAGCAGGCACAGGTTGTCGTGGGCGCCGCCGCGCAGGTCGCGGTCCTCCCGCACGACACCCTCGCCGCCGGCGAGGTAGACGCTGACCGTGTGGTGGCCGGGGCCGTCGTAGCGGGCGTAGTTGTCGCGGTTGCTCCACTCGGCGACCGAGAGGCCGCGCCCCACCGTTCCGGCCCGCGCGAGGTGCGCGCCGGTGCGGGCGAGGACGTGGGCGATTTGGGGCGACGGCTCTTCCATACCGGATAACCAGGGAACGACGCCCCATCCATGCGCCCCGGTCCCTGCCGGCGCAACGGCCCCGGGAGAAAACCCCAAGATCCGGCAACGACGCCACCGTCGCGGGAAAGCGCCGCGGGGCGTCCTCGGGTCATCTGCCAGTCGCCCCGAGACCCCGCAGGGACCGACCGTGACCGCCTTCCTCTACGCGCTGACCGTCCTCATCTGGGGGACGACGTGGATCGCCATCAAGAACGAGCTCGGCCATGTCCCGGTAGAGGCGTCCATCGTCTACCGCTTTGCGCTGGCCGGGGTGGTCCTGTTCGCGGCGCTGGTTCTCACGCGCCGCCTCCGTCCGATTCCGATCCGCCACCAGCCCTTCGTGCTGCTGCAGGCTCTCTGCCTGTTCTCGTGCAACTTCCTGTGCTTCTACACCGCCACGTCCTTCGTCCCGAGCGGGATCGTCTCGGTGGTCTTCTCGGCCGCTGCGGTCTTCAACATCTTGAACGCCCGCGTCGTCCACGGCCGCCGGCCGGACGGGCGCGTCCTGTCCGGGGCGATGCTCGGCGTGCTCGGGATCGCCTCGCTGTCCTACGAGACGCTGGCGGGGGCGCGGTTCAGCGTCGACACCGCCTACGGCCTCGGCTTGGCGCTGCTCGGCACGTGGTTCTTCTCGGCCGGCAACCTCGTGTCGGCCCGCAACCAGCGCCACGGCCTCCAGGTCGCCTCGGTGAACGCCTGGGCCATGCTGTACGGGGCGGCCATCGTGGCGCTCGTGGCCGTGGCGCAGGGAGCCGCCTTCACGTTCGACGCTTCCCCGGTCTACGTCGGGTCGCTCCTGTACTTGGCCATCCCAGGGTCGGTCATCGGCTTCACGGCCTACCTGACCGTCGTCCACCGCCTCGGCCCCGAGCGGGCGGCCTACATGACCGTGTTGTTCCCGGTCGTCGCCCTGACGGTCTCGGTCTTCGCGGAAGGCTACCGCGTCACCCCGGTGGCGGGCGGCGGGCTCGGCCTTGTGCTGGTCGGTAACCTGCTGGTCTTCGGCCACCTGCCCCGCGGCGTCCGCCACGGGACGCTCACCGCAAAGGCGTAGGGAATGACCGGACCGGCGCTGGCCGGTCAGCGTCGTCGACGCTGACCGGGGCCGGAAACCGCTGGTGAGCTTCGTGGTGGGATACGCGCTGAACCGGTCGTTCGGCGTGGATCGGATGCGGCGGAGGCGCCCGGACTCGTAAGTTCCGGATGAAGAACCCCGCTAGCTCGGGAGCAAGCCCATCCGGCGGTAGCTTTCGATCAACTCGTCGAACAGTTTCACGTCCGAACGGCTGCGGGCAATGATCTGCGCCCCGGCGACAGCGGCATAAACGGCGCGGGCCCTCAACTCAGCCTCGGCCGGCGAGGCGAGTTCGGCGGCGACCAAATGCTCGCGGAGCCACGCGGTGTTCAGGTCGGCGAATGCTTGCACCTCCTTCAGCACCGGCTCGGGCAACTCGTCACGTTCCGTCGCCATGAAGCTGCTCAGGCACATGCGATTGTCTCGTTCCAGGGATAGCCGGAAGATGCTCGGGTATCGCTGCAACGCCTCGGTCGGGCTTCGGGCATTCGTCGAGATGGCTTCGAGATCGCGGGCGATGTCTTCCCAGTAGCGCCGGGCGACCGCCTCGCCGAGTTGGGCCTTGGTGGCGAAGTGGTAGTTGATGCTGGCCGCCTTGACGCCGACGGTCTCCGCGAGGTCGCGGAAGTTGAGGCCGCCGTAGCCGTAGGCCATCGCCGCCTCCTTGGCGGCCACGAGGATGGCCTCCCTCACGTTCCCCTTCGATGTCGCCGCCATGTCCAACCTCCACCTGTCATATGGCAGACAGGGATTGACGGCACAAGTCACCGGACCTAATTAGGGATCTGTCATATGACAGACAGACAGCCCAGAAAAGCGAGACGACGATGTCCGACAAGCTCAAGCTTTTCACCTCTCCCTCGGCGTTCCCGAACCCTCAGCGCCTGCGGATCTTCATGCACGAGAAGGGCATCGCCGACCGCTTCGACGAGACGGTCTACGACATGTCGCCGGTGGGCGAGCAGCGGGGGTGGAGGCACCTGAAGATGAACCCTTGGGGCGAGACGCCGACCCTTGCGCTCGCCGACGGCTCCTACCTCAGCGAGACCTCCGCCATCGCCCGCTACCTCGACGACACGTTTGAGGGTCGAAAGATCATGGGGGCGACGGCGCATGAGCGCGGTCTCGATCAGATGTGGGACAACCGGGTGTGGGTGCACATCCTCTATCCCATCGTCACCGCCTTCCACGTCCTGCACCAGGGATTGGGCCCGAAGCTCGAACTGACTAGCAACCCGGCCTGGGGCGAGCATTCCCGCAAGGTGGCGCTGGCGCATGCCGGTCTCGTTGACCGGCATCTCGCGGACGGCCGCGCGTGGCTGCTTGGTGGCGATCAGCCGACGTTCTCCGACATCACGTTGGCGACGGCGATTGCGTTCTCCAAGTTCCCCGTCAACGCCACTCCGCTCGACGAGCGCTTCGAGCATCTCGATGCCTTCTGGCGGCGCTGGCAGGCTCGGCCGGCCTTCGTCGCCGCGTATGCCGACCGGAGCAGCGGTGTGCCGGAGATCGACAATCGCACGTGAGCGTTCGTTCTTCGGTCGGGCGGGCCACCGCCCGACCGCAATGCCGCTCGGACCGACTGCGAGCGGCGTTCTGCGATGGCCGCTTCGGGGATGCGACGGCGAAGGTCCCCGCGACCGACTCGGGTCGGAAACGGCAGGGCCGCTCCGGGCGGGTTTGCGACGGTCCGCTTCCGTGCCGCATCAAGCCCGAGAGGACGTCACCATGCCCCTCCTCGGACCGTCGCAAACCAGCGCGCCGTCCCGATTGACGCGCCGTTTTATGTAACATCACTTGTCACATGAGACGCGACAGCCGCCTTTCCGGCATCCTCCACGTGCTGCTGCACATGGCGGAGGAGCCGCGACCGCTCACCTCCGAGGCGCTCGCCGCCGCCATGCAGACCAATCCGTCCGTGGTGCGTCGGACCATGGCAGGGCTCCGGGAGGCGGGCTTCGTCCGGTCCGTGCGCGGGCACGGGGGCGGCTGGACCCTCGCGCGCGACCTGCACGGGATCACCCTCCGCGACATCCATGTCGCCCTGGGTTCGCCCGACCTGTTCGCCGTCGGCAACCGCACCGAGGCGCCCGGCTGCCTCGTCGAGCAGGTCGTGAACGCGGCGCTCGACGACGGTTTCTGCGAGGCCGAGCGGGTGCTGCTGGACCGCTTCGGCAGCGTCACCCTCGCCGCGCTCAGCGCCGACTTCCACGCCCGCCTGGCCGCGCG
>CAXDNE010000383.1:0-6080 GCA_963990595.1 uncultured Methylobacterium sp.
CGCCGGGGTGCCCGCCGCCGGTGGCAGGCGGGGCGCGATCAGCGAGAACGCCACCACCACCGGGCCGAGCATCAGCACGCGCACGAGCTTCACCAGGGTGCCGATCTGCGTCGACAGCAGGCTCACCGGCACGGTCGCGGCCAGCACCTGCGGCACGGCGTAGACGGTCAGCCCCGCCAGAACCCCGTACTGGCTGTCGTTTATGCCGGTGAGCGGGACGAACAGCGGAAGCGCGAGCACCATCAGCACGCCGAGCACCGCCGTGAACGCGATGGCGGCGGCGATGTCCTTCGGCTCAGCCCCGATGACGGGCGCCACCGCGGCGATCGCCGAGTTGCCGCAGATGGCGTTGCCGCAGGCCACCAGGATTGCCATCCGGGCCGGCAGGCCGAGCGCCCGGCAGATCGTCACGCTGGCGGCGATGCCGAGAACCACGGTGGCGACGATGCCGGCGAGCAGGGCCGGGCCGGAGGCGAGGATCGCCCCGAGGCTCAGGGACGCACCCAGCAGGACGACCGCGACTTCGAGGAGCTGCTTGGCCGAGAAGGCGATGCCGGTCCGGAACCGCGCCGGGGGCGTCCAGGCAGTCCGCACCGCGATGCCGATCAGGATCGCCAGAACCAGGGCCTCGACGTAGGGATGGCCGGCGACGCGCTCCTCCAGCGCCTGCGCGGCCATCGCCACGGTGGTGATCGCCGCGCACAGGCCGATGCCGGGCAGGACCGATGTACCCGAGTCGGACCTGCTATATGGTTTGGGGCCAGCTGTCACACAGGTGAGGGTCGCTGAGCCCGCCTCGGAAGGAGCTTCGAGGCTCACGCTGGTTGCTCCAAGATTACCGTAGCCGCCCATGTCCGAGAACGTTCGCCGCATCGAAAGAGGCTGAAATGGGGCTCTGTCAGGAAGGCTTGATTGTCGACTGGCGTAGCCGTTCAGATTAATTCTAAACTTAACAACGACAACTTACGTTTGGGTCGCGCACCTTGGTCGATGAGCTAATTGCTGACGGCATGGCGCATCCCTGTTCGTCTCTGCCACTCAGGGAGGAGCGTACAGCGTGCCGCATCGATCATGGCGCTTACTGAACCCTTGCCCCATCATCCTGCCGACTCGATTTCATGGCCACAATCCACCGATGGTGGACTCCGTCGCCTCGCACGCGGCGCAGGCGCTCGCGCTGCGCTGAAGCCGCGCGAGCGCGTCCGGTCGGGCCGTCGGTCAGACCCCTCAATACGTTCCTGCCAGATAGGCAGCGATCGCGCCCGCATCGGCCTGTTCGATTGGGGAGTGATAGGCCTTGATCATCTTGGCCACCTCCCCATCCCAGAACGCGTTCCCGCGGCCTGGCGGCTGCGTGGCGATGTAGTCCACCGAGTGGCAGGTCTGACAATTAGCCTGGGCTGCCTCGTAGCCCGCGGTGAGGCTGCTCTCCTTCGGCGGCCGCAGCTGAGCGGTCGGGTCCGGAACCGTGTAGGTCTGCGGTGCGCCCCAGGCCGTGCCGGCCGTCAGGCCCGCGAGCATTGCGCCAAGCGTAAGCGCACGCATCCCCTCAGTCCTCCCGTTCGCCCTCATGCCGCCTGCACCCGGGTGGTCTCGACGCCGTTGCGCATGTAGCCGGACGGGTTCCAGTGCGATTCCATCGGCTGGGTGCTGCCGTCATTGGCGGTGGCCCGCACCCGGATGGCGTGTGCACCGGGCGTGAGCGCGGTCGCGACCGACCAGGTCCGGAATGCGTAGGGGCCGAGATCCTGGCCGAGGGTGGCCTGGGTCCATGTGGCGCCGTCATCGGTGGAGACCGCCACGGCCTTGATGCCGGAGCCGCCGTCGAAGGCGATGCCGCGCAGGGAGACCGGCCCGGCGGCCACGCGCGCGCCGTCGATCAGGTTCGTGAGGAATGACCGGACGTTGAGGCGCCCGATCGGCACCGTGGCGGCGGCCGCCTGACCGGGCTCCGTGCAGGCGCAAGGGTTGTCGGGGATGCGGTAGGCGGTCTTCATGAAGAAGCCCTCGAAGGGCTTGTCCAGCACCGTGACCGTGTCGAGGTGCTTGACCCAGTAGGTCCCGTAATAGCCCGGCACCACAAGGCGAAGCGGGTAGCCGTTGAGCCAGGGCAGATCCGCGCCGTTCATGCCCCAGGCCAGCAGCACCTGATCGTCGCCGGCTTGGTCGAGGGTGAGCGCCTTGGCGAAGTCCGGCGTCTCGGGCAGGACCGGCCGGTCGAGACCCTCGAAGGAGACCTGCACGGCCCCTGCCCTCACGCCGGCCTTGTCGAGCACGCTCTTGAGCGGCACGCCGGTCCAGCGGGCGCAGCCCATGGCGCCGTTGGCGAGCTGGCCGCCGGCCATGCGCGGCTCGAAGTAGCCGCGGGAATTGCCTGAGCACTGGTTGACCGCGACGATCGCGGTCCGGCCCGGCAGCGCCTTCAGCTCCGCCAGCGACAGCGCGACGGGCCTCTCGACGTGGCCGCCCACGGTCAGCCGGAACGCCTCGGGGTCGATCTCCAGGGGGATGTCGGCGAGGTGGTAACGGACGAAGAAGGCGTCGTTCGGCGTGATCGCGCCCTCGTCGAAGACCGCGAACGGCGTCTCCAACTGCGGCGGCCGGGCGGTGGTCTGCAGCAGCGGCCGCTTGCCCGGATAGGCGACGAGGGGGCGCTCGCCGTTGCCGAAGGGCAGATGCGCGTCCTCCTCGGCCCGGGCGGGCCGCAGTGGCGTCAGGCCATCGGAACTTACGATGGCGGCCACGCCAATGCACCTTAGTAGCTCTCTCCTATCGAGCACCGTCATACCTCATTCGATCAACACTCCTCCAGAAATTTCCATCATTATTCAATTCGTTACCAAAACTATATCGGAATAGCTCACCTAACCACTGATAGATCCGAAACAAACGACCGTTATATAAAGGTTTATAACATACAATGACGCATATCAGCACCTAAGTTCGAATTCATTCAATATCATGTTAACGACAGCTCAAAAACTAAACAGACGAATCAACGACTATACGGTCACTTAATGCAACCCTCCTCAGTAGCGCCAGACCAACGCCACTCATTGTCAGCGCAAATGCAAGTATCTGACGGGACTCGATTGTTTCGCTGAATATGAGTGAAGCGGCAACTGAGCCAATAATCGGCACGAGCAGCATTCCTGTCGTCGCCATATTAATTGGCAGCCGGCGTAGGGCCGCCTGCCAACTGAGATAACACAATGCGAGAGGTCCGACCGCCATGTAGCTGATACCGGCCAAGCTTCGTAGGCTGATGCACGTTATGTCGGGCGTTTCCGTGAGAAGACTGATCAGCGTCATCGCTAGGCAACCTAGCCCAACTTGCCATGCGATAAGAGCGATCGGCGGCAAATCGATTGGCGTGCGATCTAGGATCGTACTTAGCGCGAACAGAACGGCGGCAGACAAAGCGAGAGCGATACCTGGCGCCTTGTGGAGAAGCTGCAAGGTTCCGAAACTGTCTACCAGAACGTAAATCCCGAGAAGCCCAAGAGCGAGAGCAATAAATCCGCGCAGATCCGGACGCCTGCCCCATAGCAACCAGTCGAGCAGCACTGCCCACACAGGCATCGAATAAGCCAGCAAGGCACCTTCCGGAACGGTGAGCCATCTCAGTGACAGGCCTGTGAAGCCCATCCAGGCGAAGACGTTCATCCCGGCCGCGAGACAGACTCGCGCAAACAGCGTGCGCGGAACCGTGAGGTCCTCGCCGCGCTGATAGGCCAAGAGGCCTAGTCCCAAGGACGCGACCAGCCCTGCAACCCCGCGCGCAAACAGCGGCGGCCAATCCTGCAGTACCATTTTGAGCACCGGCCAATTAAGGCCCCAACCGATTGCCGTGGCGATCATGAACAGGCGCCCAGCATGCGTGCGGTTTACGCGGATAGATCGCACGAGGTCCGCCCTCCCTACTTCTCGACGAAGGCTTTCTCGATGACGTAGTGGGCGGCCTCGCCGTGGTTGCCCTCCTCGTAGCCGCGCGAGGTCAGAAGCTCGCGGGTGTCGCGGATCATGTCGGGGCTGCCGCAGAGCATGAAGCGGTCGTTCTCGATCGACATCGGCGGCAGGCCGACATCCTCGAACAGCTTGCCCGAGACCATCAGGTCGGTGATCCGGCCGCGGTTGCGGAATGGCTCGCGCGTCACGGTCGGGTAGTAGATCAGCTGGTTCGAGATCATCTCGCCCAGGAATTCGTGGCGCGGCAGCGTCTCGGTGATGGTCTCGCCGTAGGCCAGCTCCTGCACCTGACGGCAGCCGTGGACCAGCACGACCTTCTCGAACCGGTCGTAGGCCTCGAGATCCTTGATGATCGACAGGAACGGCGCCAGCCCGGTGCCGGTGCCCAGCAGGTACAGGTTGCGGCCCGGCAGCAGGTTATCGAGCACCAGCGTGCCGGTCGGCTTCTTGCCGACGATGATCGGGTCGCCGACCTTCAGGTGCTGCAGCTTCGAGGTCAGCGGGCCGTCCTGGACCTTGATCGAGAAGAACTCCAACTCCTCCTCGTAATTGGCCGAGACCACTGAGTAGGCGCGCAGAAGCGGCCGGCCCTCGACCTCCAGGCCGATCATGGTGAATTCGCCGTTGCGGAAGCGGAATGCCGGATCGCGGGTGGTGCGGAACGAGAACAGGCTGTCGGTCCAGTGATGGACCGACAGGACGCGCTCCTCGTAGAACTTGCTCATTGCTCTTGCCTTTCGACGAAAGCGTGATCAGGCAGCGGCTGGGTCGGCGTCACCGAACGCAGCTACAAGCTTATCTGGTCGGCCGTCCCAGATGCCAGCATCCGCAAGCGGCTCAGTGCGCGCGGATATGTTGGGCCAGAGCGCCGCATACTTGGCATTGAAAGTTTTCCATCCCTCCATTCCCGGTTCGGCGTCTGGCTTAATTGCCTCTGCTGGGCATTCCGGCTCGCAAACACCACAGTCGATACACTCGTCGGGATTAATTACAAGCATAGTTTCTCCTACGTAGAAGCAGTCTACTGGACATACCTCGACGCAGTCGGTGTACTTGCACCGAATGCAGTTTTCAGTGACAACGTAAGTCATCGCTTAGCCTTGTAGGAATTGATTTTCGACGTCGTACTGATAGGCGCGACAGCGGCCGACCTTTTTACAGGATGAGATCCGGCGTCGCGCTCAGAGCACCTTGGCGAGAGTCTGGCCTTCAAGATCAATCGCGAGGCCCTTCATCGCCTCGGCGCTAACCTCGCCACCCATCGCACGGATGCTCTCCTCCCGGATCAGCGACATCAATCCGCGGCGTAGGCCCAGGAACTCTGAGGACAATGTCATGGCCGGCAGTCTGGGACGGGCCAGCGGCACCGCGACCTCAGCCTTGATGCACCCAGGACGCGCGGTCATCACGTAGACGCGGTCAGAGAGGAAAATCGCCTCATCGATGTCGTGAGTGACGAACAGCACCGAAATTTTGAGTCGCTGCCACATGTTCGTGAGGATCTGCTGCATAATCAGCCGGGTCTGCGCGTCGAGAGCGCCGAACGGCTCGTCGAGCAGGAGGATACGCGGGCTCGTGGCCAGTGCACGCACGATACCAACGCGCTGCTTCATCCCGCCCGACAGCCGGTCGGGATATTGATTCTCGAATGGCGTAAGGCCGGCGAGTCCGAGTAGCGTACGTGCTTGGCGCTCGCGCTCGCCGCGCCGGATGCCCTTCATCTTCAAGCCAAACTCGACGTTTTCCCGAACTGTTCTCCAGGGAAACAAGGAGTATTGCTGGAAGATCATTCCGCGGTCTGCACTCGGCCCCGAGATCGCCTCGCCATCGACGGTCACCTCTCCCGATGAGGGCCTCAGGAACCCTGCCAGCGCGTTGAGCAGCGTTGATTTTCCGCAGCCGGACGGGCCGATGATCGACACGAACTCACCAGGTTGCACTGTGAGGGACACGTTCGAGACAGCCTCGACGGCGCCCTCGATCGTCTCGTAGCGTAAGCAGAAGTCGCGGACCTCAATTAGGCCCCGGCTCTGGTCAGCCATGGCAGGCT
The DNA here is from genome assembly GCA_963990595.1 of uncultured Methylobacterium sp. GTDB lineage: Bacteria > Pseudomonadota > Alphaproteobacteria > Rhizobiales > Beijerinckiaceae > Methylobacterium. The sequence goes on from CAXDNE010000383.1 coordinate 6,020, forward strand.
CCTCGGTGAGCTATGCAGGATTTTAGGTGACGGCGGCGGTCAGGCGGCGCGGTGATCTGGG
>CAXDNE010000384.1:0-6002 GCA_963990595.1 uncultured Methylobacterium sp.
AGATCACCGCGCCGCCTGACCGCCGCCGTCACCTAAAATCCTGCATAGCTCCCCCATGAACGGCTGACACCCCGAAACCGTTTCAACAAAATCCGTCCCCCGTCACGGCTTTTTGCAGGCACCCAGAGAGTTGAGATCACAAAGCCGATATGAACGCGCCCGCTCATGAGCTTTTCGACTTTGAGTTGTACCGGTTGTACTCCGGGATATCTGGCAATCCCGTCTCCAAGTCGGGACGCGCCGGTTGCACCGTCGGGGCTCAAGGCCAGGATGCGGTCGGTCCTGCTGTCGCAGCCGTTTCCGCGTCGACCCGACCGCTCGCGGAGAATCCTCTCTCGGCGGCGGGAACGCGGCGCATGGGCCGCAGCATCGTGTCGGGGCAGGTTCGAATACTTAGCAGGCCGGTTTGATGGGGCAGACCTATCCCATCGCTGCGAGCCCGGCCATCGACCGGTCAGGCAGCGCCGAGGAACAGATCGGCGGAGCGATGTTGACGCCTACGTTTCCTGGCCGCGTTGGCCTCGATCTGCCGCGGGCCACCGTCATGGCCGCATGATGTGACCGCACCAAGGCCGCGCGGCCTCAGCGCATCGTGCCGACTGGCGGCGCCGATTGCAGGACGGCTCAGGTCGCCGAACCGGTGGCATGAGGCCCGGCTTGCCTGCCGCAGTCGAGATTTCGAATGGTGAAATTGCGCTCCAATCCGAGCCAACGCCAAGCTTTCGGGCGGCCGTACGCGCGCCTGTCTCGCTGAGACGTTGCGGCCACTCACTGCGCCGCTTTGATCCGCCCAGCCTTCGTAGCTGGATTCGTCCAAGTCTGGCACCTGTGCCGCACGGCCCCGCTCATGGTGGATGAGGGGATCGAGTCGCGCGTTCCCGCGGCGAAACCAGCTGAGCAGCTCCGGACCTGTCGCGAGCGGGCTGAAGATGCGTCAGCCGCACGTGATGGGCGCGGCTGCGTTCAGGAGCGCCCGTTCCTTGCTCGCCGTCCGCGAGCGATGAAACGGGCGGACCAGCACCACATCGTATCGGGAAGCCAGTAGACGCGTACGGCGATCCCGGCCCCGATCATCAGCAACAGCAACAGGAAGGCTGCGGCGTTCAGGGCCAGGCTTGCGGGTGCCTCGGGCTCAGCTCGATCGTACCAGAGTGGGTCAAAAAGGCCTTGCGGATCGTCCTCGTTCAACGGCAGCGCCCTCCGGTGCGGTGTCCAAGCGCCGCGTATCGGATGTTAGCAAATCATTTACCAACCGCTCTGTCACGAAGGGGGACACCGCCATCCACCGGTCGAGGCAACTCACGCCACCGGTTGCGCCGTGGAGCGCTCTGGGCATGATCGCCCGCCCCGCTGCGTCATCATGACCTGAACGCCTGGCGACAGACGGGGTGGATGGATTCGCGGAAGCCGGAGGAGTTGCCACGCGGACAGAAGCCACGCCGAGAGCAGGGGGTGCTGAGGCGGTGGCCGATGACATTGCGGGCGGCACGCGGCGACAGTTTCACATCGGCGCGCGAGGCAAAGATCTCCGATCCGCGCGAGCAGCACTGGCGCGAGCCTCTATCGCGGCGCGGCGAGCAGGTGCTGCGAGTTCGTGCCGTTTCGATGCGAGAGCCGACGCTCGCGCACCACGCTCCCTCGACCAGCCGCGATGCGCCGACGCTCGACCTCAGACCGGCACCGCAGGTCAACCGATGCGGGAGCCCGCCGCGGGCTGCCGCACGGCGCGGGCCGACGTGACCGGATGTGAGACATGTTCTGAGCTTCTCACGATCGCACGGTGTCCCCAGCACTCTGCACGGAGCGGGCAGGGGACGGAGCCTCGGGCTCGGCTCGTCCCGCTCGTCGGAACCCGCAGGCGCGGCGGCATCGACCTTCAGGCCGACCATACCGACCTGATCATCTGCATCATCGCGGGACGACTCGTCAGCCGCTTCGACGAGCCGTGGCCTCAAGCCCCCGCCGCCATGGCCAAGCTCCGGGCGGTGGTCCGGGTGACAGTCACGGCGCAGCAGGACCGACGCCATGTCGGGACAGATCGATACGTTGCGCCCAACGCCGCAGCGATGGCCCGTCACGGCCGTTCGGTCGATCGGCGTTCGGGATGACACGTTGTCGGCTTAAGCGAGCGTCTCGGACAGGACAGCCAGGCCCCACTGGCCACCGGTCAGAGGAGACGGTTGCGCGGAGCGGTCTTCCGGCCAGAGATTGGGATGCGCGTCCAACCGGCGACCGCTCCGGTCAGGCACGTGAGCGTGGCCAGCGATCACCCGCCGGTCGCCCCGCACCTTGGCCTCAGATCGCGTGAGGCAGCGCCGCGCGACGTTCGTCAACTGCCAGCCATCCGCCCAGAATGACTGCGCCGACTTGTCCGAGCGAGGCCGCCGCTCGTGCTAGAGTCATGAACCCCATGATGACCGGGCTCACCGGCAGGGTCACCCGATCCAATCGCCCTCACACACGCGCGCGCCACGTCGATGGATGCACGAAGGTTTTCGCGCCCAGAGACCTGCCGCTCTCAGCGCAGCCTCAACCTACCGCTCCGCCGAGAAGGTCCGGTAGGCCAAAGACAGAAGGACGCCGAGGGCCAAGCCGACCATCATAGCCCCCAAAACGATGAGTTTCTTTCTCGGGAAGCTTGGAGATTTCGGAGCGAAGGCCTCGTTGATGATGACCGCATCGGGCCCCGGCGCCGTGAGCTGTTGAGTCGTTTCGGCCGACCGGCGTATGAAACTTTCATACGCTTCCTGGAAGGACTTCGCCATCGCCTCCAATTGGACAAGCTGGATGCGACGATTCTCGACCCTCTGAACGTTGGTTTCTTCCTTCTGTGTTCCGGTCTCGTCCTTCTGACGCCCGACAGTTTGGAGCTCCTCAGACCGGAAATACTCCAATTTCTTGGTCGCCTCCTCGGCCCGCGACTTCAGCTCGAGGGAGCGTTCCTCGATCCACGCGTTCGCACGCCGCAGGACATCGTAGCGCGCCTGCCGCTGAACCGAGATGTACGCCTGTGCGAAAGCGTTCGTGAGACGCGACGCCAATTTCGCGTCGGGCGCCGTGTACAAAATGTTCAATGTATAGGACAGGCCCGGCCTATACACCTTCAGACCGTCCTGCAACGTCGAGATCTTATCATGAAACTCGTCGGCATTCTTTGGATCCCGCTCTTCCGTCGGGCCTGATCCGCCGATCTCTCGCAATCCCTCCAACAAGGAGTCGATTTTCGAGCGTGTCCGAAGAACCTTGATCGCAGCATCAACATCTATGTTGGCGGCAACTTCCTTCGCGACACTTTCCGATCGCGCGATCTCCATCTGCGTTTCGATCTCGCCGACATCATAGGGGACGCCGCCATTTGCCTCCTGTGTGAAGATGCCGCCCCGCTGGTTCTGGAGCAGAACCGTCGCGGACGCCGTATAAAGCGGGGTAAGATATAGAACATAGAGGAGCGCGGCAGCAGTCGTTAGAAACGGCGGCACAAACAATATAAACTGATAGCGGCTGATGAATGTGCGGATCTCTCTCAGTAAAGAGCCTTTCTCCGCCTGGAGTTTCGGGTGCGTGACGCCAAACGAAAAATCGTTCTCACTGATATTCATAATCAATCCACATAATTTAAATCGCGTTGCCAGGGCTACTAATTTTGTGCCTTGTTTGCCAGGAGAGCTCCCGCGCCGCAGGCGACATCGTCGACGCACATCTCCACTTCGACCGTATCCCCTGGCATCACGTTGTCGCCGAGCGCGGCGTGGATCTTCGACCCGTCGCCGGCGCCCCCTCGGTAGATGCTGATGATCGGCGGGAGAGGCGATCCATCTTTATCCCGCGCCCGCAGGGTACCCAACCCTTGCAACTGGACGCGGGCGGCTTCGATTCGCGACTTAGCCGCTGCGGCGAGCTGGGTCGCCTTTTGCAGGCTTTCAACGACCTTCAACCGCCGTTCGTCGTCGTAACCGTCAAGCTTGCGCTTCAACTCTTCCTTGTCGCGGCGCGCCTGTGCGATCGCGGCTTCCGTCTGCAGGATTCTTGTTGCGGACAAAAGCATAATCCGCCGTGCGTCCGTCACACGGATAACGTTGGTCGTCCCTTTCTCGAGAAGCGACGAGAGCCGATCGTAATCCTTCGCGTCGTCACGACTGGCCTCTTCTTCGCGCTGTTTCTGGTCCGACAGAGCGGAGAGTCTCTTGTCTGTCTGATCGATCACCGCGCGCAGATAATTCTTCTCCCGAACATTCTCGCTCTGCTGTGCCTGCAAGCGTTCTGAAGCGGTCTTGATGGAATTCCTCAGCGTTGCGGCGTCGATGCCCAGCTTCGATGCACTGGCCTCAATTTCTTTCTCGGCCGGATCGCGCATCAGTTCGCTGTTGGCGCGCCACACATCGGCTATGGCAGCGATATACTCGCTCATCGCGGACTTGAGATTCGCTTGATAGACGGGGACCTGTAACGGGTCGACCTTCTTACTGCTGATCGCGTTCAAGCCGCCCGACATCGCGATAACCTGCCGCACGGTCACACCCGGTCGATATTTTATCTCCCCAGGAGCAGCGACATCGCCGACCGAGTAAATCGGCCTGAATTCTGAAACAGCCAGTGCAACATCTTCCGGCGACACGATCGTCGTGATCGTGCGGCCGTCGGTTATCCTTTGCCTGATCACCTTGTTCGCATACATATTGCGAACGACCTGGTTCAGGTCCCTCAGACTGACGCCGCCCGCCTTGACCGGCTCGATCAGAGGCAGGCTGACATAGCCATCGGGATCAATGACGATCTTCTGGCGAAGTTCGGGCGACCCAACGAGCGTGAATTCCAAGGTATCGCCGGGCTGCAGAAGGTAGGCCGCATTGGCACCCGATGGTCCCATAATAAGCAGAGCGCAGAAGACTGCGCTGGACACGATGCGCCCGAAACCCCCGAATTTTTTCACGCTCATACGGGCCACCAACTTCTCCAGCTCTCAATTCCGCGCAATTACAATTCAATATTCGAAGATTACAGATGCGACGATAAATAGAAATGACGACCCGAGGTGGCGCATGTGGAGGCGGGAATCTTCGAGCCGATAAAAATAATCTGGGTATCTTGGGGCCCGCACATGACAAAGGCTGCCTTCAACGACTTGCAGTTTCGAGGCCTGCCGTAAAGAAAAACCCTTATTTTGTCAAGTATGTTCATCCCGTTAAACTTATTCTTGCATGCCCAATAATGCAGCTTCGGGCTACGGATATGGGCGCTCGTGAAGCGTTGGAGATGATCAGCACTCTCCCAAACCGGCTTCCCGCGGTCCTGAGCGAACGCGTGACCTACTGCGCGCGCGCGGTGGTCGAAGTCGCCGCCCACGGGCACAGAATCGGACCAAGGTTCCTATACGTCGCACACGCCCGAGAGGGTCGAATGTAAAAAATCGGTGTGGTCAATTCGAGGCGCCGGCCAGATCGGCCTCCGGCGGCGCCGGTCTGAACCTCATGTTGCGTCGCTTCGACAGCCCACCACAGCGCTGATGCCGATGCGCCTTCGGCGTTGTCTGCCCAAGATGATTATGAGCCGGCGCTCCGATGCCGATCCTGCATCGACCAACCGGTCTGCAAACCGTAATCTCGGTCGATGAATGCGATGAACCGCTCGACCTTGCTCGTGACTTCGTCGCGAAAGCGGCGGTATGCGGGCCGAAGGACACGATGGCGATCGGCCGACGTCAGCAGCGATCCGTGTGGACGCGATGGCTGTTCGGTTCGCGGGTGACGGGCATCCGCATTGGGTCCTCGGGAATCTTGAACGGCACTTTGTCGCACTCTTTGCGCCAGCAACGATAACACCATCCAGGGATCACCCGTCCCCACGACGTCGAAGGCGCTTCTCGGCCGGGCGCGATCAGAATTCGACGATACGGCGTTCCGACACGATCTCAATTCGACGATACGGCGTTCCGACACGATCTCATGGAGCGCGTGCTTGGGGATCAGGACCCATGGCGGCCGAGGTCGCGCCGGTGCCGGCCA
>CAXDNE010000385.1:0-5961 GCA_963990595.1 uncultured Methylobacterium sp.
GTCAGACGCGCATATTGCTGCGTGATCGTCGATCCGCCCTCGCGGACGCCGCCGCCCGTGACGTTGCGCCACGCGGCCCGGGCGAGGCCATGCAGGTCGATCCCCCAGTGGCTGTAGAAGCGCCGATCCTCGATCGCCACGATCGCCTGGGCCAGGTGCGGCGGCAGGTCGGCGGCGGTGAGCTTCTGTCCGCGGAAGCTGCCCCGCGTCGCGAAGACGCGGCCGTCATCGGCCTCGACGGTGATCGCCCGCTGGCCGCTCTCGACGACGGCCCCGCCGAGCGGCGGCAACGTCACGAGGGCGGTTAGCAGGTAGAGCGTCAGCGCCAGGACCGGGAGCAGGATCGCGGCGCCGGCGGCAAGCAGGATCGGCCGCCGCCGCAAGCGCCCGGGCAGGAATCCCCTGGAACCGGAACGCGGCCGGTCCCCGGCGGCGGGCGCAGCCCGCGCGACAGGCCGGATCTCCGGCCGCGCCCGATCGCGCCGCCGCGCCAGAACGGCGCCGGAGCGGGCGAAGGCGGCGCGGCCGCGGCGCGCGGCGCCGCGGCCGCCGGCAACGAGCAGGACCCAGAGGTGGCGCAGCAGATCGACGGCCGCGCGCCGGGCCTCCCGGGCCGCGAGGCGCGGATCCGCGGCCTCGGGGCTCGGCATCGGCCCCGATTTCGGATCTGACGGTGTCGGCCCGTCGGCCGGGGCGCGCTCCGGCGCGTCGGGCGTCATCGCGTTGCAGGTTCCGGGACCGGCCCTTCCGGTCGACGGCGTGTTCTAAGCCGCATCCAGGCCCGTGTCCCGCGATCGCTGCGCCGCGGGCGTGTCCGCAGGGCGATCGCGCCTCTTCCGTGTGGATCGGGTCACGGCCCCGTCCGCGGGGCGGATCGGATCAGCGTCCGGCAGGGGTGACGGCGTGTCCGGCGGAGCCGTGCCGGCTCCGCAGCTGGAACGCGAGGATCAGCAGGAGCACGCCGAAGGCCAGCGTGTAGCCGCCGACCCACCACGTCAGCACCAGGGCCGACATGCCCGGCTCGACGACGAGCACGATCCCGAACAGGATCGAGACGAGGCCGCCGAGAACCAGCCACCAGCGCCCGTAATGGAGGTGGAGGCGGAAGGCGGCCGCGATCATCAGGCCGCCGGTCACCAGGGCCCAGGCGGCGAGCAGCAGCACGAACGCCCAGACCGCCGCGGCCGGCACCAGCACCGCGGCGACGCTCACGACGATGTCGACGATGCCTTCCACCAGCAGGAAGCCCCAGCGCTCGTGGCGCTGCGCCGCCCGGACGGCACCCACGATGGCGAAGATGCCGTCGGCGAAGGTGTAGGCCGCGAAGAACAGCACCAGCGACAGCACGAAGGCGCCCGGCGCGATGAAGGCGATGGCGCCGAACAGGATCGCGATGACTCCGCGCAGGGCCACGAGCCACCAGTTGCGGGCCAGCGCCGCGCTCATGGCATCGAGGCGCGCGACGCCCACCAGTGGGACGCCGGACGGCGAGGTGGCTGTCGGACCGGGGGTCGGTGACGCGCTGCTCGACATGGCGGAACTCCTGAACCTGAAGCCGTGGACGGCAGATGTTCCCCGCGCAGAACGCCGCACTGCGGCAAGCGTTCCTGGGCCAGACGCCGTGCCATGGAACCTTGAGCTCGCGCTCGGCTTTTGCAGTGCGAGGCGGGCGATGTGCAGTGTCCGGTCACCCGCAGGTGGCCGGCCCATCGGGCGACGACTTCCCATGTTTGACGATCAGCGGCAGGCCTTCGAGGCGGAGGCGCGCCCGCGGCCGGTCGATGTCCGGACCGGCGCGGTCGATCGCGATGTGATGGATCTCGGCCGGGATATCCCTGCGCGGGACCGCGAGAACGCCCGCAAGCCCGGCTCGGAGGACCCGGATCAACCCGCTGATCGGGGCGCGCCGACCGAGGAGACGGACGGCGACGCGGAGCGCGATCAGGAGGGCAACGGGCGGCGCCCCAACATTCTGCGGCGGCACCCGTTCGCGTTCCTGCTCGGCGGCCTCGCGGTGGTCGCCCTGTGCGTCGGGGTCTACTTCTACTGGCTCCTGTACATGCACCCCTACGAGAGCACCGACGACGCGTTCGTCGACGCGCGCAGCATCGCGGTCCAGCCCAAGGTCGGCGGCTACCTGGTCGACGTGCCCGTCACCGACAACCAGCATGTCGCGGCGGGGCAGGTCCTGTTCCAGATCGACCAGCGCGACTACGAGATCGCCCGCGATCAGGCGAAGGCGCAGGTCGAGGCCGATCAGGCGGCCATCAAGAACATCGACGCTCAGATCCAGGCCCAATACGCCAATATCGACGTGTCCAAGGCACAGGTCGCCACCGCCGAGGCGGCGCTGAAATTCGCCCAGGAGGACGCGGCCCGCTACAAGGACCTCGCCGAGCGCGGCTCCGGCTCGATCCAGCAGTCGCAATCCGCGACCTCGACGCTGCAGCAGCGGCAGGCCTCCCTGCAGAGCGCCAATGCCAGCGTGGTCGCCGCGCAGAAGCAGATCGGCTCGCTCCAGGCCCAGAAGGCCTCGACCCAGGCGCAGCTCGCCCGCGACACGGCGCAGGTCGAGCAGGCCGAGCTGAACCTCGGCTACACGACGGTGCAGTCGGTGCAGTCCGGCCGTGTCGTCCGGCTGACCGGCGGCATCGGCCAACTCGCCCAGGCCGGCCAGAGCCTGTCGATGTTCGTGCCCGACGACATCTGGGTGACCGCCAATTTCAAGGAGACCCAGATCACCGACATGCGTCCGGGCCAGCCGGTGGACATCGCGATCGACGCCTATCCGGATCGCAAGATCCACGGCACGGTGGCCTCCGTGCAGCCGGGCTCCGGCACCGCCTTCAGCCTTCTCCCCGCCCAGAACGCCACCGGCAACTACGTGAAGGTGACGCAGCGCATCCCGGTGAAGATCGTGGTCAAGGACTGGCCGACGGACGTCGCGATCGGTCCGGGCATGTCGGTTGTCCCGACCGTGACGGTGCGGTGACCGCGATGGCCGGCAAGGCTGCTGCTGCCGCGCCCGGGCGCAAGCCGAACGCCGACAAGCCCCGGAAGGGGCAGGCCTCCTCCGGCAAGGCGCCGGGCGGGCACAATCCGTGGCTGATCGCCGGCGTGGTGGCGCTTGCGACCTTCATGGAGGTGCTCGACACCACCATCGCCAACGTGGCGCTCCGCTACATCTCCGGGGGCCTCGCGGTCGGGCCCGATGAGGCCGCCTGGGTGGTGACGAGCTATCTCGTGGCCAACGCCATCACGCTGACGGCCTCGAGCTTCCTGGCCAAGCGCTACGGCCGCAAGGCGTTCTTCATGTGGTCGGTGGCCCTGTTCACCATCTCGTCGATCCTGTGCGGCTTCGCCTGGAGCCTGGAATCGCTGCTCCTGTTCCGGGTGCTGCAAGGGCTCGGCGGCGGCGGAATGGCGCCGCTGGCCCAGTCGATCCTGGCGGATTCCTTCCCGCCCGCGAAGCGCGGCCAAGCCTTCGCCCTGTACGGCGTCGCCATCGTGGTGGCGCCGGTGATCGGGCCGACGCTCGGCGGCTGGCTCTCCGACAACGCCTCCTGGCACTGGTGCTTCCTGATCAACGGCCCGGTGGGCGTCATCGCGCTCGGGCTGATGTACTGGCTCATCGAGGACAGCGAGGCGGCCAAGAAGGAGCGCCGCGCGCTGGTGCGCAAGGGCATCCGCTTCGACATCGTCGGCTTCGTGCTGGTCGCGCTGTTTCTCGGCTCGCTGGAGGTGATCCTCGACGAGGGCCAGCGGAAGGACTGGTTCGGCACCTCGACGCTGATGAACGTCTCCGGGGTGCTGATGGTCGTCTCGTTCGTCGCCATGATCCCGTGGCTCCTGAACAAGAAGAACCCGGCCGTCGACCTCAGCCTCATCGGCAACCGTCAGTTCGGCTCGTGCTTCCTCGTGATGATGTTCACCGGGGCGATCCTGATCGCCACCACGCAGTTCATCCCGCAGATCACGCAGGAATATTACGGCTACACCGCCACCCTGTCGGGGCTCGTGCTCGGGCCCGGCGGCATCGTCACGGTGGTGATGATGTTCCTCACCGGGCGCGTCTCGGCCTACGTGCAGCCGAAATGGCTGATCGCCACCGGCATGACCATCGTGGCGCTCGGCATGTACGACCTGACCCGCCTCGACGGCAGCACGACCTTCGCGTTCTTCGCGTGGTCCCGGGTCTATATCGGCCTCGGCCTGCCGATGGTGTTCCTGTCGATCACCTCGGCGTCCTACGAGGGGATCCGCAAGGATCAGACCGATCAGGCCTCGGCGCTGATCAACGTCGCCCGCAACGTCGGCGGCTCGATGGGCGTCTCGCTGGCGCAGAACATGCTGGCCTATCGCAGCCAGTTCCACCAGAGCCGGCTGGTGGAGAGCATCAACCCGGCCGAGCCCGCCTACCAGGAGACGATGCGGCAGGCGACGCAGTACTTCTCGGAGCACGGCTATGCCGGCGTCGAGGCCCAGAACCAGGCGACGGCCTGGCTCGGCAGCGTGCTGAGCACCCAGGTCGCCTACTGGGCCTATATCGACGTCTTCTGGGTGCTCGGTCTCGTCGCCGCCTGTGCGGTGCCGCTGGCGCTGAGCCTGAAGAGCGTCAAGCTCGGCGGCGGCGCGCCGGCAGGCGGCCATTGATCGCGGCGGATCAGACGCCGTCCTGCGGCAGCGCCTCCGTCACCTCGACGCGGCGGTTTCCGGCGTTCCGGCCGGTCTCGTCGGCGGCGATCTCGGTCTGGACGGGCGCCTTGTCGAGCGCTTCCGCCACCGCGGTGACGCCCTGATAGCGGGTCAGGCGTCGATCGATCATGTCGTCGAGCCGCTCGTGCAACTCGGCCACGGTCAGATTGCGGCGCTTGCCCCCCGCCTTCTCGGTGAACAGGCTCCGATTGGCCCGCGCCGCGCTGCGGAACTCGCGCCCGGCGACCTCGTCGGGCTTCTCGGAAGAGAGGGACAGGAAGCGTCCGGCGCTGGCGGTGCCGAGGAAATGCGCGAGGTAGAGCTCGGTGGTGGTGAGGGCCCGGCCGACCCGCGCCTCGATCCGTTCGCGGTCGCGCTTGACCAACTCGGCCGCCATCAGGGCGGCGACCCGCGGGTCGTTGCGCAGGCCGAGCACCCGGGCGCGCATGCCGCCCGTGACCGTGATGGCGGAGCCCCGGCCCTTCACGGCGGCGGCCTCCTCGTCGAGCCCGTAGCGGGCGCCGTAATCGCGGATCATCTCCAGCCAGGTACGGGAGACGAACTGGAACAGGCCCTGCGCCGAAGAGGTCGCCGCCTTCGCGTCCGTGTCGAAGCTCGATTCCTTGTCGGCCAGCGCCATCATGTAGACCGGGTCGACACCGGCCTCGTCGGAGGCCTTCACGATGGTGTCGACCACCTTGCGCGGAACGGTGCGCCCGTCGAACTTGACCGCGTCCTCGCCCTGCGCCTGCGTCACGCGCGGCAGAGCCGCGAGGTCGTCCTGGATCAGTGCGGTCGTGGCCGGCTCCTGCTCCGGAACGGGCAGGCCGTTCCAGGCGGACGCGCTCTCGGCCGCCGCCGCTCCAGCCGGGGGCTGGGCGAGCGCCTGGGCGGTGCGCGGGCTGGTATCGACCCGGTCGTGCGCCTGGGCGGGCGGCGCGAAATAGGCGGGCGCGAAGGCCGCTTGCGGCAGGCCGAACCCGGCGACGAGGCCCAGGGCCAGCGTTCCGGAGAGCCGGCGGATCCCGGTCCGGCGGGCCCCGTTCTGTCCCGTGCGGCGAAGTGACCGGCGCCCCGTCTCGCGTCCGGCCCGCGGCAGCCACGCCACGGTTTCATCCTCAAAATGGCTCGCGATCGGCGCGAGTCGGCTCACGTCGTCGGCGCGCCGCGCCGGCTCCGGGCAAACCCCCATCACTGGTCCTGGCTCTTATACACAACGCCGAGCCCACCAGCCAAGAGGCACGGGCGTATGGCGGCTTGTGGGTT
>CAXDNE010000386.1:0-5927 GCA_963990595.1 uncultured Methylobacterium sp.
GCGTGATGATGGCACCGACCCTCGATGCCATCCCACCCGTGCGCAACGGTCGGCGAGGGCGGCCGCGATACCGCCCGGACAAACTGCACGCCGACAAACCCTACGACGCTGAACCGCGCCGACACGAGTGCTGGGCGCGTGGGATTGTACCGCGCATCGCACGCCGCGGCATCGAGAGCAGCGAGAGGCTAGGCCGGCATCGGTGGGTGGTGGAGCGCACGCACGCTTGGTTCAATCGCTTCCGTCGGCTGCCCGTGCGCTACGAGCGACGTGCAGACATCTACGAAGCCTTCACCAGCCTCGCTGCCAGCCTCATCACACTCAACCAGATCAGACGGTTCTGTTAGGCGCTCTTAGGCGTGTCGGTGAAAGGCCACGAGTTCGCTCGCTCGTATGCACGTGCCGCTCGGAAAATGAGATCCTCACGCAGATAGGGCCCCACGATCTGCAGGCCCACGGGCCGCCCGTCCGTTGTGAAGCCGCACGGCATTGATGCGGCCGGGTGCCAGCTGAGATTGAACGGGTAGGTGTAGGGCGCCCAATTCAGCCAATCGTCGCCAAATGGACCACCCGGCGGGGTATTGTGTCCGACTTCAAATGCCGGGCATGCAAGCGTCGGCGTGAGGAGCAAGTCGAAGCTTTCATTGAACCGGGCGATGGTTGCGTGCAGCGTCGCGCGGGCCGAGAGGGCCGCCGCGTAATCGGCCGCGGTCACATTCCGGCCCTTCACCGCAAGGTCGAGAAGGCCAGGATCCAGCTCGCTCCATCTCGGCTCCGGGATGGCTCGAACGGCACCCCACGCAATCGTCAACCAGATTGGATCGAGGATTGGCCTCGGATCGGGAAAACCCGGATCGGCCAGTTCGACATGTGCGCCGAGATCGGCGAAGGCTGCTGCTGCCCTTCTGGAAACCGCTTCGACCTCTGGATCAAGGTTCTCGACGTAGCCGAGCTTTGGGCTCCAAGCGATGCGAAGGCCCTTCACGCCTTCCTCGAGCGAACCGAGAAAATCTGGAACGGTTGCGCTCGTTGAAGAGAAGTCTCTCGGATCATATCCCGCGATGGTCTGTAGCAACGCTGCCGTGTCGCGCACAGTCCGACTGACTGGACCGAGATGGAGTGTTGCTGCGGCCGGCTGCGCCGGGATTCGTCCGAAGCTCGGCTTTATGCCGAACACGCCGCAGAACGAACTTGGAATGCGGATGGACCCGGCGCCATCGGTCCCGAGATGTATGACGCCAAGGTTCAGCACGGCAGCTGCAGCGCCTCCTGCCGTTGAGCCTCCCGTGGTCAGCCGCGTGTTCCAGGGATTATGAGTTAGTCCCGTCAGCGGACTATCCCCGACCCCCTTCCATCCAATTTCGGGCATGCAGGTCTTCCCAAGGATGATCGCTCCGGCTTCGAGGAGACGCGCCGCAGCTGGTGAGTTCTCCGCTGCCGGGGAATCGGAGCTGACTCGGCTGCCCTTCCGCGTGGGATGCGCGGCCCAGGGAATGTTGTCTTTGAGGGTGATGGGAATGCCGTCGAGCGGCCCAATTGGGCTGCCTGCCTGCCAGCGTGCAGCAGAGGCTTCCGCTGCTTTTTTAGCTCCCTCTTGGTCGATGACGATAAAGGCGTTTACCGCCGGATTGAGCGCGTCGACGCGTTTCAGAATGGCGTTCGTCACCTCAACCGGAGACAGCGACCGATCCCCGTACGCGGCTTTGAGCTTCGTGCCGTCGAGGAACGATGGGTCGGATGAGCTGCCCGTACCGTGGGCAGAACGGACGGCGATGGGTGCGAGTGCCAGAACGCCGGTTACAGTGCGACGCGTGACACCGGTCAGAACGCCTCCAGAATCTGTTTTGTCCGTTGCATTAGACAAAATATTTGCTTCATTGTTCATATCTACACTCCGTTTAACGTGCCGGCCGACTCCTAGATTATTCGCGACGCAAGGGCCAACAATGCACAGACTCTGTTATGGAATTGACGCTCGCAATTCTGTGTGTCGGTGAATCCAAAGCTGGTCTGGATGAACGATTTTTGAGGTGCAAGACTTTTGAACAAAATTTCTTGCGACTCGGTCCAGCGATCTTCGGAACTAATTGGTACTGGACGCAAGCTTAGTCGGTGACCCAGGCAGCGACAGGCTCACGATAGGCTCTGGTCATCTTGCGTCACGCCGCCGTCATCCCAAATGCGAAGGCAGCGGCGATGAGGGCGAGAACCAGACCGGCAACGATGCCGAATTGGTAATCGCGATCCTGTAGAAAGGAGACGAGCATGACGACAACGCGCACGACCGGCAGGAGAATGAGCAGGGCAATTCCACCCTTGGTGATGGCGTAGCCGCCGATATCGGCCGCCAGCCCGGTCCAGCGCAGGAGCATTCCGAGCGCAATGAGGGCCGACGCAGCCAGTGTGCCGATGCTCAGAAGGGTTGCGAGCCGTCGATTGAGCAAAGCTGAGGCTCCGGTCTGCCGCTTGATCATGCGCCTCCCCACCGAATACCGAAGGCGCTGAGCAGCATTTGCGCAGCCAGCACAACCAACACGGCAACGAAGAGTAGCCGTGCCCTCTCATTCGGGATGATCATCAATAGGCGCGCGCCCGCGAGGGCACCAACGACTGAGCCGAGGGCCACGGGGCCGGCGATGGTTGGATCGATCGAACCTTCCATGAAGTAAGCGGCCCCACTGGCCGCCGCAGTAACTCCAATCATGAAGTTCGACGTGGCGGATGAGACCTTGATTGGAAGCCTCAGGGCGCTGTCCATGGCGGGGATCTTGAGGACTCCGCTGCCGATTCCCAGCAAAGCCGAAATGAAGCCGGCTCCGTACATCAAGCCAAGCCCGACCGGCAGGTGGCCGACGCGGTAAGAGACCTCCCTTCCCTGACTCTTGTCGAGATAACTGGCGTCGAGGCGCCGCGCCCAGCCTCGTGAGCCTAGCGCTGTCACGACCAGGGGGTCGCCCCGGCGGGAAAGCATCTGCTGCGCCGATACAAGCATGACCGCCGCAAAGATCACATAAAGGACAGACATCGGTATAAAGCCCGCCAGTAACACGCCATTGAGCGCACCGAACGTCGTGGCGACTTCGAGTACAATCGCAAGTCTGATATTAGTTAACCGTTCCTTTAGAAAAGAGCCTGCACTTCCGCAGGAGCAAGCGATGACGGACACAATGCTCGCGCCAATTGCGGCGTGAATATCAATATGGCCGAAGATTGTAAGGAGCGGAACAATAAAGATGCCGCTTGCCATCCCCAGCATACCGCCAAATGCACTTGCCGCAAAGGACACACCAAGTAGCCATAATGTCGTGACGCCGCACATGTTAGTTGCTCGACATTTTTGCCGGTACACGCCTCGCCAACCGCGTCTTAAACCGGATCAGGTCGCCTCGGTAGTAGAGTTTTTCATAATCCACCGGCCGACGATCAACAGAATAGGAGGTGCGTTCGATCAAAAATACTGGGCTTCCCACCCCAACGTTCAATGCCATTGCTACGGCCGGCGACGCCAATGACGCTTCTAGATGATACTCAGCTTCAAGCAGGGATGTCTCATATCGCTGCTCGAGGAGCGAAAAAATCGGTTCGACGACGAGATCATTGTCCATGACCTTCCGGCCCAGATCCTCGGGTAGGTATGTTTCGTCGAATGATAGCGGCACATCATCTGCTAAACGGACACGATAAATCTGTACCACTGGACTGCCAGTGACAATATCAAGCTTTCTCGCTACCGTTTCACTAGCCTTTATGACCTCTCTGCCGAGTACGCGTGCGGTTGCACGACGTCCAAGGACTTCCATATCCTCGACAAAGCCCGTAAGTTCAGTAAGTTCCTGCGTTATTTTCCGCTGTACAACAAACGTACCTTTTCCGCGACGTATTTCGATTAGGCCTGCCTGAACAAGATTTCGGATCGTGGCTCGGATTGTTGTTCGGCTTACGTTGAATTCTTCGATAAGAACTTCTTCTGAGGGCAGCTGACTACCTTCCGGAAGCTCCCCACGCATGATGCGTCCCGTGAGGACACCCTCGACTTGCGCGTAGAGAGGAAGCTGGCTGGGAAGTGGGTAGCTCATCACGACGTCATAACGTCGTGATGAGTTCCTGTCTAGTCGTTGTGCAAACGCACCTAAACTAGGCAGTGAGTGGCGCCTCGCAGATCGCTTCGGGCGTTTTCAAGGATCCCCTCGTGGGGAAATTTGATCGCGTCGGACGCAAAGAGGCGGTTCAAGGCAAACTCAGCGACGAACTTCTCGACCAGGGAGGGACAGTCGTGTGGCGTTTCCTGGATGGTGCACGCCAACGATTCATATGCGGCCTGCGGGACGAGCCTTCACCGTGACGTGAACGCCGCGCGGGTGATGCTCTTGCGGGGGCTTGCGGCGATCGCCGCGGCGGGGGAGGCTGCGCCCCAGGGGACGCGAACGTGGGCGGATACGCCGTGCGTCATCCCGGAACTCTCATTGCTGCCTGGCGGCATCGCAGATGATACGTCATCAGGCGTCATCAACTCAGATGACGAAGAACCGAAACAGGCCCGCCCTTCGGTCAGATGGCGGCCCAGCGGTCGACCACGCCGTGTTTGGCCATTAATGGGATGAAATCCGGGGAGAGCGCCTTTATGCATAGGCGCCGTTGAACACGTCATCCGGCATCGCGGGATTGATGCGGTAGCAATTCAGGTGCCTGTAACCGGAAGCCCATCTGAAGCGATCATCGGAATGCGATCGAACGATGCGGAAGCCAGTACGTGGCCGACAAGATCATCCCACTGTGGCCTACGGGCAATCGGACGTCCGCGCTTACCCACGTCGACGAGCTTGCAGCCCAGCTGCTGGCCAACGGTCAGGCCGCAACACTGACCTCAGCACGGATTGACGCGGTCCTGAAGCAAATCCGTGAGGATCGCAGCAAGCTGGTTGCCGTGTTCGAGGATTTGGAAGCGCGCCCGCCGACCGGGAATGCGCAGCTCGACGAAGCCGATACGGATCTGCGCGCCGGCGCTGTCGAGGGTATCACCCACATCGACAAGCTGATCCTGGCCATAGAGGCGTGGTGTCCCGGCAACTCGGCCGAGGATCCGTCCATCTAATGAGTGACAGTTTTCTCTTCGCTCAAGACAATGCTGGTTCTGCCCGCTGATGCGCCTGAAATGTATGCGACCTAGACGGCGCTGTTTTAGGGGGACACGCGACGACGGACGGCTGCGGACCAGTTGCTCTCAAAGCGCCGGAGATGCCTCGGCCGGGTAGCCGCGTGAGGGTCGGTGCGGCGGGGGAACTGGACACCACGAGCGCCGGCCCACGGCCACGGCCACGGCGCTCATTCCGATCCGTCGCCAAACGCAATGGATCCGCTTCCGCAGATCGGAGGAGACAGACCGTTGTTGAGGGCACCGGCGAGCAAGCCGTAGACCAATGCCGGCATCTTGGGCGAGATGCGGTTGTGCATGCTCAGCCTCGACCCCTTGGCACCGAGAGCCTTCGATCATTCTGGAGCACGCCGCCTCGCAGCTTCTACGTGCGATCCTGGCTGCTATAGGCAAACAGCACGCAGCAGCGCCCGTAGCGGGAATTGAGCTGATCCACGCATACTATTGGATGCACCCGCTCGGCCAGATCCAGGCGGAGGAATTGCGAGCCTAGCTCGCGCTGGGCTAGGCGTAGGTCGAGGAACAGCGCCCAGCACTCCTTGAAGTAAAACCCTGGCTTGTAGATGCCGCGCTGGTCCTGCGGCGCCGCGCCGACCAACCGGGCCGTGTCAGCCTCACCAGCTGTTACCCGGCACAGCATTCGGGCTCACTCCGCTGCTACATCATGAACGCATATTTGGCCGAAGGCCAACGGGCGGCCGCGGGCAAACAATCCAAGGTAATGAACCGCCCCGGGTTTCCCGGAGGCTCCAACTCTTGAGAGACTGGAGCCATG
>CAXDNE010000387.1:0-5920 GCA_963990595.1 uncultured Methylobacterium sp.
GCTGCTGACGCGTGGCGTCGCCGACGCCCGGCCGCTCGACCTTGATCACGTCTGCACCGAACCAGGCCAGAAGCTGCGTGCAGGTCGGGCCGGATTGAACGTGGGTGAAGTCCAGGATGCGGACGCCTTCAAGGGCCTTGGTCATGGGATAACCCCAGGCTGTAATGATCAGGACAAAGTCTCAGGAGTGCTCCTCACGAGCGGGTCTGCGGTCGCGAGATCGTCGATGGCGATCAGACAGGAGCTTCCGCGATCGGGCCTTTGCTCGCCGACCACGGTCACAGCTCGACGCGTCATCTCAGATCCTGCATGAGCGGTCGCGGAAACGTCTCATGCACGATGTCGCATTCTGCCGTGGCATGCAATATGCCATTTGCACTTTGATGCATCCACCGCGCCCGGGAACCACACGCGGTCCCGCTCCACAGAGTCGGCGATGTCCCGGCCGGATCCCAGAACAGCGCACAATCAGAGCGCAGGCTCGCCAGCTGACGGCCAGGTTCTGAGGTGTGGTCGCCGGGATCAGCCTTCTGGATGACCGACGGCATCCGAGCGATCGACGAGTCCGCGTCGACATCGGTCTATCCGGAATCGGCTCGGCATTTTCTTCTGCAGCCCGAAACAGGAAGCCGTCACAGCTTCGCCGGAGACTCTCATCGGCCTGCGTAATCAGGATTCTTGCGCCGTTCGAATGTCTGAGCCTTCAGGCCGCACCAGCGGATCAGCCTGTCGTCGGCCTCCCTCCTCTGTGTCGAGCATCCGGCGGCGAATGCCGCGCAAGACGAACAGCGCCAGCGCAGCAACTGCGATGTTCATCAGCGCAGCAACAACAAACACGGCGTGCCATGTGCCGGTAGTGCTCTTCAGTACGTTGGCCAGCGGTACAAGCCACGCAGCGGTGCCTTTCGCCGTATAGAGCAGGCCTGCATTCGTGGTGGCGAATGCTGAACCGTACGTGTCCGTACAGGTCGCGGGAAAAAGGCTATAAATTTCACCCCAGGTGAAATAGACGATCCCGGCTGTCATTACAAAGGTCACCGGCTGAGTTCCAATGGTGCCAAGCAGCCAGTATGCGACGGCACCCAGTGTGAATACGAGAGCCATCGTGGTCTCCCGCCCAATGTGATCCGACACCCACCCGAAGAACGGCCGCGCCAGTCCGTTCAGGACATTGTCGACGACCAGCGCAACCGTAAGCGTTGATGCACCAAAAATCAGGACCACGTCGGAGATCCCGTAGTCGCGGGCGATCGGTGCGATTTGCGCGGTGACCATGAGCCCGCTCGCGGCGACCATGAGCCCGCTCGCGGCGACCATGACGAACATGAGGTACATCACCCAGAAGGCCGGCGTTCGCACCATTTGAGCGGCCGTATAATCCCGCTTGGAGACCCGAAGCTTTGGTGCCGGTGTTGCGAGTCCGCGCGGCGGTGCGGCGAGAAGCTGCGATAATCCGAGGACCACTGTGCCTTGAGCGAGGCCGAACCACTGAAAAGCAGCCTCGTATCCGTAGGCCGCGATGACTTCCCTGACGGGAATGACAGACAGGGCAGCGCCAGCCCCGAAGCCGGCAGCCGTGATGCCGGCCGCCAGGCCCCTTCGATCGGGAAACCATTTGAGCGCGTTTCCGACGCAGGTGCCGTACACAGCGCCCGCTCCGACCCCGGCGACGGCGCCAGCGACATACAACATCACGAGAGAGCTTGCATGGGCATCGATCGTCCATGCGACCGCTACGAGAATTCCGCCTATGGCCACGATGATGCGCGGGCCAAATCGGTCGACCAGCCAGCCCTCGACGGGAACGAGCCACGTCTCGGTCGCGACGAAAATACTGAAGGACACTTGGATGGCGGCCCGGCCCCAATGGTATTTGGAGTCAATTGGATTGACGAATAGCGTCCAGCCATATTGAAGGTTGGCCACCATGACCATGCAGATCACGCCGAAGGTGAGCTGCACCCAACGGTAGTGCTGATCCTGATCTGTTTGAGGAAGCTGGATCATGCTCACCTCCGTGGCCGTTGCGTCGGCATCGAGCGCGCGAAGGCTGATACGACGTCCGTCGAACTATCTGGCAGAATCTCTCTGGCCAATCCTCGATAATCGGCTCGGCGTGCCGCGTGACGGGCGTTGTCACGTGCAACGCATGACATGCGCGACGCTCCTCCAGTTCGCGCCACGGAGGAAAGCGAAGCCTTCCACCGCGAATAGAGAACTGTTCCAAGGAATGCGGGATCTCATCAACGCTCACGTCGAACACGCGCCTGTGGTGTGAAAGCGACTCTGCCATCGTCCGAATTCACGCGTCATGGTGTCGCCGCCAAGCTTTCGCGCAGCGTCGGTTATCATGCGCCTTGATTGTGTAAATCGATTTGCATTGCGTGCATATCTGGTAGGCAATTTTGCATTGGAACTGAAATACAGCATCCGCAACGATGGTCTGTGTCAGCAGATCGGCCGAGTCGAGGCCGCCGCGCGCAGAGCAGCGTCTCGACCTTCGCCCGCGCTCCGAGCCGAACGCTTGGCAACGGTCCCCGATCGAGCACCAGATCGCGCAAGTCGTGGCTCAGATTTCAGAGCGGGAGACCGTAAGGTCCGAGGCGCACCCTGGGGCAGTCATTTGAGCCGCGCAGAATGTCCGCCTCACGGCCTTGCCCGCGTCAGAGCGGACCGGCAGATCTCGGCTAGGCGAAGTCACTGGATGCAGCAGCATCTCGAAGGCGGACACGGCGGCAACGAAGGTTTCCGGTCTTGGACGCGCCGACGGCCGGCGTGACGCGCGCTCAATCGGAGCCGAACCGGCCGCCAGCCCCTTGGTCCGCTCGGTCAGCATCCCGGCCCGACGCTCCGCTTGATCTGAGGAGGAGCGTATGTTGACCTGCCAGACCATGACCGATCCCATCGCCCTCGCCCTCGACCTGATCGGCTTCGACAGTGTCAGCCCGCCAGGAACCGAGGAGGCCTGTTCGGCTCACCTCGCGATGCTGTTGGAGCAGGCGGCCTTCCAGATCACGCGTCATGCCTTCGCGCCGGGGCGGACCAGTCTGGTCGCCGGATGGACGGGCTCCGACAAGGGGCTGGATCCTCTCGTCTTCACGGGCCATCTCGATACCGTTCCACTCGGGAGCCGCGCCTGGTCCACCAACCCATTCGGTGAAATACGCGACGGCCGGCTCTACGGCCGCGGTGCATCGGATATGAAGGCCGGTGTGGCGGCCTTCGTGGCTGCGGCCATCGACGCCACGCGCGGAGCGCCCGCGCTAAGGCGTGGCATCGTGCTCGTTCTGACAGCCGGCGAGGAAACGGGATGCTTGGGAGCCGCTGCGCTCGCCGAAGCTGGCCTGCTCGGCACGGCCAGCGGCCTCGTCGTCGCTGAGCCGACCTCCAATCGATTGGCCTTGGCCCACAAGGGAGCGCTTCATCTACGGGCTCATACCTCCGGAGCGACGGCTCACGGTTCCATGCCCCATCTCGGCGACAACGCGGTGTTCAAGGCGACCCGGGCCGTCGAGGTCCTGCGTACCTTCCAGTTCGGTGTGCCGGCGCATCCACTCCTGGGCGCGCCGACTGCGACGGTGACCAGCCTCCATGGCGGCGATGCGGTGAACGTGATCCCAGATCGCTGCAGCCTCACCTTCGACCTGCGGACCCTGCCGGGCCAGGACCATGCTGAGGTTCTCGCGGCCCTGAGCGATTGCCTGGGGTCTGATGTGCGGTTCGATCCGCCTCTGGCTGACATGCCGGCCGTCGGAACCGAGCCGTCGGATGCTTTCGCCGTCATGACCGCGGAGGTGCTGGACGAGGCTGAAGCGGGCCCAAGTGAGCCGCCGATCGGAATGCCGTACTTCACCGACGGTTCAGTGCTGCAGGGCGCCTTCGGCAACTGCCCCACGATCATTCTCGGTCCTGGCGAGCCGGGGCAAGCTCACCAGACGGATGAGTGGTGCGAGGCCCAGGCGATCAACGACGCCAAACGGATCTACCAGTCGATCATAGCCCGATGGTGCGCCTGAAGACGCTGAGCAGTACGACCCCGTCCGGTCGACCCCGCGGCGGCCGTTCCCAAGCGGCTTCCGCAGGCGCTGCTCCTCAGAACCGTGGTGCTGCCTGCCTCAGGCGCATCCCTCCGTCGAGCCGGGTCAAGACAGCCGTGACACGCGAGGCCGTCCATCGAAGCTCGACCGGTGACATCGAAGACATGGCGCCTTCGTCCACCTCCATGTCGACGCGCCTGTGCAACCAAGGAGCGCTCCCACCCGGCGAAGGGCGGGAGCTGCTTGTCTGCATGCCTGATCCAACACGGTCGGTGCTGATTGCTGAGGCCGCGCGTTGACGAGGCGCTCAGGCAAGAACGGAGGGACACACCATGGATGAGGACCGCTTCAACATCGAATTGCGCAAGTTCCTGAAGGAAGTCGGAGTCACGTCGCAGCGCGAGATCGAGCGCGTGGCCCGCGAAGGGTACGCGCAGGGCGGATTCTTGAAGCTTCGCATGGCACTTACGGCCGAGAACACGCCGCTGGAGCACGTGATCGAGCGTACGATCTCACTCGGTGGGGACTCGGAAACGACGAGCTAACAACGCGCTGCCTCGATCGCGACACGTGATGCCTTGTTGCCGGACCGGACTGCCCCTTCGATGCAGGCCGGCAGACCCGTGTCGGTCCAGTCGCCGGCGATGAACAGGTTTCGGAACGCCGTGCGGGTCCGGGAACGGGAGAGCGCTGCGGCCGGCGTAGCCGCGAAGGTCGCCCGCTTTTCGCGGATGACCTGCCAGGGTGGACATGGGTCCGACCGGCCCGTCATGGAGGGTCGCGCGACGGCGCTGACTTCGGCCCAGATCCGGCGCGCGAATTCCTCGCGACCGAGGCCGCTCAGGTCGGTTCCGCTGATGGTCACCGAGACTTTGTCGGGATACGCGAAGATCCAGTCGGACAATCCGTTCACTACGCCAGTCATCTGGGGCATCCCGGCCGGACAATCCATGCGGAAGTGGACGTTCACGATCCCCCGGTAGTCCTCGGGAGCTTTCAGCATCGGAACGAGATCGGTTGCGGCTTTCGGTGGCACCGCAAGGATGACCTGCTCCTTGGGCCCGAGCAGAATCACGTCGTCACCGAAGACGAGGCCGGCCACGCGGTCTCCCTTGTAGGCGACGCGATGGAGCCGCCTGTTGTACCGGACCAGAGCGCTGCGCTCTCCGATGTAGCGGAGGGCGGGTTCGACGAAGGCCTCCGAGAGGCCGCCCACGGCGATGACGGGTCTGCATGCGCGACCGCCGGCACCGAAAGTCTCGCGCAGCACCTGCGCCGCGATGGTCGCGTCGGCCTCCTCCGGCTCGATATTCAGCGCCGCCAAGAGGATCGGGCGCCAGAGACGCTCGTAGAGGGGGCCCTCGCAGCACAGGACATCCGAGACCTTCGCGCCCCGTCGTGCCGACAGCAGGCAGGCGATCGCGGTGTAGTCGGCCACCCGACTGCCCGGAACGCGCCGGCACGGGTCCAGGACCCACCACGGCACGCGCCCCCGGTTCAGGTGCACCGTCCAGCGCTCACCCGTGGCAAGGTCGATGAACGGGAACTCGGCGCGCGCATGCTCGACAACGGCCGAACGGCCGCCGATCCGGTCCAGGAAGGCGAGGGCCGCCTCGTTACCCGACAGGGCCAGATGGTTGCCGTTGTCGATGGTCATCCCGAGCTGCGGGTCGTGATAGGACCTGCAGCGACCGCCAGCATGGCCGGCCGCCTCGTGAACGATCACCCGACACCCGCTATCCACGAGGCGCACGGCCGCGGCGAGTCCCGACAGGCCCGCGCCCACGATGTGAACGGCGCGCTGCATCGCGCTCGCGCCCGCTACCGGACCAGCACGTTGCGGAACTGCCAGGGATCGCTGGTGTCGATGTCCTCCGGGAACA
>CAXDNE010000388.1:0-5907 GCA_963990595.1 uncultured Methylobacterium sp.
GCCGTCCGATCGGGTGACCCCTGTCCTCGCCCCGGCGCGCTTGTCAGGACCGGGCTGGGACGAGGCGCCGCTCCGCTTCGGCCCGGGCCTCGTCGGCGTCCGGTGCAGACCGCACCGTCCCGATGCCGGCGCCGCCACCGTCGTCTTCGTCTCGACCGGCATGACCGTCCATTCCGGCTGGGGACGTCAGACCACGGATCTCGCCCGGAGCCTCGCGGCCGAGGGCGTCGCCTCGCTCCGGTTCGATCAATTGGGCATCGGCGACAGCGCCGAGCGTCCAGATGCCCGCAGACCGCTCTTCGCACCGGAGGGATGCGCCGACGTAGTCTCGGCCATCGACCAGCTGGCCGGCACGGGCGGCCCGATCGTGCTGGTCGGCGGCTGCAGCGGCGCCTACGCGGCGTTCCACGCCCTCTGCCGGGACCCGCGGATCGACGGCGCGCTCTTGATCAATCTCTACTGCTTCGACTGGGACCCGGATCATGACCTCGACCGGGTCATCCGCCAGACCTTCGGCAGCGCCTCCACCTACGCGGCGCTTCTCACGCAGGGCGCGACGTGGCGTCGTCTGCTTCGCGGGAAGATCCGGGTCCGCGCGATCGCCGGAGCCCTGGCCCGGCGGGGGTTCGAGGCCGCGCTGCGGCGCGCCCGCCGGGTCTGGCGCCCGACCGGCTCGGGCGGCTCCGTGGCCCGGCGCGTCGCCGCCCTCCGGCGCCGGGGCGCCGAGATCCGCCTGCTCTACAGCGCCGGCGATCCCGGCCTGATCGCCGTACGCCGTCACCTGGGACGCTCGCCCGGGCGCGCGGACCGGCGACTCGGCGCGCCCGTGACCATCCTGTCGGGCGCCGATCACAACCTCGGATCGCTTGAAGCGCGGGCCGCGCTCGCACACCAACTGCACGAGCTGCTCCGGGCCGTGCGGCGCGCGCCGGCGGTGCGGTCAAACAGGGCGGCGGCCACCCGGCCCGGGATGCCTCTCGCTGCGGCGGCCCGGACATGAGCCGCGTCACCCGCCGGACAGCCATGGCTCTGGCGGCGGGGGCGCTCACCGCCGGCCGGGTGAGCGCGGCCGCGCCCCTGCATCGATGCGCCGATCTGATCGACGCGATCGGTGTCAACATGCATCTCGGTCACGGCGGCAGTCCCTATGTCGAGCGCTTCGCGGCCTGCACGCGCGCGCTCGACGCGCTCGGCATCCGCCACCTGCGCGACGACATCGTCCTCACCGGCGCCGAGCCCGCCGGACAGTTCGAGCGGATCGCCGCCCTCGCGGCTCGCGGCTACCGGTTCAGCCTCATCTTCTACGACGGCCTCACGCCCGGACCGCGGGTGCCCCCGGAGCGGTTCGCCGAGATCGCCGGCTGGGCGGGACGCGGGCTCGTCGTGGCGGAGGGCGGCAACGAGCCTCCGATCGCGTCCCGGCCCGGCCTCGCTCGCGTCTCCGCCGATCATCAGGCGGCCCTGTTCCGGGCGGTGCGGGGCGATGCACGGTATCGCGGCGTCCAGGTCGCCGGACCGAGCTACATCCAGGGCAACGTCGCGGCGGCCCAGGATCTCGCGGCCAGCGTCGACCTCGGCAACATCCACGCCTATCCCGGCTGCGAGCACCCCGAGACCGAGGGAGGCGGCAGCCTCGCCCGGTTCGTCGCGGCGGCCCGCCCCGTCTTCGGCACGGCACCCGTGATCGCGACCGAGAACGGCTATCACACGGCCCTCGCCACCGACAGCGCGCACCTGCCGATCTCGGAGGGGCTCCGGGCCCGCTATCTGCCGCGTCTCGTCCTGTGGAGCTACCTGCAAGGCGTGCGGCGGACCTACCTCTATGAGCTGGTCTCCAGCTTCGATCGCGGCGATGCCGACCCCGAGAGCCGGTTCGGACTCCTCGCCCATGACGGCACGCCGACGCCGGCCTTCGAAGCTCTGCGCAATCTGGTCGGGCTGTTCGACCGACAGGGCGCAGCCCGCGACCCGGTTGCGGTGACGCTCGACGTTGCGCTGGCCGCCCCCGCGCCCGACCTCGTCTTCGCCCGCTTCGCGCGGCACGACGGCGCCGTGCTCGTCCCCGTCTGGCTGGGGCTCGACGGGTGGGATCGGCGCAGCCGTAAGCCCCGGCCCGACGCAGCGCCGCGCAGGGTCGAGGTCGATCTGTCGGAAGTGCCCCGGCGGGTGCGTCTGCACCGCTTCGGCGACGACGGCACCGTGAGCGTCAGTGCCCTGTCGCCCGGCCGGCGCGTCACGGTCGACGTCACCGATCGTCTCGGCGTGCTGGAGTTGAGCTAGGACGTCGGCCCCAGACCGGCGCGGCCGCCCGGAGAGGCAGGAAACCCGCTCGGTCGCGCGGTTCCGACGAGCGTTTCGCGACGCGCATCACCGCTCTCATCAGCGGTGGCTGAGGATGATCAGATCATGTTGAGCCTCCTGTCCGACAAGATCGTCAGCGTGACCTTGCTGGTCCTGAACCTGCTCGCTCCCATCGAGGTTCGCGTTCAGAAGGGGCTGCCCTACGCTGAAGGGAGCCCGCATCGCGCCGACATCTATCGATCGAACGCCTCCGGTCCGGCGCCCGTCGTGGTGTTCCTCTACGGAGGCGGATGGCGGAACGGCGCCAAGGAGGAGGTCGCCTATGTCGGCGCCGCGCTCGCGAGACGCGGCTTCGTCGCGGTGATCCCCGAATACCGGCATTTTCCGGCGGCGAGCCTGTCGGATATCCTAGCCGACAGCGCTGCCGCCGTCGCCTGGACCATCGCGCACGCGGCCGAGTTCGGCGGTGATCCCCACCGGGTCGTGGTGGCGGGTCACTCGTCCGGTGCCTGGGCCGCCGCGATGCTGGGGCTCGACGGGACGTGGCTCGCGCGTGCCGGCTCGAGTCCGGACGCGCTCGCGGGAATCGTCGGCCTCGCGGGGCCTTACGCGGTCTCGACGCTGACCGATCCGCTGGACGAGCAGGTTTTCGCGGGTGCCGACCCCGCCCTGCAACCGATCAACCACGCCGCCGGCAGGCACCCTGCCCTGCTGCTGCTGGCGGGGGCGGAGGATCGCGACGTCAAACCCTCCGGAACGGTCGCGCTCGCGGACCGGCTGCAGGCCACCGGGGGCCATCAGCAGATGCACATCTATGCCGGTCTCGGCCACGCCCAGATCGCGTGGTCCCTCAGCTTCCCGTTCAGCCTGCGCTCGACGGTCGCGGACGACATCGCGCGGTTCGTCGACGCCGCGCGTACCGGCGAGTAGCAGCCGCACGCCCGGATCCGGTCCGGGCGCCGGGAAGGGCCGCTCCCCCCGGAGGCGCGATGATCGCGCGGTTCACGACCCGGTAAGCGCGGGGTGCGACCCTGCGCGGGAGCCCGGGATCCGCGTATGACCAGCCTTGTCGAAGCTCCGCCCCTCCGCCGCGCGGAGGCCGGACGCTCACCCTTCGACAACCCCCTGCTGGTGGTCTTTCTGGTGCTGGTCGCGCTGTTCGGCCTCTACGATCCGCGCAACCTCGCGCCGGTGTTCGACGGGCTGCGCCTGCCCGATACCGACGACATGATGCGCCTCGTCGGGGTGCGCGACCTCCTGGCCGGACAGGGCTGGTTCGACGCCGTGCAGCACCGGATGCTGCCCCCCGCCGGCATCGCGTCGCATTGGTCGCGCTTGATCGATCTGCCCCTCGCCGGGCTGATCCTGGGCCTGACACCGATTCTCGGGCGCGCCCTCGCGGAGGCTGTCACCGCGGCGCTGTGGCCGCCGCTGCTCTTCAGCCTCTACGCGGCCCTCGCGTTCTTCGGAACGCGCCGGCTGCTCGGCTGGCGCCCCGCCCTGCTGATCCTGTTCGTCGCGCCGCAGACGGGCGTGTTCCTGAACACCTTCCGCTACGGCCGGATCGATCACCACAACGCGCAGCTCTGTGCCGTGCTGGCCCTCGCGCTCGCGCTGGCGGGCGCGGCCCGCCCGGTCCGGCGCGGCGTGCTGGCCGGGCTCGTCGGCGGACTGTCGCTCGCGATCGGGCTCGAGACCCTGCCGGTCATCGCGGCGGCCGGCCTCTTCGTCCTCTCGGATTGGGTGCTCAACGGTCAGCGGGCAACCGGGATGCTCGCGGGATTCGGCATCGCTCTTTTCGGCACGAGCGTCCTTCTGTTCGGCCTGCAGACGGCACCCGCGCTCTGGACATTCGCCGCCTGCGATGCGCTCTCGCCGCCCTGGCTCGTGCTGGCGGCGGGGGGCGCTGCCGTCGGCGGTGCCGCCCTCCTCGCGGATCGCTGCGGCCTGGGCCGGACGGGGCGCTTCGCCGTGGCGGCTGTCCTGGGCGCCGCCCTGGCGGGCGCCTTCGTGCTGATCGCGCCGGCCTGCCTCGCCGGCCCGTTCGCCGGGATGGATGCGCGCGTGCGCGAGACCTGGCTGAACCAAGTCGACGAGATGCGGTCCTTCCTGCAGATCCTGCGCAGCCAGCCCGACGCTGCGCTCGGCAACATCGCGCCCCTCGTGGCGGCCGCCCTCTACGCGGCCGCGCTGGCCGTCCGCGAGGTGCAGCCGGATCGGCGCCGCTTCTTCCGCGTCATCGCCGTGCTGATGGCGCCGGGCACGATCGTCGCGCTCGTCCAGGTGCGCGGCATGTACGTTGCCGGTGCCTTCGTCCCGCTGATGGCGGCAATCGCCCTCGACCGGGCCATCCTGATGGTGCGGATGCCCGCATCGACCCCGCGGCGGCTGGCCATTCTGCTGCTGCCGCTGACGATGCTGGGCAAAGTCTGGGCCGTCGCCGCCGAGCTGCCGTCGCATGGCGCGGCCCCGGCGGGCCTCGGCGCGCAGGCGGCGGACACCCGCTGGACCACCTGCACCGATCCGGCCGCGCTCGCCGCCCTCGACCGCCTGCCGCAGGGGCTCGTTCTGAGCCTCATCGATCTCGGGCCGGCGATCCTCCTCAACACGCACCACGCGGTCGTCGCCGCGCCGTACCACCGCAATCTGGTCGGGCTGCGCGCCGCGATCGACGCGGCGGCAGGTTCGCAGGCCACGCTGCGGCGCGTCACCCTCGAACGCGGCGCCGATTACCTCGTGCTCTGCACGGCCGCGCTCGAGCGCGGAGACGCGGACGGGCCGGAACCTTTCGCCACCGGCCTCGCCCGGGGCACGCTGCCCGCCCCGGACTGGCTCGACCCGGTCACCGACATGCCCGCGGTCGCCGCCCTGAAGGTCTGGCGCATCCGGCGCAACTGAGCCGGCCCGCCGCGACGCCTGCGCGGCCGGCCCGGCGAAATGCTTGTCCGCCGACGCCCTGCACAGGCGCAGCCTTGCCGCGTCCGGAGGCAAGGCCAGCGGGCGCCGGTGCGGACGATGTCGTCACCCCACAGGCGACAGGCACGACTCCCGAAGTCGCACGAACGCGACGCAATCGGCGCCTGCCGCGTTAGTGAGGCGTCGGTTCGCGAAGACCTCGGGGAGACCTCGGATGGCGGATGCCTTTGCACCGCGGCACGCCGTGCTGCTTGTCGAGGACAACCCCTTGCAGCTCATGGACGCCTCGGCGGCCTTGCGAGAGGCTGGCTTCGAGGTCGCCGAGGCGGCGACCGTCGACGCGGCCCAGGCTCATCTGGCGGCCCGTCCTGACCTCGTGGCCATGGTCGCGGATGTGGACTTGGCGGGCGAGCCTCTGAGCGGGTTCACCCTGGCGAAAGCCGTCGCGGCCCGTTGGCCCGAACTCGCGATCCTGATCGTGTCGGGCGTGGAATGGCCGACCGAGGAGCAGATGCCGATGGGCGCGCGGTTCATCCGCAAGCCGTTCACGCCAGAGATGCTGGCCGAAGCCCTTCGTGCACTGCTGGCCGCGCGGGGGATCGGCTCATGAGCCGCCCCGCGCCGACCGGCGGGCCCGGCCTCCGGGCCGGGACCACACGCCGCCAGCACCCCGAAGGGCGAGCACGAAAC
>CAXDNE010000389.1:0-5906 GCA_963990595.1 uncultured Methylobacterium sp.
GATTGCCTCTTGTCTCGTGGGCTCGGAGATGTGTATAAGAGACAGATCCGGGGCGACCGCGGGCCGGGCGGCCGGTTCCCCTCCGCGCGTGGCCCGCGGAGGCGGCGCTCTGGCTCGACGAGAACGGCGCCCGCCATCCCCGGGCGGCCCGTCACGCGCTGGCGGCCCTGGCGGCCCTGGATCTCCGGGGCCGGTACGCCGCCCGCGCGGAGGGCGGGGCCAAGATCGTGACCGGGCCGGTCAGCGCCCTGGCGCTGCGCGACGCCGAGGCCGAGACCGGCTTCGTCTTCCGCGTCACGCCCTACGGATACGGCGAGGAGGCGTTCTGAGGGCGCGGAGGGAATCGGCTGGGATCCCACGAGCGGGGCCGGACCCGGCTGCCGCGCCGACCGCCTCCGGCCTCCTCCGTCGTGCTCTCGCACGGCCGCCTGCCAGGGGTCGCGGACCCGCGGAGCCCTCAGGGCGGGCTCGTGCACAGCAGGGTCGGCCCGCAGACCGTCCGGAATCCGGCCCGGGCGTAGAGGGCCTCGATGGCGCCTCCGGCCGGGCATTGCAGGAACACCCAGGCGGCGCCGCGCGCCCGCGCCTCGCGCAGGGCCGCGGCCGTCACGGCGCTGCCCAGGCCGCGGCGCTGCCGGTCGGCCCGGGTGCTGACATTGTAGAGCCCGGCCGTGTCACCGCGCAGATAGAGGCTCGCGCAGGCCGCCGGACCCGCGGCGTCGCGCAGGACGAGGTGAAGCGGCGCGAGGCCCGGCCGCCCCCGCGCCGCCCGCAGGGCCGGCAGATAGGTGCGGCGCAGATGCGTCCGCACCCCGGGATCGTTCGACACGTTGGCGAAGACCGTCTCGAAATCCGGTCCCGGCGCCGGGGCGGCGTGCACGGAGACCGCGAGCGCCGGTGCGGGTCGTGCCGCCGGGGGCCGCGCCACCATCCAGCTCGCCGGATAGCGGGCGGCGGGCTCAAACAGGGCCTGGAGCGCGGCGACCTCCTCGGGATCCCGGGCCAGGAAGGCCGGGGCCCGGGCCCGCCCGAGGGCGGTCGCGCCCGCCCAGGCGAACTGGTCGGGCCGGCGCACCCCGTAGGCGAAGTTCAGGGTCGGGTCCGGGATGGCGCGCGACCAGACATAGCCGGCCCCCCCGGGGCCGTGCTCGACGCCGTCGATCAGGGAGCCGGTGAGCGCCGCCACATGGGCGTCGCGCAGGGCCTCGAAGCCGGGATCGCGCAGGGTCTCGTGCATGGTCAGGCGGCGGTCCCGGTGGATGCGGTCCAGGTCGGTTCGGGCGCCGTCAGCGCGGCGATCCGGTCGTGCAGGTGGGGCGACAGCACGATGTCGCGGTGGTCGGTCTCCGGCACGGTCTCCACCGAGAGCAGCCGGCCGGTGAGCGGGGCCCGCCGATCACCGGCACGCCGCGGGCGCGGGGTTCCGCGGCCACGAAGCTGCGGATCGGCACCGTCCCCGGCCACGTCCTCGGCCTGCACCGCACAGTCCAGGATGCGGCGCGCGCGCGCGAGATAGGCGGCCCCGCGCGGCCGCCCTCCGGACCGGCTGGAAACCGCCGCAGCACGCTCGGTGCCGTCGGGGCTGACGTCGCGATTCCAGGCCGCCACGGTCCCGCTCACAATGTCACGCGCGCATCACTCATGCAGGCGTGACGGCTATCACGCGCGATATTTGTCGAACAACGACTATCTTCATGAATTAGAACGATTAAAACTTGGACTTTGCTTCGCCGTGGGCGGAGTTGATGGACTATATATTTTCGACATCCGGGATAGCGTCGGCTGCCGCTCTGCAGCCCGACCTCTGCCCGCGGCCCTCCGGCGACCGGCATCCTCCCTCAGGCCTCGCTCGTGCACCCGGAGGGAGCCCGCTCCGATCCGGGGCGCCGGGATCCCGGCGCGCGCCAGGGCACGACCGGACGTGTATGCTGGCCGCTCCGCGATTCGGGCTGCCGGATGCGGATCCGAACCCGCCCTCCGCAGGACCGCGGCAGGAGAGTACCAGGGCCGCGATGCCGTTCGTCGACACGCCCGTTCCGGTCGGAGCCTTCGCGCTGCTGCTCGTCGCGTTCGCGGTGAAGCAGCTCGGGGCGGATTTCCTCCTGCAGAGCACCTGGATGGCGCAGGGCAAGGAACGCGCCTCGGCCTGGCTGGCGCCGCTCTGCGCCCATACCGGCCTGCACGGCCTCGGGACGCTGCTGATCGCGCTGATGGTCAAGCCGGCCCTGTGGTGGCTGGCGCTGGTGGATTTCGCGATCCACACGGCGATCGACCGCGGCAAGGCGCTGGTCGGCCAGCGGACGCGCCTGCCGCCCACCGATACCCGGTTCTGGTGGCTGATCGGCGCCGACCAGTTCCTCCATCAGCTCACCCATATCGGGCTCGCCGTGGTGCTGGCGGCGGCTTGAGCGGCGGCTTGAGTGGCGGCTTGCGCGGCGGGGCGCCTCACTGCATCTCGACCTCGAGCAGCCGGTTCGTGTCGGCGACCTTGCCGGCGAGTTCCAGGATCAGGAAGCGCTGGAACGCCAGCGCGAGGTCGGGACGCTCGCGCTCCATGCGGGCGAGGGCGGTGCGGTCGACGCCCACCACCCGGCAGGCGGTCTCGGCGATGGCGGTGGCGGTGCGCCGGCCGCCCTGGACCAGCGCGATCTCGCCGATCACCGTGCCCGCCGTGGTGGTGCGCAGCCGCAGGTTGGCGCGGCCCGGCACCTCCATCTCGATGGAGACGAGGCCCGTCTCAAGGAAGTAGAGGGCCTCGGCCGCCTCCCCCTGGCGCATCAGCGCCGCGCCGGCCGCGAGATCGCGCACCGTCAGGTAGGGCGCGAAATCGCCCGGCCCGAACGCGCAGCCCAGCCGGTCGGCCATGTGCCGGGCGAACAGGGCGACCTCGCCCGGGCCGGCGCCCCCCGCCTCGGCCAGCAGCGTCGCCTCCGCCGCCCGCAGGGCCTCGTCCAGGGTGCCGAGGATCCGGATCCGCGGATCGGCGGTGAGGCCGCCGCGCGCGATCTGCCGGGCCGCCGCGGGCTCGAGATGGACCAGCAGCACCTCGAACCCGCGCTGCTCGGCGAGCTGGCCGACCTTGCGGAAGGCGATCAGCGCCGAACTGTCGAGCCCGACGCAGTCGCGGAAGTCGAGGATGAGGACGCGCAGGGGCCCGGCCTCCGCGGCGGCCCGGCGGTAGACCGCCTGCGCGTTGAGGAAGAACAGGTAGCCCTGCAGGGTGTAGATCCGGGTCCGGCCGCCGGCCGCGCGCAGCCGCTCGGCCGCGTCGGGCCCGCGGATGACGCTGCTGCGCCGCTCCGCTCCGGAGAGCGCCCGGCGGATGGCCGGGATCTGCCCGTACTGGACCGCGAAGATCAGGATCGCCAGCACCACGCCGACCAGGAAGCCCGCGGTGGCTCCGAACCCGGCGGTCGCCCCGCACACCACCAGCGCGATGGCGATCTCCCAGCGCGGGAAGGTCCGGCAGGCGAGCGCCAGGTTGACCAGCAGCCCCAGGCCGATGGCGATCAGGGCGCCGCCGGCGAGGGGACGCGGCAGCAGCGCGAGCGGGCTCGCGCCGACCACGAGCAGCGCCGCCATCACGGCGAGCGTCAGCCACCAGCCGAGCCAGTGGCCGCCGCCGATATTGTGCAGGAGCAGCGTCGACGTCCGCCCGAAGCCCATCACCGAGCTGCCGAACAGGCTCCCGACCAGGTTGGTCGCCCCCGAGGCGACGAACATCCGGTCGATGTTGAGCTCGCGCCGGATCTCCAGCTCGACGCTGACCACGTAGAGGATCTGGATGATCACCGCGACGACGACCTGGGTGGCGATCCGGGGCAGGATCGGCAGGAGCAGGCCGGGATCGAAGGCCAGGAGGCTGCCCACCGCCGGGACGCGCAGCAGGGATCCCGACGGCAGCGGCTCGATCAGCCATCCCGCCGCCTGCGCGGTGGCGATGTCGGTGCCCGTCCAGAGGAGCCCGAGATGCACCACGACGAGGCTCGCCAGGATGACCGCCGGATAGGTCCCCCAGTGCCGGATCCGCCGGGGCAGGTAGAAGGCGCAGAAGCCGATGCCGAGCGCGAGGCCGACGCGCCCGAGCGCCCCGGCATCGATCAGGCCCGGGTCGAGGGCGGCCGGATCGAGGATTCCGAGGAGCGCCGCCACCGGGTTGTCGAGATGCGCGCCGATCTGCAGGCCGCTGCGCAGGAACAGCAGCCCGACGCCGCCGAGGAACCCGGCCAGAACCGGGTAGGGCAGGAGCTGCGTCAGCAGCGAGGCGCGCAGGCTCCCGAGCAGCACGAACACGATCCCGGTGGTGAAGGTCGAGACGCCGCAGGCGATGAGGACCATCCGGCCGACGATCTCGGGATCGGTCACGCCCGCGGCCCGCAGCCGTTCCGCGACCGCGGCGGCGATCGCCGCCTGCACGATCGCCGCCGCGCCGATGAAGGAGAGCGACACCCGGGCGGTCCGCCGGAGCGCGATGAACACGAGGCTGCCCAGCACGTAGGCCGCCAGCATCGCCGACAGGCCGGCGACGCGGCTCTCGGCGAGGGGGCCCGAGAAGATGAGCTGCGAGAAGCTGATGAGGTCGAGCAGGAGCACCATCACGGTGACCGCCGCGGCCGCGACGATGCGGGCTCCGCGCAGCACGCCCGCGCGGGTGCCGGCCCGCATTCCGGCTCCGGCGGACGATATGTCGGTGGTTGTCATCGGCACGGCATCCGCATCTCGAAGTCTCTCTGGCGCCGACGTGGCAGGTCCCGTGCGGTCGCGCGTGCGGATCGTCGCGGAATCACAGGACTCAAGCTTGGCCGGACCCATCCTAACCTGATGACAGCCGCGCGCTTAAATTATCGTGCAGGCCCGTTGCGGCCCGAAGGTCGACCGGTCCCGGACGTGTATGCCCGGCCGGCAGCTGCTATGCGGACGCCGTCGAGGAGCCGCAGAATGCCCGCACCGATCCGCCCGCCCCGCCTCGCCCGCGCGGCGCTGCTGCTCGCCGGCCTCACCGGGGTCGCGCGCGCCGAGGATGCCCCCGGGGTCGCCTGGCCCGAGCCCGGGGGCCGGGCCACGATCAGCCGGCCCTTCAAGGGATCGCCGATCACCCTGGGCGTCTCGTCCCGGACCGCCGGGGCCATCGACAGCCTGACCTGGGGCGGCACCCAGTTCATCAACGCGCACGATCACGGCCGCGAGCTGCAATCGGCCTCGGCCTATGACGGCTACGGCGAGTGCCTGAATCCCACGGAGGCCGGCAGCGATGCCGACGGCACGGGCCCGCGCAGCACGAGCCTGCTCACCGCCCTGCAGGTCGGCGCCGACACGCTCCAGACGCGCTCGCAGTTGGCCTACTGGATCGGGGCCGGGCAGGTGACCGGCAGCTGCCCCAAGGGACCCGGCCCCCATGCCGGGCCCCGCTCGGACGACGTGCTGGTCAAGCACGTCACCCTCGGCGCCGAGGGGGTGGCCAACGCCATCGCGTACCGCGTCACCTACAACACCGCGCAGGCCCACGCCTCGGCCACCTTCGAGGCGGCCACGGCCTACATGCCGCCCGAGTTCGCGCGGTTCTGGAGCTTCGATCCGGCGACGGGCCAGTCGGCGCCGCTCTCGGCAGGGCCGGGCGAGCAGGGCGTGCCGGTGATCCTGGCCAATGCCGACGGGTCCCGGGCGATGGGCGTCTACAGCCCCGCCCTGCCCCAGCCGACCGTGCCGAATGCGGGCTACGGCCGGTTCGCCTTCGCGACCCTGCCGGGTCCCGGCAACGCGACGGTGAAGTGGAACTGCGTCTTCCGGGAGAACAACGTCCCGGCGGGAGCCCACAGCTACACCTGCTACGTGGTGGTCGGCACGCTGGAGGACGTCAAGGCTGTCTCTTATACACATCTGACGCTGCCGACGAAGAGGATAGTGTA
>CAXDNE010000390.1:0-5887 GCA_963990595.1 uncultured Methylobacterium sp.
CATTACGGTCCGGTCTGGGCCTGGATCTCGTATGGCGGCCTCGTGGTCGCGGGGATCGGCGCCATCGTGACGGAGTTCTCCGGCATCGCGGGCATCGGCGACCTGTTCGGGGTGCCGCGCCTCGTGAGCCTCGGGTTGCCGGCCGCGCTGCTCCTCGGCCTCGTCTTCACCGGGAGCTACCGGCGCGTCGAGCGGGTGGCGATCGTCGTCGGCCTGTTCGAGCTGGTCTTCGTCGGGCTCGCCATCGCGGCGCGGCCGGATCCCGGCGAGATCGTGAGTTCCTTCGCCCACATGCCGCTGGGTGACGGCAGCTACCGGGTCCTGATCGCCGCCAATATCGGCGCGGTGATCATGCCGTGGATGATCTTCTACCAGCAATCGGCGATCGTCGACAAAGGCCTCGGCTGGGATCACGCCGAGCGCTCGCGCGTCGACACGTTCCTGGGCGCCGTGATCTCGCAATGCGTGATGGGCGCGATCCTGATTGCGGCCGCCGCCATGATCGGCAAGGCCGGGCAGGGCACCAAGGACGGGCTGCAGACCGTGGGCGACCTCGCCGGCGCCTTCACCCCGGCGCTCGGGTCCTGGCTCGGCCACGTGGTCTTCGGGGTGGGGATCATCGCGGCGGCCTTCGTGGCGCTCAACGTCGTCGCCCTGGCGCTCGCCTGGGGCTTCGGCGACGTCACCGGCAAGCCGCATTCGCTGGAGCAGTCGCCCCGGGAGGCGCCGGCCTTCTACGGCGCCTTCGCGCTCGTGGTCGCGGCGGGGGCGGTCGCCGTGCAGCTCGTGCCGGATCTCGTGGCCCTCAACATCGCCGTGGAGGTGATGAACGCC
This sequence comes from uncultured Methylobacterium sp., assembly GCA_963990595.1. GTDB lineage: Bacteria > Pseudomonadota > Alphaproteobacteria > Rhizobiales > Beijerinckiaceae > Methylobacterium. Next base: position 835 of record CAXDNE010000390.1, read on the forward strand.
CTGCTCCTGCCGCTGGCGCTCGGGCTGCTGATCCTTCTGGTGACCCGGACCCTGCCGGAGGGGCAGCGCGTGGCGGGGGTCTACAAAGGGGTGGTCTACACCGTCTCGGGGATCACCATCGCCTTCGCGCTGGTCGGCGTGCTCGACGGGGTCGGCCTGCTCTGACGCGATTGACGCGGGGCCTTCGATGATGTCTCCCGCGGGCTCCGATCAGGTGGAGTTCGAACATGCAAGAGATCTGGTTCCGCACGGGCGAGGCCACGGTGCTGGCGGCCGAGGGCCAGTACACCGACGCCATGCCGGAGGTGCTGATCGGCTCGGTGCGCGGGCCGGTGGGCCAGGCCTTCGCGTCGATGATGGGGCAGGTCCAGGGCCACACCCGGATGTTCGTGGTGCGCGACCTCAACCAGCTGGTGCGCCCGGCCACGATGATGACCACCAAGGCCACCATCCACACGGCCGAGTATGTCGAGCTCCTCGGCGGCGTCGTCCAAGCGGCCACCGGCGACGCGATCGTCGACTGCATCATCGAGGGCGTGCTGCCCAAGGACGGGCTCGACGAACTCTGCATGATCATCATGATCTGGCTCGATCCGCGCTGCGCCGAGGACGACAACCTCGACCAGAAGGACCTCTACCGGACCAATTACGAGGCGACGAAGCTCGCCATCGCCCGCGCCCTCAAGGGCGAGCCGACGGTGGACGAGCTGATCGCCAACCGGAAGACCGTGAAGCATTACGCGCTCGACGGCGTGATCGAGTACTGATCGGCCGCGCGCCGCCTCCTGCCGGGTGAGGGACGCCTCATCCCGGCGGGATGCGGCCCACCGAGCACAGGGTCCGCATCGTGGTGCTGCCCGGGTCGGTGTAGCACGAGGCCGACCAGCCGTTCTGCTGGATGAACGACTTGCGCCGCTCCGACAGCGACGTCCGGTAGGCGTTGGCGATGATCGGCTCGACGGTAGCGGCCGATTCGCCGATCAGGATCTCGGAGGCCACCGACAGGTCGCGGAAGAAGGTCGCGGACGGGGTGGGCTCGGCCGAGGTCGCCTGCACGATCGGCTCGGCCCGGCAGGTCACGTCGAACTTGATCGGGCCGGCCATGCGGATGTCGATGCTGGGCCCCGCGCGCTTGCCGACCTTGCCGCCGATCGCCCCGGCGATCTGGCGGGTGAGGTCGTCGCAGCTGTCGGCCCGGGCAGCCCCCGCCAGGAGCGGCAGGGCCGCGCAGGCGGCGAGGAGGAGGCGCGGAACGGCGAAGCTCGACATGGCCGCACTCTACGCGCGGCGCGGGGCGTGTCGAGGGGGCGGCCGTCAGTGGAAATCCCGGCTGCGATACACCCGCCGGTCCGGGGGGACGCCGAAATCCGTATTCTCGGGGGGCAGCTTCAGGCCGGCCTCGCGCAGGTCGCGCAGAGAGGCGGTGAGGTCGCGAAACCCCTCGGCCACGAGGTGGACCACCCCGCTGGCCCGCTGGATCCGGCCGCGCACCGCGAGGAACCGGGCCTGCATGGCGGTCCGGCGGTTGGCCTCGAACACCGCCTTCCAGATGATCACGTTGGCGATCCCGGTCTCGTCCTCCAGGGTCAGGAAGACCACGCCCTTGGCGGTGCCCGGCCGCTGGCGGATCAGCACGAGCCCCGCCACCGTGACCCGCGCCCCCTGGGGCAGGGCCGGGTCGAGATGGGCTCGGGCCGGGATCGCGCCGATCCGGGCGAGCCGCCCCCGGAAGAAGGCGACCGGGTGCCCCTGGAGCGACAGGCCGGTGGCGGCATAATCTTCGGCCACCGCCTCGGATGGGGCCAGGGACGGCAGGTCCACCGCCGGCTCGTGGCGGAACAGGCCGTCATCGGCGTGCCAGGCGAAGAGCGGCAGGGGGGCGTCCAGCAGGTGGGCGCGGCGCGCGCTCGGATCCGCCCTGGCGGCCTTGCGCGCGGAGGTCCCCTCCAGGGTGCGCACCATCCAGAGGGCGGCGCGCCGGTCGAGCCCGAGCGACCGGAAGGCGTCGGCCTCGGCCAGCCGCTCCAGGGCGTTGCGGGGCAGGGCGAGGGAGGCCTGCAGGCCTTCGATGCTGGCATAGCCGTTGGCGCGCAGCCGCACGAGCCGGCGCATCGCGGCCTCGGGCAGGCCGCGCACCAGCCGCAGGCCGATCCGCACGGCGCGCAGCGCCGGATCTCCGGCCGGCTCCAGCGTGCAGTCCCAGTCGCTGGCATTGACGCAGACGCCCCGCACCTCGACCCCGTGGGCGCGGGCGTCGCGCACCAGCTGGGCCGGCTGGTAGAAGCCCATGGGCTGGGCGTTGAGGATCGCGGCCAGGAAGACGTCGGGGTGCCGGCACTTCATCCAGGCCGAGGCGTAGACGAGGAGCGCGAAGCTCGCCGCGTGGCTCTCCGGGAAGCCGTAGGTGGAGAAGCCCCGGATCTGCGCGAAGCAGCGCTCGGCGAAGTCCCTGGGGTAGCCCCGGCGGGTCATGCCGCCCACGAACTTCTCCGCGAAGCCGCCGATCGAGCCGACATGGCGGAAGGTCGCCATCGCCCGGCGCAGGCCGTCGGCTTCCGCCGGGGTGAAGCCCGCCGCCGTGATGGCGATCTGCATGGCGTGCTCCTGGAAGAGCGGCACCCCGTAGGTCTTCTTCAGGACCTCCTTCAGCTCGTCGGGATCGCCGTGAGCGGGATCGGGGGAGGGATAGACCACCGGCTCCTCCCCGCAGCGCCGCCGCAGGTAGGGATGGACCATGTCGCCCTGGATCGGGCCGGGCCGCACGATCGCCACCTGCACCACGAGGTCGTAGAATTCCTTGGGCTTCAGGCGCGGCAGCATCGACATCTGCGCCCGGCTCTCGACCTGGAACACGCCGACGGAATCGGCCTTGGCCAGCATCGCGTAGGTGGCGGGATCCTCCTGCGGCAGGTCGGCGAGCGTCTCGTAGAAGACGCCGTGATCCCGCTCCAGGAAGTCGAGGCCGCGCTTGAGGCAGGTCAGCATGCCGAGCGCCAGCACGTCGACCTTCATGAGGCCGATCGTGTCGATGTCGTCCTTGTCCCACTCGATGAAGGTGCGGTCCGTCATGGCGCCGTTGCCCACCGGCACGGTCTCGTCGAGGCGGCCGCGGGTCAGCACGAAGCCGCCGACATGCTGCGACAGGTGGCGGGGAAAGCCGATCAGCTGGTGGGCGAGGTCGAGCGCCTGCCGGATCGCCGGGTTGCCCGGATCGAGGCCGGCCTCGCGCACGTGCGGATCCGGCATGCCGGTGCCCCAGGAACCCCAGACCGTGTCGGCGATCGCCGCGGTCACGTCCTCGGTCAGGCCCAGCACCTTGCCGACCTCGCGGATCGCCATGCGCGGGCGGTAGTGGATCACCGTGGCGCAGAGGGCGGCGCGCTCCCGCCCGTAGCGCGCGTAGAGGTGCTGGATTACCTCCTCGCGGCGCTCGTGCTCGAAATCGACGTCGATGTCGGGGGGCTCGCCCCGGTTCTCCGAGATGAAGCGGGCGAAGAGCAGCCGGTGCTTGGACGGGTCCACCGCGGTGATGCCGAGGCAGAAGCACACGGCGGAATTGGCCGCCGAGCCCCGGCCCTGGCAGAGGATCCCCCTGCCGCGGGCGAACTCGACCACGTCGAACAGGGTCAGGAAGTAGCGGGCGTAGTCCATCTTGGCGATGAGCCGCAGCTCCTCGCGCAGCGTCGCCGCGACGGCGGCCGGGACCTCGCCGGCGTAGCGCCAGCGCGCCCGCTCCCAGGTCTTCTCCTCGAGGTATTCCTGCGGCGTGCGCCCGGGGGGCACGGGCTCCTCGGGATACTCGTAATGGAGCTGCGCGAGGTTGAAGTCGCAGGCCTCGACGATCTCGACGGTGCGGGCGAGCGCCTCCGGGTGATCGGCGAACAGCCGCGCCATCTCGCCAGGAGGCTTCAGATGGCGCTCCGCATGGGCTTCCAGGCGGTAGCCGGCCTCGCCGATCCGGCAGCGCTCGCGGATGCAGGTGACCACGTCCTGCAGCGGGCGCCGGTCGGGATGGTGGTAGAGCGCGTCCGAGACGGCGACCATGGGGGCGCCGGAGGCCGCGCCCAGCTCGGCGAGCAGGCCGAGGCGCCGCCGCTCGTCGCCGCGGCGCGCGTGGCTCGCCCCGAGGAAGGTCCGGCCCGGGGCCGCGGCGGCGAGCGCCTCCAGCCGCGCCCGGAACCCCTCCGGCAGGCGCCGGGCCGGGGGCATCGCGATGAACATCTGCCCCTCGGCGGCCTCCAGCATCTCGGCGAAGGAGAAGCGGCACGCTCCCTTGCGGACGCGCCGGTTGCCCAGGGTGAGCAGCCGGCAGAGACGCCCCCAGGCGGCCCGGTTCATCGGGTAGGTGACGGCCTCGAACCCCTCCTCGGTGACGAGGCGCACCCCCGGCAGGATCCGGATCGTGGTGCCGTCCGCTTCGAGCGCCCGCGCCGCCGCGTGCGCCCGCACCACACCGGCCACGGTGTTGCGGTCGGCGATGCCGATCGCCGCGAGGCCGTAGGCCGCCGCCTGCACCACGTATTCCTGCGGGTGCGAGGCGCCGTGCAGGAACGAGAAGTTCGTGGTGACGGCGAGTTCGGCGAAGCGGGTCTCGGGGCCGCTCACGCGAAGAGCCCGTGGACGTACCACGCGGCCGGGCGGCCGGGCGCGTGCGGCCCGTCGCGGTAGAGCCAGAGCCGGTGCCCGGCCTCGCACTCGATGCGGTAATAATCGCGGGCCTCGCCGGGCTCGCGCCACCACTCGGCGGCGATCCGCTCCGGCCCCTCGGCATGGGCGACCGTGTGGATCTGCGCGCGCCAGCGGAAGCGCCGGGGCGGCCCCTCGGGGACGGTGGAGAGCACGTCGAGGGCGGCCTCGCCCCGGGGGAACAGCACCAGGGGCCGGGGCGGCAGGTGGTCGGGCCAGGCGGGATCGAGCCCCCGTGCCTCGGATCGCCCGGGGCGCGAAGGGTGATCCATTCCGGCCGCGGCCAGCGCCCGCCCCCCCTCCTCTGCGCGGTGACTTATACACATGAGACCCTGCCGACGAAGACGATAGAGTAGATATCGGTGGT
>CAXDNE010000391.1:0-5864 GCA_963990595.1 uncultured Methylobacterium sp.
GGCGCCCCTGCCCCGCGGGCCGGCCGCACGATCCTGACAGCTGTCAGGTCGGTGCGTCCGCCCTTTCGGACCGCGCACTAGGCAACTCCGCCGCAAGGCCCGCGAGAGCATCCGGCGCGTCGAATCCGAACACCTCGGGCGTCGCGGACAACGGCGTCGCGTCGGATAGCGTCCAGTCGTCCGACGAGTACCGGATGGCGGCTGTGCAGAGCTTGAACCCGGGCGATCCGTCGGGGAGCGAGTAGGGCAGGTTGATGCGGTCGGCCGACATGCGCGAGGAGTGGAGCCGGTCTGTGGCCATCTCGACGTAGGGAATGGCCTTCCAGCTGCCTCGGCCGTCCCGGGCATGCCTGAGCATGTCGCCGAGGCGCTGCCGCATCAACGTCCGCATGACGACCGCGGCGTTGCGCTCCTCCAGGGGAGGGACGAAGTGATGGTGTATCCGTCCCTTCTTGTCGGGACCCCGGATGAGGAGGCCGCACCTCCCGTAGAGGCACCCCTCCTCCACGGCGTACTCGATGGCCTTGATGCTGGCCGTGATGCTCTGGAAGGACACCGCGGAGGATACGAGCAGGATCGCCGCACGATCGACGAGGAGCTGCTTCTCGGCCGGGGGGAAGATGGTGACCGGCGTCCTGCGGAACACGCGGACCTCGCTCTGGTCGGCCTTCTCCTTCAGGGTGTCGAGGCCGCGCCACTCCAGACCGTTCTCGCCTTCGATCGCCTTCAGCAGGACGACGACGCCTCCGAGCCGCAGGCCCTGCCGCTTCTTCTGGATCGTGACGTCGCTGTCCCCGCGCCTTGCGACGGCCGGCCTAGCCGACACATCGGCATCCACGTCGAACTTGCCGAAAGGCTCTATGAGGCGAACGCGGAGCCCGTCCTCTTCCCAACCGACCACCACCGCCGGCACGTTAGCCGTCATTCCCGTCTTTCCTCTCTAAAAGCGTGGGGAAGATATGGGGCCTGGTTGACCCTTTCGACGCCCGACGCAAACCTTGGCCTTTCCTCGTCGGAGAGAGGGCCACGTGTCCGGCACTGTTAACTGCGACGTCGTCTGCTGGGATACGGAGACTTCCGACACCGACGTCCGGCATGGCCAGATCTTCGATTTCGCGGCGGTCACTTCCAACTTGACGGACCTCGTGGAGACCGGAAGCAGATCGGTCCGAATCAGGCGGCTCTCCTACTGCATACCCGCTTACGGCGCACTCAGCACCAACAGCCTGGATCCGTACGACCTCGACGGTCCGGAGCGGCTTGACGAGTTCACGGCGGCCGCCGCGATCCACGAGGCGCTCAGTCCGGTACGGGGACGCCCTCTCGTCGTGCTCGGCTACAACATCCTGTCGTTCGACGAGGAGATGGCTCGGTCCCTCTTCTTCCGAAATCTGCTCGATCCGTATCCGACCTCCGCCAAGGGCGTCCGCCGCTTCGATCTGCTGCCGGCCGCACGTCTCGCGCACGCTCTGGACCCCGTGAGCTTTCCCGCGGGAGCCGACGACGAGGGCGGGGTCTCCTTCCGGCTGGAGCGCATAGCGCCGGCAAACGGGATCCGCCTGAGGGCTCACGACGCGCTTGAGGACACCCGGGCCACCTTGGCCCTCGCCCGGCGAATCCGCGAAGCCGTTCCGGCTGCATGGGATACCGCTCTCCGGGCTTCGGACCGCTACGAAGCCGAACGGGTCTTCGATCAGGCCTCGCGCCGCGGCGAGCCCGTATGGATCATGACCGGCGGGAACTCCCCGATCCTCGAAGCCGTCCTCCCGGTTTCGAAGGAGGGGCGCATGCTGCTGTCGCTCCGGGCCGATCGTGTGGAGGAGGCGCTTCGCGACGGCCACGAGGCGGTGGCCGCGGCCGAATGGAAAGGCGGCCCCCTCGTCCGGTGCCGCACCAACCGCATGCCGATCCTCCTGTCCAAGTCGGATGCGCTGGCCCTGCAGAAGCACCATCCCCAAGCCTTCGCGGTTTCCGTCGAAGCCGTGGACGGACCGGGTCCGGGATGGGCCGACTTCAAGGCGCGCCTAGCCGACCTCTCCGCCAGAGCGGATCCCTGGGCCGATCCGCCGGACCCGACCGCGGAGGAGCGGATCTATTCCGGCTTCACGAGCTGGGCCGAGAAGGAGACCATGCAACGGTTCCGCCTCGCCGGATCCTGGTTCGAACGCGCCGGGATGGTTCGACTGTTCGGCGACCGGCGGGTACGGGAGTTTGCCGCGAGGGCCGTGGTCGAGCATGGCGGCCTCACGCCTCTCGAGCTCGTGGAGGCCGCGGGCCAGTCGATGGCGGACGAGATAGCCGATCTCGCCGACGTCGCGTTCGAACGGCCGTTCGCCTCGGAAGGCGCGAGGTGGATGACGATCGCCCGGGCGAGGATCGAAGGCCGACACGACGATCGGTTCCGGACCTGGCTCGAAGACTTGGCGACGCCCGTTGCGCCGATCCCGCCCCCGGTCTTCGAGGTCGAAGCGGACAGGCGGGGGCAGCTGGGGTGGAGTTTTTAGATAGCCCTGCGAGGGGAGGGGACCTCAGCCCGCGGTCTCGACGAGGAGCTCGCGGGTACGGACGGCGGTCCAGCGTAGGCCGGCGACCGCGAGTACGGCGCATCCCCCGGTCGCGACGAGCCATGCCCAGGCCAGGAGCCAATGAAGCGCCCTGAGCGGTAGGGCAGGTTCCTTCGCATAGAGCAGGAGCGTGGCCACATCGAAGTGCGGCACGCCGGCGATCGCGAGATGAAGACCGTACCGGGACCAGCATACGAACGTCGCGACGACGAAGCCCATGGTAAGGACGAGGCCGAGGACGTCGCCGGCGCGACGAAGCGTCTTCGGGAGAGTAGGCGTGCGTCTGTTCACCGGTACGTATCCTCCTCATCGCAGCGCGTGGCGTCCCGGCGGTAGACGTCCGGATAGAAGACGATCTTGTCGGCCGCATCGGGCCAGGCGGTGAAGTATCCGAAGACGACCGCGACCGGCCGAGGGCCACGCCGCACGGCCCGCACGTCGGCCTCGATCTCCGACCTGAGGGCGTCGGGCCAAGAGTCCAGTATCCAGGCCGCGAGCTCCACGGCCTGCTCCACGCGGACGCAGCCGTGGGAATCCGTGCGCTCCGGGTCGTCGTAGCCTTCGACGGCGTTCGTCGAGTGCAGATAGATCGATCCGGCGTTGCGCATCGAGATCTTCACGCGACCGAGCGCGTTGTCGGCACCCGGTCTCTGGACCAGCGTGGCCCTGGAGAGCTCGCCGCGCGCGAGCCTGTCGGGTGGCACCCGGCGCCCACCGATCACGACGTCGAACCCGTTGCGGACCGCCCATTCCGGGTCGGCGGCGATCTCGCTCCGCCATCCCTCGTCCCTCAGAATGGTTTCGGGCACCGTCCAGGTCGGATTCAGGGTGACGGCGTCGACCGTCGTCGACAGATCGGGCGTGCGCCAGCCGTCCCGTCCGACGACGACGCGGCTCTCGAGTTCGGGCTCGCCGTCGCCGTAGGCCGCCAGAAACCGGCCGGCGATGTTGACGACGATCAGACGTCCGGATGAGGGGAGGGCGAGTTGCTTCAATCGCGACAGCGTGCCGACGATCGCGGCGCGCTCCGCACAGTCGACCGGGCCATCCAGCTCGCGGGCCAGACGCGCCGCGATCGGATGCACGTCCTCGGCCGTCGCGGGGTCCGGGCGGACGGCGGCGGCGGCCATCACGCCGAGGAAGGATCTCCTCGTAAACTTCATGAAGGAATGAACCCGCTTCCGAAGGAACGATTTGGCTTCAGGATCGGGCCGACGTCAATCCTCAAGCCGACAGCTGGCGGCGGATCAGCCGGTCGCACCGCTCGGCCAGATCGTCCGAGAGGCCGCCGGCCACATGGCGCCATTCGATCCTTTGGAGATCGGCGAACGCATCGAGGAGCCGCCACATCGCCTCCTCCGATCCGAGGCGGGCGGTTGCCGACCTGCGCTCGGGCGGAGCCATTCCGCCGGCAAGGAATGCGGCCGAGGATGCCACTCGGACGACCGCGGTTCCGGTCGTTTCCGCCACCGCCCTCAGTCCTTCGACGGCGGCCGTCAGAACCGCTTTGCGTATCGATCCTTCGGTGCACGGCGAGACGATGTCCCGACGCTCGCCGCGACCACCCCGCTCGGACGTCTCCATGGCGACGGCATAGGCACCGGCGGCACCTTCGACCTCGGCCTCGACCCTCATGTCGACGTGCCGTTCCGCCGCCGATCTGCCCAGAAGAGGGGAGGCGACCTTCTCGGGCCGCGGCTCCCGCGCAGGCTCGGGTCTGCGCAGACGCAGGGACTCGTCCGGTTCCGCCGGATGGACGACCACCTCTCGCCCGGCGGCGAACTCGACCCATTGGTCCCCGAACGCCTTCCGCGCATGGAACGGCCCCCAGACCTCGACGAGCGTCCTCGCCAGGACGTCCACCAGGACCTCGCCGAACAGGTGCTCCAGGCCGTCGTCCAACGCGTCCTCGTAGGCGTCGCCGATGGCTTCCACGATCTCGGCTGCCGCAGCCTCGACCTCTTCGAGCACCTGGGCTTCCGTCTCGGGCGTCAGGTCCGACGAGGGGGCGTCGGCATTGGCTCCGTGGCCCCGGATCACCTTCGAGCGCTGCGCGATCAGCTTGGCCGCGGCGTCCGCCCCGACCCCGTTGAGCAACGCCCCCATGGAGGCGTGCCAGAGGCCGAGTGCGGCCCGCGCTTCCAGGCCTCGCTCCGCCAGGAGCGGTCCTACGGACCTGAGATGACCCGACAGCGACGCCTCGACCCGGATCCTCGGGAGCGACGCGGAAGCTTCGGTTGCGGCGGTTTCCATTGGGGAGGCCTCGGTGGCCCCACGACAGTGTCCCGGATCATCGCCACGGGCAATACGGAGCGCCCGGCCGTCCGGACAAAGAAAAGGGCGCCCCGTGGGGCGCCCTTCCGAATTCGGATCGGGGACTGGGCGCTCAGGCCGCCTTGGCGGCCTTGCGGGCCTCGCGCTCCAGACGCTGGATCTCCTTCACGTTCGGAGCATCGAAGTCGACGGCCTCGCCGCGCTTCGCCCGGACCGCACGCCGCTGCTCCCAGAGCCCGGCCGTCTTGATCTGGTTGGCGCGGGACGCCGAGAACTCCGGATGGACGAGCGGGAAGTCCGCCGGGAGGCCCCACTTGGCGAGGTACTCGGCGGGCGGGATCTCGAGGAACTTGAGGTGCTTCTTGAGCATCCGCCGGATCTGGCCGTCCTCCAGGCAGCGCACGAAGCCGCCCGTCTTGCCGTCGTACTCCGGCACGAACACCGCCTTGCGGATCCGGGCGATCTCCGACTTGCTCCGGGGGGCGTAGGTCGGCTCGAGGCCGAGTTCCGTGACCGCCCAGGGCTTGCGCTCGGTCTGGCTCTCGGCCTGCCGCTCGAACTCCAGTTCGGGCTGCTTCGTGGCCGTCGCGGCGGGAGCCTGCGAGGCGGCAGCCGCGGCCTTGCGGGACCCTCTTGCGGTCTTCGCGGGCTCGACGGTCTCCGCGACCTCGGCCTGGGCCGCCTCGGGCTTCGCGGCCTTGTCGCCTGCGACGGCCTCGAGCCGGGGACGACGACGCAGTCGGCCGCCGTCCGCCAGCGGCTCGGGGACGCTGACGGAGGGGATGCCACGGGCCTTGCGGCCGCGACCGGCGGGCCTGGCCGCATCCGTCACGACCTCGGGCGTCGGCTCGGGCCGGGCCTCGGGGGCGGGCTCGGAAGCAGTCGGCTCGCGGATCTCGGAGACCGGCTCCTGGACCGGCGTCGAGATCTGCGGAATGGCTCCGCTGCCGGCGATCGTGCTCTCGACCAGCTCGCGCATGCCGTTGCCGACGGTGCGGCCGGCCGTGCTCTCGTGGACTTCGAGCA
>CAXDNE010000392.1:0-5798 GCA_963990595.1 uncultured Methylobacterium sp.
CGTCCGGTGATCATGGGTGACCGTGGACTTGGAGAACGCCGAGCCGGAGTTCGCCCCCGAGAGACGCTACACTGCGGGGGCGATGATGAGAGGGGCTGGAGCCGGAGTGTTGGCAGAAGGGTAAGAGGAAACGTCCAAACCAACGCCGCAGACATGAGATCCGCGCGAGCAAGAATTCAAACTTTAAAATTGGCCAAACATCAGCAATCGGTTGGAGGCGAGGTTCGAGAGATCGAAAGCGAAGAATGAGAATAATGCGCCAGCGACCTCAGTGATGTACTTTGATCTTGTCGGCGCTTGGTCGGCAGAGACACCCTTTTTCTTCTAGGAATTTTATGCGTTACGCTTACCGTATTCGAACCGATAACAACCGCAGCAATGCTGGCGAAGAACTTTGCGAACTCATGACTAGGCAGGCTGACCTCTCGACGCGCGGCGGGACTAATGACTGGAGGTTGGGATGGTTCGACCAAGGCATCGCCATTAAATTTGCAAGTATCGCTGACTGGCGGCACTTCGACAGGGTCTTCACCAACGAGAATGCGGCTTTTTTCAAGAAGCACGGGCTCCTTGATCCGGCGCGAGATCCTTGGTTTGCGCGCGCTACTGCCTCTCAAAAGCGGGTCTACTTCCACTGTTAGTAGAATCGAACGGAGAAGAAGCTGTCTAGTGATGCGGCGATGATCGTCTCCAGCTTTTGATCGCAGGCGGCTACCCGTCGAAGAACTCTTCATCGAGCTTCTTGATGGTGAGCCGCTCCTCGATCCGGCAGCCAACCTCGTGGCGGATCATCAGGCGCGCGAGTTGTGGACCGTCGATCAGCACGATGCGCTTGCTTAACATGTCTGCCGTCTCGCGCGCTGAGGACGTGAACGAGGAGGTCGTTACGAACAGCCCCTTCGTCGCTTTGAAGCGGTCGAGGCTCCCGAAGAAGTCACGGATGGCCGAGGCGCCCACGTTGTTGTCTGGGCCGTAGCGCTTGGCCTGGACGTAGATGCGGTCGAGCCCGAGTGGATCCTGGTCGATCACGCCGTCCACGCCGCCGTCGCCCGACTTACCGACAAGGGCGCGATCCAGATCGTTGACCGAGCCTCCGTAGCCCATTGCGATCAGTAGACGCACGACGAGGCTCTCGAAGAACGCAGGCGTGCCTGTGACCACGCGTTGAAGTAACTCGCTGGCCAGCGCCGACTCAAGCTGACGACCGGCAGCACGCATGACTTCGTCCGGAGTCAGGCTCGCCGTGGCGTCGTTAGCCTGGACGGCTGCTTCGGCCTGTTCCTCTGCGCCGTCCTGGGCGAAGCGGAAGGACTGGAACTCCGGGAACCGCGACAGGAACTTGATGTCGATCCGCGCGGGTGGTTGAGCGAGCACCTCGCGCCCGCGTGAGGTGATCTGGAAGTGGGCGCGGCGGGTGAGTTCAACGAGACCAGCCTTGCCGAGGTAGCTCTTGGCCCAGTGAACACGGTTCGCGAAGGTGGTCTGGCGACCGGACGGCAGCAGGTGCGATCGATCTTCAGGGCTAAGACGGAACTCATCAGCAAGGTGCTCAACGACATCGCCGATGCGTTTCTCACCCTCTGCGGCCTCGCGAAGAACAGGCAGCATTAGGGTTTGAAAGTCTGGGATAGCCGTGCTGCTCATCGACCTTCAAAGCCGCTCACGAACGCCACGGCACCGTAGGATCGAGGCTGACGATACTCAACGTGTAGTTGGCTCCGCTTGCGCGTTTCAGAGTGGGCGAGGCTTTCCTGTAACGCTTAGATGACACCGCCGAGGTGTCGGCGGCCATCGACCCGCAACGCGTAAGCCTCGACTTAGAGGCGCGGGCGTCTGTCAGGTTAACCGAAACGAGGCGCGCAACGCCTGCGAGGTTCCGATCTCGATCACCCAGCGCCCGCCCGCCGAGAGCCCGTAACCCTCTCCATGGCGCGCTCGAAGCTCATCGACCACCCGAAGGCGAGTTGCCTCATAGTTCGCCTCGACGTGAGCCCGCCAGCGCGCCTGTTGAAGTTCCCGCTCAAAAGTTTCCCGCACCGGCCAGAGAGGTAGGCCCGACTCTCGACGCAGCGCGTTCTTCGCCCAGATTGAACTGAGGATCGCCGCAGCGTCTACCGTTCTCGTGCTCGATGTCGTCATGTTGAGGCCAAGGATGACGCGCGGAGTTCGGGTCGTCCAGCGTTGTCCCTACTGATCGGGCTATCGAGGTGGATCATCGGCCGGGCAAGTTGTGAAATGCCACTCTTGTGTTATGCTTCCCGGATGGTCGAAGCGGGTTGACGCGTGAGTTCGCGCGACCACGGCGATGCGCTGGAGCACGCCCTTGGACCTATCTCAACCTCTCGTGATCAAGACGAACAGGCGGACTGCGGAATCCTACTCGGGGTGGGCGCTCAATTTTACCATAAAACTCGATGGCGCTTGTCCCGGCCTACTTGCGGCAAGCTTCTGTTTCGGATCGCAGCGGCGGCAAGCCCTGTTCCTGGTGCTCGCGCTTGCCGAGATCCTCGGCACAGACGAAGTCGCTGATCACCTCCGGTCTGCGGAGGGCATGACGAAGTTCTCCGGCACGGCATCGATCACCATCATCGGTGAAGCCATTCTCCGTCTTCGCCGCCCCCGCGATCTGGTACGAGCCGTCCTGGCTGGCCCTCCTGTCGGACTGCTGGGCACTCTAGCGCGCCTTGGCGATGACCCGATCGGCGAGCCACGAACCTACCACGAACTCGCACGTCTGCACCTCTCGCGAGATCCCGCTGACCGGCGGCGCATGAAGGTTCTCGGTCAGATCGGCGGAGAACTGATCGGCACCCAGATCGAAATCGTGAGCGCTCTGGATCCAGTACTTCTTCACCCAGCACTTGTCGGATGCCTCACCGAACTACGTCAGGTTCAACAGCTTCAGTCAGCGATGAGGTACATCCGGGAGAGATGCTCCGGAGCGACCGACGATGCGATCCGGGCAAGTCTCAAACGGCTCAAGCCGGGCTCCCATCGCGCCGATCTGGTGAAGTTCTGGGCCGCACGCTTCGATCGCCCTCCGGTCGAACTCGACCTTCGCGGCGATCCGACGCTGATCGTCCTAGATAGCCCCGCCAAGCTCGCCGAGGCGGGAAGACGCTACGAGAATTGCTTGGCCGCGAGGATCAACGAAGTTTTCCTCGGTGCGTTTTTATATGTGGAGGTCAGGTCTGGTCGCTGCGGCGAGCCGGGTACGATCGCCGAACTCCGGCACACAGATCGAGGCTTCGTCCTGGAGGGCCTCTACGCGGCTGACAACCGGCGCGTTCCTACCGATCGGGCGCAGATCGCGCGTGAGAAGCTCGCGGCCTGCGGAGTGGCACTACTTGCCCACGCTCCAGGAGCACGCGAGCCGGTCATCGCCGCGGCGCGGCTGCTCAACGAGCACGCTCTTGCGGAGCCGGACAACTACGTGGGCTGGGGCAACGAGGTAGTGGAGGCGACCGAAGGGCTTCAGCAGATCCTCCGAGAGGCAGCGTGACATGGAGGCTGCCTCCTCGAACAGCGCGACCCTGACTCCATTCGAGATCCGCATTCTGTCCCTGCCGGGCTGGCACTCACGCGTCTGGCTTGCGGTCACGATCGCAGCCGCCTTGGCGACCTTGCCCCTTGTGCTCGCCGGTCCGGTGATCTGGGTGGTCTCGATGCAGTTCGTGATGTTGGCGGAGTCTCTCCGCCGCGTACTTGGTGATCATCGCCGAGTGCAGCGGCGGGCGGACATCGCCCTTGAGAAGAACGCTGCTCTTCTCGCAGAGCGCGACGCCCAGATCGCCTCGCTCGTGGCTGAACTCGCTTCAGCGCGCTCGAACTCCGGTGCTCACCGGGAGACCGACGAGGAACGCACCTTTCGGCAGGTCGGTCTTCATCCTCGTGCCCCGGAGTTCCTGATCACGGCCGCACGACGAGCCTACAGACTTGCCCTCCACCCCGACAAACATCCCCGACACCGAGAGGACGCTCACAGACGCTTTCTCGCGGCTGAGGCAGCGTTCGACAGGATCGCGGAGCTTCGGCGATGACGCTCCTGGCGGTGATCCTGATCGCCTACGCTTGCCGCCGCCCGCTGATCTGGCTCGGCATCCGGCTGATCGCCTTCACGGCGGGGTTTGTGGTGGGATGGGAGGTGATGAAGCGCCGCTGATCAACGGCGCAAGGCGTCAACTCAACGAGCCGCGGCGGTCCTCACGAGCGGGCACTCGCTCTCGGCGGGGGCCGGATAGGCGTCCTTCGGCTTGATCGTGCTCAGGACCTTGTAGAGGTCCCACGGCCCCTTCGACTCCGCGGGAGCCTTCACCTCCACGAGATAGAAGTCGTGGACGAGCCTGCTGTCGGCCCGCAGCGTCGCGCCGCGGGCGTAGAAGTCATCGACCGGGTTCGCGCGCATCCAGGCAAGCACCGTGTTCGTGTCGTCCGTCCCCGTCGCCGCTACGCCCTTCAGGTAGTGGCTCACCGCCGAGTACATCGAGGCTTGTGCCTCGCTCGGCATGGCCCCATGCCGCTCATAGAAGCGCTTGGCGAATGCCCGCGTCTCGTCGTTCAAGTCCCAGTACCACGCCGTCACAGCGCGCAGCCCGGCCGCGATCTTCAGGCCCATGCTGTGGGTGTCGGTCAGGAAGAGGAGCCCGGCAACCGGCTTCTGCGGGCCGCCGGTCATGCCGAACTCGGTCCACTGCTTCATCTCGGTGACGAGTTGCGACCCGGTGCTGGCGAAACCGATGGTGTCGGCACCCGACGCCTGGGCCTGGAGCAGGTACGAGGTGTAGTCCGTCTCGGCCGTGGGGTGGAACACCTCGCCCAGGGACTTGCCGCCCGCTGCTGTGAGGAGCGCCTGCGAGACGGCGACCATGTTCCGGCCGAAAGCGTAATCAGCGCCGATGAAAAACCACGTCTTTTGGCCTTTCGGGACGAGATCGCGGATCGGTCCGGCGACGAGGTTGTAGGCATCGTGCAGCCACGACAGCCCGGTGGCGACGCACTGCCTGCCGGTCACCTCCGTGGTGGCCACGGCCGAGTAGACCGCGATCTTGTTCTTCTCGCGTATGATGGATTGGATTGCCAAGGCGACAGCCGAATTGCCTACGTCCGCGATCAGATCGACACCGTCCACGTCGATCCACTTGCGGACGATGGTGGCGCCGACATCCGGCTTGTTCTGGTGGTCGGCGGCGACGACCTCGACCTTGATGCCGGGCGCCTGCCGCTCGAAGTCCTCGACCGCCATCTGGGTGGCTACGACAGATCCCTTGCCGGTGGGGTCGGAGAGAAAGCCCGTCTGGTCGTTGACAACGCCGATCCGGACGACGCCGCCGGAGATCTCGGCGCTCATCGCTATCGTGGCTCCGGCAGTGGTGATCAGTAGCCCGCTCAGCAGTGCCAGCAGGCGCGTTCTCAGCTTACCCTGCATGCGTATTCTCTCCGCGGTAACGTCCAGGTTGGATCCGTGTCCGGCAAGCCGGACCCCTTCATCCCGGCTCAGTCGCGGGAGGTCGGGCAGAGCGCTGTTGCAAGGGGCGAGCCGGATCGCTCAACCGATCACGCCACCGCCATCGACACGCACGACGGAGCCGGTCGCGAACGGCGTCGTGGCGAGAAACAGGACCGCATTAGCGATGTCCTCAGGCTGCCCGATCCGACGTGCGGGTAACCGCTCGGCTGCGCTCGCAAATAGGGTCTTACGGTCAGCTTCCGGCATGCGCGACCACAGCGGCGTCTCGATCAGCCCCGGGAGCTATGCAGGATTTTAGGTGACGGCGGCGGTCAGGCGGCGCGGTGATCTG
>CAXDNE010000393.1:0-5798 GCA_963990595.1 uncultured Methylobacterium sp.
CACTATCCTCTTCGTCGGCAGCGTCAGATGTGTATAAGAGACAGTCCCGGCAGAGGCGGCAGGCCCGCAGGCGGGCGGCGGTGGCGTCGAAGGCGGGCATGGCCCCGACATGGCGCGGGACGGGCCAAAAAAGAAACGGCGCGGTGTCGCGCCGCGCCGTCTTCAGTGGAGTCTCTGCCTTGGGGGAAGGCCCGTCCTTCCTACGCCGATCGGCGTGGCCGGAACGTGCGATTCCTCACGCCCCCTTCATCCCGGCGAGATCCAGGGGCAGCGAGCGCAGGCGCCGGCCGGTGGCGGCGAAGACCGCGTTGGCGATCGACGGGCCCAGCACGGGGACGCCCGGCTCGCCGATCCCGGTCGGCGCGATCCGGCTCGGCACGATGTGGACCTCGACCGTCGGCATCTCGCTCATCCGGGTCGGCTCGTAGGCGTCGAAATTGTGCTCCTGCACCTGCCCCTCCTTCAGGGTGATGCGGTTGCGCAGCACCGCCGACAGGGCGAAGCCCACCGCGCCCTCGACCTGCGCGCGGATCACGTCTGGGTTGACCGGCACGCCGACATCCACCGCCGCCACGATCCGGTTCACCCGGATCCCGGAATCCTGCGCGGTGACGTCGGCCACCATGGCGACGTAGGAGCCGAAGGATTCGTGCACTGCGACCCCGAGGCCACGGCCCTGATCCCGGGGCTTCGTTCCCCAGCCGGCCTTGTCGGCGGCGAGCTTCAGCACGCCGGCGAGCCGGGGCGCCTGGGTCAGGAGCGACAGCCGGTAGGCCACCGGATCGACATTGGCGGCATGCGCCAGCTCGTCGATCATCACCTCCATCACGTGGGCCGTGTGGGTGTGGCCGACCGAGCGCCACCACAGGACCGGCACGCCCTCGCGGGCATTGTGCACGCCGAACCGGTAGGCCGGCAGGGCGTAGGCCGTGTCCGAGGCGCCCTCCACGGTGGTGGCGTCGATGCCGTTCTTGACGATCATCGCCTCGAAGGGCGAGCCGATCATGATCGACTTGCCGACCATGACGTGGTCCCAGCCGACCACCGCGCCCTTGCCGTCGATGCCGGCGCGCACCTTGTGCAGCACGGTGGGGCGGTAATAGCCGCCGGCCATATCGTCCTCGCGGGTCCAGACGAGATGCACGGGGGCCTTCTCGCCCGACGCCTTCAGGACCGTGGCCGCCTCCGCGAGATAGTCGGCGGTGGGCGTCGCCCGGCGCCCGAAGGAGCCGCCGGCCCAGTTGCAGTGCAGCCGCACCCGGTCGGGCGTCACCCCGAGGATCGCCGCCATGGTCGCCTGCTCGACGGTCTGGAACTGGAAGCCCGCGTAGACGTCGTAGCCGCCGTCGGCCGCCCGCTCGATCGTGGCGTTCAAGGGCTCCATCGCCGCGTGGGCGAGGTAGGGGAAGGTGAACTCGGCCTCGATGACCTTGGCGGCACCCTTGAGCGCGGCCTGCGGGTCGCCGCGCTCGGACGCCGTCAGGCCGGGACCCTTGGCCCGCTCCCGGTACTCGGCCAGGATCGCGTCCGACGAGCGCGTCTCGGCGGTGCTGTCGTCCCAGGTGACGGTGAGCGCCTCGCGGCCCTTCATGGCCGACCACGTGTCGCGGGCGAGCACCGCCACGCCGGTGGGGACCTGCACCACGTCGAGCACCCCCGCGACCTTGCGGGCGGCGGCGGCGTCGAAGCCCTTCACGGTGGCGCCGAAGCGCGGGGCGCGGGCCACCATGGCGGTGACCTGGTTGGGGCGGCGGATATCGAGGGAATAGACCGCCGTGCCGTTGGTCTTGGCCACGGAATCGAGGCGCGGGATCCTCTGGCCGATCAGCCGCCACTCGCTCGGATCCTTGAGCCGCGGCTCGGAGGGGACCGGCAGGGAGGCGGCCGAGGCCGCGAGTTCCCCGAACCGGGCCTGACGGCCCGAGGGCGCGTGGCGTACGACGCCCTCGGTCACCGTGATCTCCGAGACCGGCACCTTCCAGCGGAAGGCGGCCTCGGCCATCAGCATCTCGCGGGCGGCGGCGCCGGCCTTGCGCAGCTGGAACCAGGAATTGGCCACCGCGGTGGAGCCGCCGGTCCCCTGGATCGGGCCCATCAGGCTGTTGTTGTAGAGCGTCGCGTCCGCGGGCGCGAACTCGGTGCGGACCTTCGCCCAGTCGGCGCCGAGTTCGTCGGCCAGGATCGTGGCGAGCCCGGTCGTGTTCCCCTGACCCATGTCGAGGTGCTTGATCACCACCGTGACGGTGTCGTCCGCGCCGATCCGCACGAAGGCGTTGGGCTGCGCCTTCACGTCGGCGAGGTTCGGGCCGGACGCTGCGCGGGCGGGCTTCGCGTCGAGCCGGAACGCGACCACGAGGGCGCCGGCGCCCGCGAGGAGGCCGCGGCGGCTCGGACGGGCGGGGAAGGGGCTCGGTCGACGGGCGTTCAGCATGGCGGCGAGGCTCCGGTCAGGACCGCGGGAAGGTGAGGCGCCGAGGCGGGTCAGGCGAGGCTGCGCGCGGCTTCGTGAATCGCCGCGCGGATGCGCTGGTAGGTGCCGCAACGGCAGATGTTGCCGTCCATGGCGCCGTCGATATCGGCGTCGCTGGGCTGGGTGTTGCCCGAGAGCAGGCCGATCGCCGACATGATCTGGCCGGACTGGCAGTAGCCGCACTGGACGACATCGAGCTTGCGCCACGCCGCCTGGACGGCCTCGGCCACCCGGCCCGAGACCCCCTCGATGGTCGTCACCTGCGCGGTGCCGACATCGCCCAGCCGGGTCTGGCAGGACCGGACCGGCTGGCCGTCGACATGGACCGTGCAGGCGCCGCACTGGGCGATGCCGCAGCCGTACTTGGTGCCGGTGGCGTCGAGCCGGTCGCGCAGCACCCAGAGCAGCGGCATGTCGGGGTCGGCGTCGACCTCGTGCGTGACGCCGTTCACGGTGAGCTTCGGCATGGTCGGCGACTCTCTCTCGACGCGTGCGCCCGGGGCGGCTCGGATCGTGGCGTGCGGCCTCGCGCGGGCACCGCGAACGCGTCGGCGATGGTAAGGGCCGCGCGGCCGGACACGATGTGCGCTGCCGCACTTCGTTCCGGCGGCCCCGCCGTCTCGATTGCGACCGCGATGCTTAAGATCCGAGCGATACCGGCAGCCGCTTCTTAACACATCCGCCTCATCCTCACGGAGTGGTTCTCAGCCAGCCCCACCCGCCCGCGAATCCGAGCCGAGTTTCAAGACGCGCATGTCCGATCTCACCGTCGAGATGGTCCAGCGCGGTCGCGGCCCCTCGACGGAGGAGGCGGCGCGCCGCCTCGGAGTCGCCCGCGAGATCCGCTCGGCCCGCGAGAAACTGACCTCGCAGACCGGCCTGGAGCGGGCGTTCGACTACGAGCTCCTGCGCCACTACGCCCAGTACCGGGCCGGGGCCGGCATTCCGCTGGTCCTGTTCGCGGCGGCGCTCGCCCTGGCGGCGACGTTCTGGATCGCACGGCCGGTGGCGGTGGCCTGGGCGATCGGCGTGTTCCTGATGATCACGCTCAACACCGCGCTGAGCCGGCGCTTCCTGCGCGCCGACCCGGCGACGATCCCGCTGGCCCGCTGGCGCCGCCGCTTCCTGATGGGCGAGGTGCTGCAGAGCCTCTCGTGGGCGGCGATGATCGGGCTCGGCACGACCGGGGGCTGGACCTTCGCGCTGTTCGGCCTCGTCATCGCGGCCGCCGTCACCACGATGCTGGCCGCGACGGTGCCGCTGGCGGCGGTCGCCGCCCTGGTCCCGCTGGCGCTCGCCACCGCGTCGCTGGCCGCCTTCTCCCGCGGGATGGACGCGCTGATGCTCGTGGTGATGGCCGGCGGCGCGCAGCTCTTCTTCCTCGGCCTGTCCCGCCGCCTCTACGCCTCGACGGTCGGCGCCCTGCGCTCCCGCGCCGAGAAGGATGCGGTGTTCGGCGAGCTGGAGCAGGCCAAGGCCAATTCCGACGAGGCCCGCCGCCGGGCCGAGGAGGCGAACCTCGCGAAATCGCGGTTCCTCGCCACCATGAGCCACGAGCTGCGCACGCCGCTCAACGCCATCCTGGGCTTCTCGGAGGTGATGAAGAACGAGGTGTTCGGCACCCACACGGCGCCGTCCTACCGGGAATACTCGAACGACATCCACGACAGCGGGATGCACCTCCTGAATCTCATCAACGAGATCCTCGACCTGTCGCGCATCGAGGCCGGGCGCTACGAGCTGAACGAGGAGCCGGTGCAGCTCGCCCATGTTGTGGAGGAGTGCCGCCACATGATGGCCCTGCGGGCCAAGGCGAAGAACCAGACCTTCCACGGCCTCGTCGACGATTCCCTCCCGCGCCTCTGGGCGGACGAGCGGGCGCTGCGCCAGATCGTGCTCAACCTCCTGTCGAATGCCGTGAAGTTCACGCCACCGGGGGGCGAGATCTGGCTGAAGGTCGGCTGGACCGCCTCGGGCGGGCAGTACGTGTCGGTGAAGGATAGCGGCCCGGGCATCCCGGAGGACGAGCTCGGCACGGTCCTGTCCTCGTTCGGGCGCGGCTCACTCGCGATCAAGACCGCCGAGCAGGGATCGGGGCTGGGCCTGCCGATCGTGAAGGGGCTGGTGGAGCTGCATGGCGGGCAGTTCCAGCTGTCCTCCAAGCCCCGCGAGGGCACCGAGGTGGTGGTGACGTTGCCGGCCTCCCGCGTCATGGACACGCTGCCGCCGGTCGATGTCGACGAAGCCGCGGCGCCGGCCCAGGGGATCCTCCACCGGGCGGCGTGAGCCACGGGCACGCCGTCCTTGCCGGCGCAGCTTCCCCGGCGACGCCACGCCGAACCGGCGCGCGCTCCCCCCCGGGGCGCCGCGCGATGACGCGGGGGGCGATCCCGCTCAGCCGAGTCCGCCCAGGGCGCAGATCCGGGCCCATTCGGCCTCGGTCACCGGCTGCACCGACAGGCGGGAATTGTTCACCAGCACCATGCCGGAGAGCGCCGGATCGGCCTTGATGGCGTCCAGCGTGACGGGGCGCGGCAGCGCCTGCACGGCCTTCACGTCGACCATGCCGAAGCGGCCGGTCTCGTCGGTGTGGTCGGGATAGTAGGGCCGGATCACCGCGACGATGCCGACCACCGCCTTGCCCTCGTTCGAGTGGTAGAAGAAGCCCTGTTCGCCGACCTGCATGGCCATCAGCTGCTTCTTGGCGAGGTGGTTGCGCACGCCGTTCCAGAACGTCCCCGCCGCGCCGGCCGCCACCTGCTGCGCCCACGACCAGGTCGCGGGCTCGGATTTGAACAGCCAGTACGCCATCGCTGCATTCCTCAGTCCGCCGGGCTCGGCGGCGTGCCCCGCCATAGCCCAGCTTCGCCCCCGGCGGACAGGCCGCCCCGCCGCGCGGGCCGGAACCGGGGCGGTGGCGGGCAACGTATGTTGACGCAATCGCCCGTTATAGCTCGGCGATTTTGGCTGAATATTAAATTCTATCTGCCAATAGGTTCGACAAGACCGCCACTAAACACGGCTGATTATCCAGATGCTAACCGTAATCGGCTGTATCGTCGGTGAGCACAACCTGTGGCTGGTCGCCCTGGCGGCCCTGGTCTGCACGCTGGCGAGCGTGACGGCGATGGAGTTGCTCACCCATGCCGGCCGGGCCGGCCGCCGCAGCCGCTACACGTGGCTCGCGGTGGCGGCGGCGGCGGGGGGCTCGGGGATCTGGGCGACGCATTTCCTGGCGATGCTCGCCTACGCGCCGGGGCTGCCGTCGGGCTACGGCGTCGGCCCTGTCTCTTATACACATCTGACGCTGCCGACGAAGAGGATAGTG
>CAXDNE010000394.1:0-5796 GCA_963990595.1 uncultured Methylobacterium sp.
GTCGCCGATCTCCTCCGCGTCCGGAGCCGCCGCCAGGATGGCCCGGCGGATGGCGGCGGGCTCCTCGGTGCGCGGATTGTCGTCCGTGACGATGACGGTATCGGCGAGTCGCTGCGCGATCGCGCCCATCAGGGGCCGCTTGCCGCGGTCCCGGTCACCGCCGCAGCCGAACACGACGACCAAGCGGCCCGACGCGAAGGGCCGCAGCGCGGTCAGCACGCTCTCCAGCGCCTCGGGCTTGTGGGCGTAGTCGACGAGGCAGAGACCGCCCCGCGCCTCGCCGATCCGCTCCATGCGGCCCGGGACGCCGGTAAGATGATCGAGGGCCGCGAAGACGCCATTGGGATCGGCGGCGCCCGCCGGGGTGGCGAGGGCGAGGCCGGCCGCCACCAGGGCGTTCTCGACCTGGAACTCGCCGACGAGCGGCAGGCGCAGTTCCCGGGCACGGCCGGCGAACTGGACGCGCGCGGCCTGCGCGAAGCCCTCGGTCCGGACGGAGTCGACCCTCAGGTCGCGGCCGCCCCGCCCGACCGTGCGGACCGGCCGGCCGGCGCCCTCGGCCGCGGCGATCACCCGGTCGGCATAGGCGCCGTCGGCGTTGACGATGGCCGGGCAACCCGGCGGCAGCAGGTCGGTGAAGAGCCGGAGCTTGGCGGCGAGGTACTCCTCGATGCTCGCGTGGTAATCGAGATGGTCGCGGCCGAGATTGGTGAAGCCCGCCGCGGTGAGCCGCACGCCGTCGAGCCGGCGCTGCTCGATCCCGTGCGAGGATGCCTCCATGGCGAGATCGGTGATGCCCTCCGTCGCGAGGCGCGCCAGCGTCCGGTGCAGCGTCACCGGATCGGGGGTGGTGAGCGAGCCGTATTGCGCACCGCGATTGGTGACGATTCCGACCGTGCCGAGGCTCGCGGCCTCGCGGCCGAGGCGGGCCAGGATCTGGCGCACGAAATCGGCCACCGAACTCTTTCCGGCCGTGCCGGTGACGGCCACCACGGTTTCGGGCTGCGTGCCGGCGAGCCGGGCGGCGGCCAGCGCCAGGGAGCGGCGCGCATCCGCGACCGCGATCCAGGCCACCGCCTCGGGCAGGTCGGCGGGGCGCGCGCCCTCCCCCGCCACCGCCACCGCGCCGCGGTTGGCCGCCTGCGCGGCGAAGCGGCGCCCGTCGGCTTTCGTGCCCGGCACGGCGACGAACACGGTGCCGGTGGCGACCTGCCGGCTGTCGGCCGTGAGGTCCAGCACCGTCAGGTCGGCGGCGTCGCCGGTGGCTTGGCCGGCGGCTTCCGGGAAGAGATCGGCCAGCCTGGCGCTCATAGCTGCACCATCACGGGCCGCCGAGCTGGTTGATGTGGTAGGCGTTGAGCTTGACCATCTGCGGGAACGGCCTCACCGGCGGCTCGAATTGCGGCGGCAGCCCGAGGATCGGCGCCACGCGCTCGATCACTTTGCCGGTGACCACGCCGGAGTTCCAGGCCGCCGTCGCGTAGCCGCCCGATTCCGGCAGGCCCTGCGGCTCGTCCATGATGGTCACGAACAGGTATTTCGGGTCGTTCATCGGCGCCGCCGCCATGAAGGTGGTGAACAGGCGGTTATGGATATAGCGCCCGCCGATCACCTTCTCGGCCGTGCCGGTCTTGCCGCCGACGAAATAGTACGGGATCGCCGCCTTCTTGGCCGAGCCCTCGGTGGCGTTCAGCCGCATGATGTAGCGCATCGCCTCCGAGGTCTGCGTCGAGAGCACGTGCGTGGCGCGCGCCTTGGCCGCCTCGGGCGTCGTCTTCAGGAAGGTCGGGGTGATCAGGTCGCCGCCGTTGGTGATGGCCGCCACCGCCATCGCGGCCTGGATCGGCGCCACCGCGATGCCGTGGCCGAACGCGATGGTGATCGTGTTGATCTCGCTCCAGCGGGCCGGGACGATCGGGCTCGCGCTCTCGGGCAGCTCCGTGCGCAGCCGGTCGAGCAGGCCCATCTTCTTCAGGAAGGCCTTGTGGCCGGGGACGCCGACGCCGAGCGCCATCTTGGCCGAGCCGATGTTCGACGAGTGCGTGAACACCTCCGGCATGGTGATGACGCGGTTGGTGCCGTGATACTCGTGGATCTTCTGGCGGCCCCAGTTCAGCACGCCGCCGCGGGTGTCGAAGGTGGAGTTGACGTTGTACTTGCCGGATTCGAGCGCCATGGCGAGCGTCATCGCCTTGAAGGTCGAGCCCATCTCGTAGACGCCGACATTCATCCGGTTGATCCGGTCGGGCGAGAGCGCGTCCTTCGGATCGTTCGGGTCGAAATCCGGCATGGAGACCAGGGCGATCACCTCGCCGGTCTTCACGTCGAGGATCAGCGAGGCGCCGGCCTTGGCCTTGAAGTGGTCGATGCCCCAGGCCAGCTCGTCGCGCACGGCGAACTGCGCCCGCAGGTCGATGGAGAGCTGCACCGGCTTCAGGTCGGCCTGCTTGTTGATCAGGCCGAAGCTGTTGAGGGCCTGCAGGCCGGTGGAGTCGATGTATTTCTCCATGCCGGCGATGCCGACGCCGTCGAGGTTGGTCGCGCCCAGGATGTGGGCGGCGGCGACGCCGTTCGGGTAGACCCGCTTGTGGTCGGGCAGGAAGCCGATGCCGGGGATGCCCAGCCGGTGGACCTCGGCCTGCTGCTTGGGCGTCAGCTCGCGCTTGACCCACACGAAGCCCGCGCCGCTGCGACCTTTTCGCGATGACAGCTTGGCCCGGAGTTCCGAGGCGTTGAGCTCCGGCAGGACCGCGGTGAGCAGCTCCACCGCCTCGTCCTTGTCGTAGATGTTGCCCGGCTCGGCGAAGACCGAGACGGTGCGGATGTCGGTGGCCAGGATCTCACCGTTCCGGTCGACGATGTCGGGCCGGAAGGCCGTCGAGGAGGCCGCCGCGACCCGGTGCTCCTGGCTCGGCGGATCGCCGAAGATCGCCATCATCAGGAGCTTGGTGGAGATCGTCCCGAAGATGGCCACGAAGACCAGCCCGACGAGCGCCACGCGCATGTGTGACCGCTCGATGGCGAGCCGGAACATGCTGCGCACGAACGCCCTGGCGCGCTCGGCGCGCGGCATCGGCTCCTGCGCCTCGTCCTCGAGCGGGCGCGGCGCGCCGGCGGCGTGCGCGAGCGCGGCGGCCTCGAGCAGAGCGGCCTCGTGGTCCGAGACGGCGGGCTCTGCCGCGTGCGCCTCGGCTGCGGTGTCCAGGATCTGATCGGCGTCGTCGGACACGGGGATTACCTCGAAGCCGTCGTCGGAGTGCGGGTCGTGGTCACGGTGCGGGTGATGGAGCCGGTGGTCCGCGGCTCGATCGCGCCCTTGTCCTTGGGCGTCGCGGTCGCCGCCAGAAGCCGGCCGATCTCGTCGCCGCGCTCGGGCCGGGCGGGCAGGTCCGAGAGGCGCGCCAAGTGGCTGGTGCCGATCGGTTCGAGGGCGAGGTGCTTGTCGACCGCCGCCTGCAGCCGGTCGGGCCGCGTCAGGAGCTGCCACTCGGCGCGCAGCACCGCGATCGCCTGACGCTCCGTGTGCAGGGCCGATTGCAGCTTGGAGACCTGACCGCCCTGGTAGAGCGTGTCGTACTTGATCGAGTAGGCGTAGATCGCCGAGGCCACGAGGCCGGCCACCGCCAGCAGGTTCAACAGGCGGATCATCGGCGATGGCCCCCGCGGGCGGCTTCGGGCAGGCTCGCCAGGGCGGTCAGCGCCGCCAACGGCTCCGGCACGTCGGATTCGGTGCGCTCGGCGGCGCGGAGCTTGGCCGAGCGGGCGCGCGGATTGCGCGCGATCTCGGCCTCGTCCGGCAGGATCGGGCCCTTGGTCACGAGCGAGAAGCTCTTGACCGCCGCGGCGGTGCTGCCCGGCAGGTGGCGCGAGCCCTGCGCGGAGCGGCCGCTGCGGGCGGCGAAGAACTGCTTGACGATCCGATCCTCGAGCGAGTGGAACGTCACGACGACGAGCCGGCCGCCGGGCCTGAGCACCCGCTCGGCCGCGTGCAGCGCGCGCACCAGCTCCCCGAGTTCGTCGTTCACGGCGATCCGCAAGCCCTGAAACGTCCGTGTCGCCGGATGGATGTGGCTGCCGGGCTCCGCGCGGACGACGCCGGCGACCAGCTCCGCGAGCTGGCCGGTGGTCTCGATCCGGCCGCGGCGGCGCGCCTCGTGGATCGCCCGCGCCACGGCGCGCGAGCGCCGCTCCTCGCCGTAATGGTAGATGATGTCGGCGAGCACCGCCTCGTCGGCCTCGTTCACGAGGTCCGCCGCGCTCGGGCCCTCCGCGCCCATGCGCATGTCGAGGGGGCCGTCGTTGCGGAACGAGAAGCCCCGCTCGGGCGCGTCGAGCTGCATCGACGAGACGCCGATATCGAGCACCACGCGATCGGCCTGCGTCTCGCCCGTCTCGGCGAGCAGCGTGTCGAGGTCTCCGAACCGGCCCGGCACCAGGCGCAGGCGGCCCTGGGCCTGCGCGACCAGGGCCTGCCCGGCCGCGATCGCGGTCGGGTCGCGGTCGATCGCCACGACATGCAGGGCGGGATCCCGCTCCAGCAGAGCGCGGGTATAGCCGCCGGCCCCGAAGGTGCCGTCGACGGCCAGGCCGCCCTCGGTCTTGAGCGTCTCGACCACCGCGTCGAGGAGGACCGGCACGTGCGGCTGGGCCGCCTCGACGGAGGCGCCGTCGCGCGGCGTGGGCGCCGGCACCTCGGACGAAGGACGCCGGCGGGTCATGCGCGCCTCGACGCGAGGACGCGATTCGGAGCGGAGTGTCGACGCGCCCCGGAAGACCGGTCGCGGATGCGGCTCGTGCGTCTCATGATGCCCTGTGCCGGACCGCGCGAGCGCGGCGCGCGTGACGGGAACGGCACCGGATGCGGAGCGCGCAAGACGCCGCGCACGGACGGGACCTGCGCTGAGGCAGGTTGCGCCCGGCGATCCGATACACGCCGTTGACGGGAGGATGCCGGGTATCATGGGCCTCGGAGGATCGTCAACGCACAAGCTTAGCGCTACCGCGCGGACCGATCTGAACCCGGCAAGGTTAACCGAAGGTTTTTGTCGCACCGAAATCCGGCCGCCGCCGGCGCGGGGCCGCGATCGGGGCGGTGTCCGATAACGCGCTGGCGGCGCGACGGTTTTCGGAAGGCGGTGGATCAGCCGGCCTGTAAGCCGGGTTCTGTAGGGCCGGCGCGCGCGCGCGCCGACGTGGCGGCCATTCCTCTGGGACGGTCGTTGCCGACCGCCTCGAGCAACCAACCCGGGCGACTGGCCTGGAGAGCGGGCCTGCCCTTCTCGCGAAGGGCGCGCCGCCCCTATTCGGTCTTGCTCCCGGTGGGGTTTGCCGTGCCGTCCGCGTTGCCGCGTCCGCGGTGCGCTCTTACCGCACCCTTTCACCCTGACCCCGGACGCGTCCGGGGCGGTCTGCTTTCTGTGGCACTGTCCCTGGGGTCACCCCCGCCGGAGGTTATCCGGCACCGTCTCTCCATGGAGCCCGGACTTTCCTCCCCGGGCGCTGACGCGCCCGGAGCGGCCGCCCGGCCGGCTGATCCGCGGGCAGATGCGCCCGTGCCGCCCTCCGGGTCAAGGGTTCGGGGCCGATCACCAGGTTCCGGTGTTCTCCATCGAGGCCCACGGCTCCTGCGGCTCCTTCGCGCCGCCCTTCTGCAGGATCTCGATGGAGATCCCGTCGGGCGACTTCACGAAGGCCATGTAGCCGTCGCGCGGCGGGCGGTTGATGGTCACGCCCCGCTCCTTCAGGCGGGCGCAGAAGGCGTAGATGTCGTCCACCTGATAGGCGAGATGGCCGAAA
>CAXDNE010000395.1:0-5758 GCA_963990595.1 uncultured Methylobacterium sp.
AGCGGCCATACAGTAGCCTCTCAATCGGCTCGGTCCAAAGGACCGGTCAGGTCAGCGAGCATGGCTGCTATCATCGCGCAGACGGTCGTCTGTACGCGGAGCTTGCCAATTGAGCGAGGTGGCAGATGTTTCCGTCTTGGCACGGATTGAACGTCTCAAGCGAGGCGGGCGACCTCGGGTATTGGACCTATTTTCCGGATGCGGAGGCTTGTCGCTCGGCTTTCGTGCAGAAGGCTTCGAGATCGCCGGGGCGGTCGAGTTCGATCCCGAAGCAGCTGCGTCCCATGGAGGCAACTTTCATCCGGGTGATCCGCGACACGCGCGTCCACGGGACATCACAACGCTCCAGCCAGAAGTTTTGGCCCGCGAACTAGACCTGGGCCCTGTTGACGCTGCGATCGACGTGCTCGTTGGAGGGCCGCCGTGCCAAGCGTTCGCACGCGTAGGGCGCAGCAAGCTGCGGGAGGTTGCTGAGCATCCTGAAGCTTTTCGACATGACGCGCGGGCGCGCCTATATCTCGACTATCTCACTTTCGTGAAAGATTATCGCCCGTTGGCGTTACTGATCGAGAACGTCTCGGATGTTCTAAATCACGGCGGGCAAAACGTGGCTGAGGAGACAAGGGAGTTCCTTGAGTCGATCGGTTATGTGGCACGGTACACCTTGCTGAATGCCGCTTACTACGGCGTACCGCAGATGCGGGAGCGGATGTTTTTGATCGCTGTCCGACGCGAGCTTGGTGTCGGCGTTTGTTTTCCATCACCCACCCACTTCACGCAGCTACCTTCAGGTTACGCCGGAAGTCGTCAAGTGGCCCTTAAGTTGCTGAAGGGCGATTTGTTTGCCGATGCGCAAGGGTACTTGGCTGCTGAGCTTCCGGGCGAATGGCTGCCGCCGGCAGTTACTGCAGCTCAAGCCCTTGCTGATCTACCACCTATCACTGAGCACCTCCGGGGCGAGCTAAGGCGCGGCACACGACGCTTCGAGCGCTTGGCGCCCTACCAAATCAACGCGCCATCCGAGTATGCGATGCGCATGCGGAATTGGCCGGGATTCGAAAATGAAGCGGGCGTCTTGGATCACGTAATTAGATACCTTCCTCGCGACTGGAAATTATTCGCGCGACTGAAGCCAGGGGACCAGTACCCTGAGGCACACGCGGTAGCTGTACGCATGTTTGAGAAGGCGTTAGTCAGGCTGGAAGCTGAATCCGGAACGCGCCCCCTGCAGGCTCCGCTGCATGGAAAAAACTCCGGGATTCGATCGTACCGCCCTATGATACAGGCAAGTTCCCGAACAAGTGGCGCAAGATGGAGCCTGATTTGCCGGCGCGTACATTGATGGCACATCTTGGCAAGGACAGTTATAGTCATATCCACTATGACAGCGCACAAGCCCGAACTATATCTGTTAGGGAAGCCGCTCGTTTGCAGTCGTTCCCTGATGGGTTTGTTTTCTGCGGTGCGATGAACGCTGCATTTCGGCAGATCGGCAATGCGGTTCCGCCGCTGCTAGCGCAGGCTGTAGCAAGCACCATCGCAGAAACTCTGGCGAAATCGGCAGGAATTGGCAGTTGTCGGACCAGTAATTTGGCAGCGTGAAGCTCAATGACGAGGCGAGAGGCAACCCGCCAGGATCCGCTGACGCCGGAGCAGCGTCAGCATAACATGTCGCGGATACGAAGCCGTGACACACGTCCCGAAATGCTGATCCGGCGTGGCTTACATGCACTTGGGCTACGCTATCGGCTGCATGTTCGTCGACTGCCCGGCACACCTGACCTCGTATTCCCCCGAGCGCGAGCGGTGATTTTCGTCCACGGCTGCTTCTGGCATGGCCACGATTGCGCACTAGGCATCAAGCCAAAAACGAACACGGAGTTCTGGTCGGCGAAAATCACGCGGAATCAAACTCGAGATCGGCTAGCAATCAAAGAATTGGAGGGCAAAGGATGGCGTATCGCGGTAGTCTGGGAGTGCGCACTGAAAGGGCGTAATCGTAGGCCCATCGAGTGTGTGCTCGGCGAGCTCTCCGCATTTGTTCGCACTGGAACGAGAGTAGCATGGCTTGATATAGCTGCAAGGTCCCATAACGCTTGAGTTTCGTCTACTTTGGACCAGCAGACTTGGCGTTACAATGCTAGACTTTTAGCATGGCTGAATGTTCGTTCCCAGCGTTGGTGGTGCAGTCTCCATAGTTGTGTCGAGGGATGTACTAAGGGCCAAAAATCTTCCTGGGACGCCACCACTATGGAGTTAACCCGTCGCGCGAGGCGGCGCAGTCAAGCGAGCCGGAGGATACTGACGAAGCGCTACGGCAGCGATGTCAGAGTCGTAGCCAAGCGGAGGCGGCACCACTCTATGGCCGACGAGCGCACCGGTCCCAATGAGCCCCACTCGACTGTGCTGTAAGCCGGCGAGGAGCCGATCGTCGTCGCCTTCCGGTGCCACACGTTGCTGCCGCGTGACGAATGCCTTTGCGCGTTGCAAGCAACCAGCCTGCACTTGGCCCAACCCTTGCTACGCCGCTGTATGCAGCGCCGCGCATCAGCCGGTGATCTGAGGTCGCCTGCGGCAAGCCGAGTTCGTGCAGGTGCTGCGCCTGTGTCGGGCGGCCACTCTGGTCGGGTTCGCTCACGTGGTGGTGCATGGCATCGAGCGATCAGCGAACGCCTCGTGCCATAAAGCAATGAGCTACGGGCGGATGAAGGCGGCCGCCCCGGCCTTGGCCGCTGAGGTGGACGCTTGGCTGGACCGGGCGAGGCTGACGCGGCGGAGGATCAGGCTCACGGTGCCGGATCAGGCTCACGGTGCCGGCCGTCGGGGCGACGAGACGCCGGACTGGATGGCCGACAAGCAGCAGCGATTGGAAGCGATCCGCTCCGCCAAGGCCGCTCTGGAAGCGGATGCGGCAGATCCGCCCGATCCAGAAGACGAGAGCGGACCGGGCGCCTCGTGGAGCATGCGCTGGCAGGGACGGGCGCTGCGCAGGGAGGACGGCAGTCCGCCCGACCGGGCGCAGCGCAACTTCGCCGACCCGGACAGCCGGATCCTGCCCACGCGTGATGGCTTCGTGCAGGGCTACAACGGCCAGATCGCGGTCGATGCGGCATCGCCCATGATGCCGCCCATCAGGTGATCGTCGCGCACCGGCTTGTGACCAACCCGGCCGATCACCGCGCGCTCGTGCCGCTCGTGGACGGGGTCCGGGCTCATCTCGAGCGCAAACCGCGGGAGGTCTCGGGCGATGCCGGCTTTGCCAACGAGGCGAACCTCGTCGCGCTGCAGGAACGGGGCCTCACGGGCTACCTTGCCCCGGGCCGGGCGCGTCATGGCGCGGCCGATGCAGCCGGCCGCCGGAGGCTGACCAAGATGCCGTTGATGAGCGCGATGGCCGCCCGCCTGAAGCGGGCTGGCCGCCGCAGCCGCTATCGCCTCAGGAAGCAGGTGGTCGAGCCGGTGTTCGGGCAGATCAAGCAGGCCCGAGGCTTCCGGCAGGTCCTGATGAGAGGGCTCGATCAGGTCCGGGGCGAGTGGCCGATGATCTGCACCGCCCTCGTCGAGCCGCTTGTCGTGCAGCCTCCGAGACCCTGGCTTGTGCCGTTGCTCCCAGCGCAAACGGAAATGCAGATGCCCCAATCACGCTGCGATCCAGCAAGAAACCTTCTTCGGCTCGATCCGAAATAAGGTGGCTGCATTCAGCAGTCAGCTATCTATCAGGGCCGATGGGAAATCTTGGTGGGCGCACTAGGGTTCGAACCTAGGACCCGCTGATTAAGAGTTTGAAGTTTTTACAGCCCGCTTTGTCGCTAGCCGTACTTTGCTTGCCGAAACCGAGGATTGCGACTACCCGAGATTACCTTGGTCCTCATTGAAAGTCGCGCTAGGGTGGTTGCTAGTTCGAGAGCTAGCTACCAGCCATGCCAGACACCAAGCGCCTCACCAAATCAGCTGTCGAAGCGGTGGTCCCGGGCCAAACCCTGTGGGATGCCGAGATCAAGGGTTTCGGAGTGCGCTGCCAGCGCCGCGACCGGGTGTATGGCCTAAAGTACCGCATCCATGGGCAGCAACGCTGGTTCACCATAGGCAAGCACGGCTCGCCCTGGACCGCCGATCAAGCGCGTCGCGAGGCCAAACGGCTGCTGGGGCTGGTCGCCGCCGGTGAGGATCCGGCGGCAAGAAAGTCCGCCGACCGCAGTGCCCCAACCGTTGCCGAGTTGGCTGACCTGTTCCTCACCGAGCATGTGGCCGCCAAGAACAAAGCCAGCACCCACGTGGAGTACGAGCGGCTCGTGACTCGCATCGTGAAGCCGCGCCTCGGCCGACTTCGGGCAGAAGAGATAACTCACGAAGAGGTGCGGCGCCTGCACGTCGCCTATCGGGCTACCCCATATCAGGCCAATCGCCTCCTCGCCCTGCTGTCTAAAATGTTTGCTTGGTCAGGGCTGCGCGGCGAGCGCAATCCGTGCTGTGGGGTTGAGCGCTTTGGAGAGAAGAAGCGCCGTCGGTACCTGTCTGCAGCCGAGCTTCAGTGCCTCGGGGCGGCCCTGGATCATTTCGAGCGCGAAGGCGGCGTCTCCCTCTACCCGCTGGCGGCGATTCGCTTGCTCCTACTCACGGGCGCACGCCTGAGTGAGATCCTTACGCTGCAGTGGGCCTGGGTCGACATGGAGCGCCGGTGCTTGAGCCTGCCGGACAGCAAAACCGGGGCGAAGGAAATCCATCTGAACGAACCGGCGCAAGCGCTGCTCAGCGCCCTCCCCCGAGAGTTGCAGAACCCGTTCGTCATTGTCGGCCAACGACCGGGCACGCACCTCGTGAACTTGGAGAAGCCTTGGCGGCGGGTGCGAACTCAGGCTGGTCTTGATGACGTGCGTCTGCATGATCTCAGACATTCGTTTGCCTCAGTCGGGGCTGGGGCCGGCCTGGGATTGCCGATCATTGGTGCGCTCCTTGGCCATACCCAAGCCGCGACAACCGCTCGTTATGCCCATCTCGCATCGGATCCGCTCAGGACCGCAAACGATCTCATCGGCCGCCATCTCGACCAACTACTCCGGGGATCTTTGCCGGCCGGCGCTTCTACGCTCTTGATTTCTTAACTCGGCCGAGAGTAGGTTTCACGTGGCCGTAGCGTGCAGCACACCTCTCATTTGCAGAGTGCACTGTCGGCCCTATCAGAGCGGCGTCGGGCCGCACCAATCGCAAGCGCCGAGGTGGCCCTCGGTATCGTGGGTTTTCTGCTGACTGTCTGTGCCGACGGTCAACTGCGAGCCCGTGTCTGCAATGGTGCCGCGGTGAGCCGCAATGAAACAACCTGTCCGGAATGCCTCTACGGAGAGGCGCTGCATCGCTGATGAATTTGATCATCAGCTCTCACACGCTTCCTGTAAGCCGGAAAATCTTACAGCCGAATCGAGTGGTACGCGCAGGGAGACCCGCGCAAGCGACGTATTGCTGACTGAATTCGATCTCGCACGGCGGCAAAACCGTTCTCACAAGACCATAAGAAATCAACGCCTGTTGGGCGGCGGCGTACCATATCTAAAAATTGGCCGCCTCGTTCGCTACCGTCTGTCTGACGTAGAGGCTTGGGAAGCTGCGCGCCTTTTCACCAGTACCAGTGAAAAGGTTGGCGGCGATCAGTGACCCCACGCCGCAAAACACGCGTCTGGTGCCAAAATCCATTCAGTACAGCCGACTCTAAGTGTCTGTCCGGCGACATATTGAGTGATGTAAGGGGTTTGTGATTCAAGGC
>CAXDNE010000396.1:0-5749 GCA_963990595.1 uncultured Methylobacterium sp.
CTTGGCGTTGATCTCGTCGGCGGCGAGCTGCACCGCCTGCGGGATGGAGGCCCCGGCCACCGACTGCGCCTCGGCGATCACCCCGATCCTGATCGGATCGGCGGCCCGCGCCGGCCCCGCCAGCAGGGAGCCCGTCGCCAGCAATGCGGGCAGCATGCGCCGGATCTGAACGCGCCGGGCAACGGCGCGCGCGGTCTCGGACATCGGCGTTTCCTCTCTGAGCGCCCGAATTTATTATTCGCGGGCTTGGGCCGACTGTAGCTGCCGCCGGGTGGATCACAAGGGGCGGCCGGCGCGCGGCGGGTGACGTTTCCAGCGAGTCGTTCGGCCGCCCCCCCGGGGCGACGGCGCGGCGGCGTTTCACCGAGGCCGCCCTGTCCGGACCGGGGCTTCCGGGCCCGGCCGCCCCGGCCTAGGTTTCGTCATGCCCCGCGCGAAGCGGGGCCGACGGCCTCGAAGAAGGGCGGACAATCAGGTGAGGAACGCACGCGCGGCCGTGCCCGGGACCGTCCCGGGCCGCGGCGCCCGGCCGAGCCGGGGCTCGAACCCATGACCCTGCGCTGGACCCGGCGGCCCGAGGGCTCGACCTGGGGGGATTTCGGCCCCGACGACGAGCGCGGGCGCCTGAATCTCCTGACCCCCGAGAAGGTGCTGCAGGGCGTCGCGGAGGTGCGGGAGGGCCTGACCTTCTGCCTCAGCCTGCCGCTGGACCTGCCGGGCGGCAACGTCCTGAACCCGCGCCGCCACCCGCCGCAGATCACCCCGACCCGCCGCGCCAACGGCCGGCCGAACATGAACTTCCCGGTCTGCGAGGAGGTCGACGGCGCCACCGACGTGATCTGCGACGACCGCGCGCTGATCCACCTGCAATACTCGACGCAGTGGGATTCGCTCGCCCATGTCGGCTCGCTCTTCGACGCGGACGGCACGGGGGCGGCGCCGACCTTCTACAACGGCTTCCGCGGCGGCCGGGACATCGTCGGGCCCGAGAGTGCCGCGGCGGCCGACCAGCCGTCCCGGGCGAAGCGGCTCGGGATCGAGCGGCTCGCCGAGACCGGCATGCAGGGCCGGGCCGTGATGATCGACCTGCGCGCCCATCTCGGCGACGCCAAGACGCGCGTCGGCTACGACCAGCTCGCGCGGATCCTCGAGGCCGACGGCGTCGTGGTGGAGCCGGGCGACATGGTCTGCCTGCACACGGGCTTCGCCGAGCGGCTGATCGCCATGGGCGGCGATCCGGATCCGAAGCTGGTCCACAATCTCTGCGCCGGGCTCGACGGGCGGGACCCGCGCCTGCTGGACTGGATCACCCGCACCGGCCTGTGCGCGCTGATCGCCGACAACTACGCCGTGGAGGCCTATCCGGCCGGGCCGGGCCGCGCCTGCTGCGCGACCCTGCCGCTCCACGAGCACTGCCTGTTCAAGCTCGGGGTCAATCTCGGCGAGCTCTGGCACCTGACGCCGCTCGCCGACTGGCTGCGCGCGCGCGGCCGGAACCGGTTCCTGCTCACCGCGCCGCCGCTGCGCCTGCCCGGGGCGGTCGGCTCGCCGACGACGCCGATCGCCACGGTCTGAGGGGAGGGCGGCATGAGCGAGATCGCGATCGTCGGCGGCGGCCTGATGGGGCACGGCATCGCCCTGGTGCTGGCGCTCGCCGGCCACGGCGTGCGGATCACCGACACGAGCCCGGAGACCCGCGCGCGGGTGCCCGCCCTCATGGCCTCGGCGCTCGCGACCCTTCAGGAAGCCGGCGCCGCCCCGGAGGGCTGGGATGCCGAAAGGCTTCGGGGAAGCGTCCGGGTCGAGGCGGCGCTGGAGACCACGGTGGCCGGCGCCGGCCTCGTCATCGAGGCGATCACCGAGAACCCGGAGGCCAAGCGCGCGCTCTTCACCGAACTCGACCGGCTCTGCCCGGCGGAGACGATCCTGGCCAGCAACACCAGCTACCTCGACGTCTTCCCGCTGATCCCGGAGGCCCGGCAGGCGCGGGCGCTGATCCTGCACTGGTACACGCCGCCCTACATCGTCGATCTCGTCGATGTGGTGCCGGGGCCCCGCACGGATCCGGCGGTCATCGCCGCGATGGCCGAGCTCGTGCGCGGCCTGGGCCAAGTCCCGATCGTGCTGAAGCGCTTCATCCCCGGCTACATCGCCAACCGCATCCAGCAGGCGATCAGCGCCGAGGTGTTCCGGCTCCTCGACGAGGATGTGGCCGCGCCGAAGGACATCGACGACGCGGTGATCCACGGCCTCAGCTTGCGCATCCCGATCCTCGGCCACCTCGCCAAGGCCGATTTCACCGGCCTGGAGCTGACGCAGCGGGCGCTCGCCAACGGGAGCTACGCGCCGCCGCCGCCACGCACGCGCTCCGAGACCCTCGACGCCCTCTGTGCCGCCGGCCGGACCGGGGTGATGGCGGGACGCGGCTATTTCGACTGGGGCGGGCGGGAACCCGCGGAGCTGTTCCGCGAGCGCGACCGCAAGCTCCTGGCGCTCAAACAGGCCATGGCCGGGATCGGCCGGATGGAGGGCACATGATCGGGGCGGATCTGTCTGGACGGCGTGTCCTCGTCACCGGAGCCTCGTCGGGCATCGGGCTCGCGACCGTGGAGATCTTCGCGCGCAACGGCGCCACGGTGGCGCTGAACCACCTGCCCGACGATGCCCGCGGCCCCGAAGAGGCCGCCCGCCTCGCCGGGAACGGCCTCTCGGTGATCGCGCTGCCCGGAGACGTGTCGCGGGCGGGCGACGCGGAGGCGATGGTGGCCGCGGGGATCGACCGGCTCGGCGGCCTCGACGTGCTCGTCAACAACGCCGGAACGTCGGGGACCACCACGCCCATCGCCTTCGAGGATCTCGACGCGATGACCGAGGATTTCTGGGCCACCATCCTGGCGACCAACCTGCTCGGGCCCTTCCGCTGCGCCCGGGCTGCGGCGGCGGCGCTCAAGGCGAGCCGGGGCGCCATCGTCAACACCGCCTCGGTGGCCGGGCTCGGCCGGCGGGGCTCCTCGGTGGCCTATTCGGCGAGCAAGGCCGGGCTGATCAACCTCACCCGCAGCCTCGCCCGGGCGCTCGCCCCGGAGGTGCGGGTCAACGCGGTGGCGCCGGGCCTCGTCGCCACGCCCTGGACCCAGCCCTGGCCGGAGGAGCGCAAGGCCTCGACCGTGGGACGCACCATGCTCGGCCGCATGGCCCGGCCGGAGGACATCGCCGAGACGATCCTCTTCCTCGCGGCGGGGGCGGCCTACATCACCGGCGAGACGATCACGGTGGATGGCGGGGCCATCTGAGAGCCCGAAAGGACACGCATGTCGAGCACCACCGTCATCACCTGTGCCCTCACCGGCTCCTTCGACACGCCCAGGAAGAACCCGGCCGTGCCGGTGAGCCCGAAGGCCATCGCCGAATCGGCGCTGGAGGCCGCCGCCGCGGGAGCCGCGGTGGTCCACATCCATGTCCGCGATCCCGAGACCGCCGCACCCAGCATGGACCTCGCCCATTACCGGGAGGTGGTGGAGCGGATCCGCGAGAGGAACGACGCCGTGATCCTCAACCTGACCACGGGAGCGGGGGGCCGGTTCGTCCCGGGCGATCCCGATCCGGCTGTGGCCGGCGCGGGCACCACCTTCGTGGCGCCGGAGGCTCGCACCCGGCACGTGGCGGCGCTCCGGCCGGAGATCTGCACCCTCGACATCGCCACGATGAATTTCGGCGAGCACTTGTTCCTGAACACCCCCGGCCACCTGCGGACGATGGCGGGGCAGATCCGGGAGGCGGGGGTGAAGCCGGAGATCGAGGTCTTCGACCTCGGCCAGATCGAGCTGGCCCGGCACCTCATCGCCGAGGGGCATCTGGCGCGCCCGCCCCTGTTCCAGATCTGCCTCGGCATCCCCTGGGGGGCGCCGGCGACGCCGGACGCGCTGGTGGCGATGCGGGCCCGGCTGCCCGAGGACGCGATCTGGTCGGCCTTCGGCATCGGCCGGGAGGAATTCCCGATCCTGGCGGTGGCGGCCGGCATGGGCGGCAACGTCCGGGTCGGCCTGGAGGACAACCTCTACCTGTCCCGGGGCAGGCTCGCGCCGAGCAACGCCGCTCTGGTGGAGAAGGCGGTCAGCCTCCTCGCCCATCTCGACCGGGAGCCCGCCACGCCCGATCAGGCGCGGGCGATCTTCGGATTGGCGCCGCGGGGCTAGACCGCCCCCGCGGACGCCGCGCCCTTCCGCGCTCCGGGAGAGGGGCGCGGCGCTGACGGATCGCCCGCATCCTCACGCGGGTCCGTATCAGCCGCCGCGCCCCATGGATATTCTGCATTCGGACGAATCCCGAGCGGCGATCAACGCCGCCGGGCCAGCCACGACAGGGAGAGAGACATGACGGTCCGCCACCTCGCCGCGGGACTGCTGGGAACCTTGTGCGCGCTCGGCGCCGGCGCGGCGCTCGCGGCCGACCTCGTGCCGGTGAAGATCGGCGTGCTGAACGACCGCTCCGGCGTCTACTTCGATTCCACCGGCGAGGGCTCGGTGGTCGCCGCCCGCATGGCGGTCGAGGATTTCAAGCCGGAGGAACACGGCCTGAAGGTCGAGGTCGTGGCCGCCGACCACCAGAACAAGCCCGACGTGGGCGCCTCCGTCACCCGGCAATGGTACGACCGGGACGGCGTCGACGCGGTGTTCGACGTGCCGACTTCCTCGGTGGCGCTCGCCATCGCGCAGATCACCAAGGAGAAGAACAAGGCCTTCATCAACTCGGGCGGCGGCACCGCCGACCTCACCGGCCCGGCCTGCACGCCCAACACGGTGCACTGGACCTACGACACCGCGGCGCTCGCCAACGGCACCGGCAAGGCGATGCTCAAGCGCGGCGGCAAGACCTGGTACTTCATCACCGCCGACTACGCCTTCGGCCTCGCCCTGGAGCGCGACACCAAGGCCGTGGTGGAGAAGAACGGCGGCTCGGTCGTGGGCGGCGTGCGCACGCCCGTCCCGAACCCGGACTTCTCCTCCTTCCTCCTCCAGGCTCAGGCCTCCGGCGCCCAGGTGATCGGGCTCGCCGATGCCGGGCTGGATGCCGCCAACGCCATCAAGCAGGCGCACGAATTCGGCATCCGCCAGGGCGGCCAGAAGATCGCGGCCCTCCTGATCGCCATCACCGACATCCACTCCCTCGGCCTGGAGGTGGCCCAGGGCCTCGATTTCACCGCGTCGTTCTACTGGGATCTCAACGACGGCACCCGCGCCTTCGCGGAACGCTTCGAGAAGCACATGCCCGGCAAGAAGCCGACCTCCTACCAGGCGGGCGTCTATGCCAGCACGCTGCACTACCTGAAGGCGGTGGCGGCCCTGCATTCCGCCAAGGACGGCGCCGCCGTGGTAGCCAAGATGAAGGAGATGCCCACCGACGATCCCCTGTTCGGCAAGGGCACGATCCGGCCGGACGGGCGCAAGATCCACCCGATGTACCTGTTCGAGGCCAAGGCGCCCGCCGAGTCGAAGGGCGAGTGGGACCTCTACAAGGTGCTGGAGACGATCCCCGCCGAGCAGGCGTTCCGGCCGATGAGCGAGGGCGGCTGCCCGATGCTGGCCACGATGACGGCGAAGTAGAATCACCCCTCCCACCCACCTCCCTCATCCTGAGGTGCCCGCGTCAGCGGCCTCGAAGGAGGGCTCAAGGGATCGCGCGCGATCCGGGGGGCTCCTTCGAGGCCTCCGCTTCGCTCCAGCACCTCAGGATGAGCTCGCGGGTTGGA
>CAXDNE010000397.1:0-5670 GCA_963990595.1 uncultured Methylobacterium sp.
TTCCGCGACGACGCCCCGGCGGCGCTCCGGGCCATGGCGGATGCCGCGACCGCCCGCGGCGAGGCCCTGCGCAAGCTCGCCGACGCGTCGCAGCCGCTCTACGCCAGCCTCGACCCGGACCAGAAGCGGCGGGCCATGATCCTCGCCCGGCCGATGGGTCCGATGGGCGGTCGCGGCCACGGCCCGATGGGCGGCTGGCACCACGGCCATGAGGACGAAGGCGGCCCCGGCGGCGAGAACCGCTGAGCGGCTCCGGACGGGGCGCCGCGGCCAAGACGCTTGATCCGCGGGACGCGCGGCGGCAAACCCCTGCCGCCGCGCGTCCCGCCCGAGGGCGGCCGGCGATTGGTCCGACCCGGTAGGTTTCATGGCACGCCTTCCCGGCGATACGGCTCCCCTCCTCGCCCGGCTCTGGCGGACCTGGCTGTACCCGCACCGGGCGACCCTGGCGGTGGTGCTGGTGCTGATCGCCCTCGTCGGCGCCTCCACCGGCCTCTATCCGGCGCTGATCAAGGCCGCCTTCGACGCCTTCGACCGGAAGGATGCCGCCGCGATCGCCTACGGGCCGCTGGTGGTGATCGTGGTCACGGCCACGCGCGGCTTCGCACTCTACGGCCAGACGGTGCTGACCAACCGGGTCGTCACCCGGGTCGAGGCCGACATGCAGGCGGCACTGTACGGCCACCTGATCGACTCGGATCTCGCCCAGCTCGGCCGCGAGAGCCCTGCGGCCCTGACCCAGCGTTTCACCACGGATTTCGCCTTCATCAAGGAGGCGCTGACCCGCATCTCGACCGTGCTCCTGCGCGACATCGCCATGCTGATCGGCCTCGTGGCGGCCCTGATCTGGATGGATCCGGTGCTGACCCTGGTGGCCGGCGTCACGGTGCCGTTCGTGGCCGGGCCGATCGGGCGCATCGGCAGGAAGCTCCGGCGGGTCTCGACCTCGACCCAGGAGCAGATGGGCGCCACCGCCAGCCTGATCTCCGAGAGTCTCCAGGGCGCCCGGGTCGCCAAGACCTACGCGCTGGAGGCCTACCTCAAGGGCCGGGCCGCGCAGGCGCTCGACGAGGTGCGGCGCCTCAAGATGAAGGCCGCCAATGCCCGCGGGCGCCTCGACCCGCTCCTCGAGATCGGCGGCGGCATCGCGGTGGCGGGCGTGCTGGTTCTGGTAGGGCAGCGGGTGCTGGCGGGCGAGAAGACGGTCGGCGACTTCACCGGCTACGTGGCGGCTCTGCTGCTCGCCGCACAGCCCGCCCGCGCCCTGGGGAACCTCAACGCCATCCTGCAGGAGGCGGCAGCCGCGCTGCGACGCTACTTCGACGTCATGGACGAGGCGCCCGGCATCCAGGAGGCGGCCGGCGCCCGGCCCCTCGCAGTGACCGCGGGAATCATCCGCTTCGAGGGCGT
The DNA here is from genome assembly GCA_963990595.1 of uncultured Methylobacterium sp. Classification (GTDB taxonomy): domain Bacteria; phylum Pseudomonadota; class Alphaproteobacteria; order Rhizobiales; family Beijerinckiaceae; genus Methylobacterium. The sequence continues at coordinate 1,411 of CAXDNE010000397.1, forward strand.
CCACTTCCGGTACCGGCCGGACGCGCCGGCGCTGGAAGGCATCGACCTGACGGTCCCGGCGGGATCCGCGACGGCGCTGGTCGGCCGCTCGGGCTCCGGCAAGTCCTCGCTCCTGAACCTCGTCCCGCGGCTCTACGACGTGACCGCGGGCCGCGTGACCATCGACGGGCAGGACGTGCGCGCCGTGACCCTGGCCTCCCTGCGCGCGGCCGTGGCGGTGGTGTCGCAGGAGGTCGTCCTGTTCGACGACACGATCGCCGCCAATATCGGCTTCGGCCGTCCCGGTGCGTCCCCCGCGGAGATCGAGGCGGCGGCGCGGGCCGCGGCCGCCCATACGTTCATCGCGGCCCTGCCGGAGGGCTACGCGTTCCGGGTCGGCCCCGGAGGCGGCCGGCTCTCCGGCGGCGAGCGGCAGCGGGTGGCCCTCGCCCGCGCCTTCCTCAAGGACGCGCCGATCCTGCTCCTCGACGAGGCGACCTCGGCCCTGGACTCGGAATCCGAGCGCCTCGTCCAGGAGGCGCTGACCCGGCTCATGCGGGGCCGCACAACCCTGGTGATCGCCCACCGCCTCTCGACGGTGCGCGAGGCCGACCAGATCGCCGTGATGGAGGCCGGCCGCGTGATCGAGATCGGGGGGCATGAGGAGCTGATCGCGGCCGGCGGCGCCTATGCCCGCCTGCATCGGCTCCAGCTGTCGGATCCGTCGCCGGTCGCCTGATCCGCCCCCGGCGATCGCGCCGGCCGGTCGCAACGCATGTGCGACGACGCCGTCATGCACCGGATCCGTAGATTCGCGCGGCGGAGCGCGCCATAAGAGCCTCAGCCGATGAGGACCACACCGTGAGCGACCTGACGTTCGAGATCAAAAGTCATCCCGCCCCGCGATCCCGCGAGGAGCGGGCCGCGCTGATGGCGAATCCGGGCTTCGGCAAGGTGTTCACCGACCATATGGTGGTGGCGCGCTATTCGGCCGGGCGCGGCTGGCACGATGCGCGGATCCAGGCCCGCGAGGCGATCCCGCTCGATCCGGCCGCCGCGGTGCTGCACTACGCGCAGGAGATCTTCGAGGGCCTCAAGGCCTACCGCACCGCCGATGGCGGCGCCGCCCTGTTCCGGCCGGACGCCAATGCGCGCCGGTTCCGCCGTTCGGCCGAACGCATGGCGATGGCGCCGTTCCCCGAGGATGCCTTCGTCGAGGCGGTGCGCAAGCTCGTCGAGATCGACCGCGACTGGATCCCCGACACCCCTGACGGCAGCCTGTACCTGCGGCCGTTCATGATCGCCAGCGAGGCGTTCCTCGGCGTCAAGCCGGCCTCGGAATACCTGTTCATCACGATCGCCTCGGCGGTGGGATCCTACTTCAAGGACCCGACCGGCACGGTCACGGTCTGGATCTCGGATCATTTCACCCGGGCCGCTCCCGGCGGCACCGGCGCCGCGAAATGCGGGGGCAATTACGCGGCGAGCCTCGCCGCGCAGGCCGAGGCCGCCGGCCAGGGCTGCGAGCAGGTGGTGTTCCTCGACGCGGCCGAGCGCCGCTACGTCGAGGAACTCGGCGGCATGAACGTCTTCTTCGTCTTCGAGGATGGCACGCTGGTCACGCCGCCGCTCTCGGACAGCATCCTGCCCGGCATCACGCGCGACTCGGTGATCACGCTGGCCCGCGAGGCCGGCCTGACCGTCCGGGAGGAGCCCTACACGATCGACGCGTGGCGCACCGACGTCCGGCAGGGGCGCCTCACCGAGGCCTTCGCCTGCGGCACCGCCGCGGTGATCACGCCGATCGGCACCGTGAAGGGCCGCGAGGAGAGCTTCACCATCGGGAACGGCAAGGCCGGCCCGGTGGCCCAGCGGCTGCGCAGCCTGCTGGTCGATATCCAGCGGGGCAAGGCCAAAGATGCCCATGGCTGGTTCCAGAAGGTCTTCTAGGCCGGCCCCGCGCCCCGCCATGGCGGGGCGCGGCCTCGGACTCGGCCGGATCTGCATCCGGCCGGGCCGTCACATCGTCACGTCCGCCGGCGGCTGCGTGCCGCTTCCCGGGCTCGCGTCAGCCCCCGTGAGACGAACCAGCACGGTCGCATCCGACCCGCGCCGTCCTGCCTCCCGCCCACGCCTCCATCCTGAGGTGGCGCGCAGCGGCCTCGAACGAGACGTCCAGGGAACGCGCGGCCGGCCGGACCCCGCCCTTGCGGCCGTTGCAGCCCGGCAGTTCGTGAGGATGCGGGGAGCGGATCCGACCGCCCAGCCCCGATCCCGGCCGGCGCGCCCGTGACGGACGCGGCGGCCAGCACGCTGGAACCGGCCATCGGCCCCTGGAATCCGGGGGTCCGGTCCGATCTGCCGTCCGCCTTCCTGCCCCTGATCACCGTCTACCGGCCGGAGCACGTGGAGACGCCCTTCCGCGACGCCCTGGAGTTGAGTGACCTGTGCGGATTGCCGGCGCGACAGCTCACGCGCTTCCGGGCCGGCCGCCTCGTGGCGCACGAAGTGCTGATCCGGGTGATGTCCGACCTCTCCGTGCCGGTGGGCGCGGTCTACGCCGATCTCGGCGTGAACTTCCGGGCTATCGTCAGAACCATCCTGCGCGAGGGCATCGAGCCGCGCCTGGACGCGATCGAGGCCAATCTGACGCGGATCCGCGCCGAGGCCGACGCGGTGCTCGACCGCGAGATCGCCGCCATCCTCGAGGAGCGCCCGGCCGCCCCCCTGCCGGAACCGGGCTGGTTCGACCGACTTCTCGGCCGAAGCCCGCCCGCCATCGAGGCTCCGCGCGAGGATCTCGCGACCCGGGCGCTGCGCCATCTCGAAACCTGGCAGCGCCGCGCGGCGGAAGCCGGGGATGGTTTGGAGATCGCCGCCTGCGAGGCCCTGCGCAGCGTGGTGTCGGGTCTCATCGCCCGGCAGAACACCGTGATCCGCGACGCGTCCCTGCTGCGGAGCATCGCCGGGACGCTGGTCTCGAACGGGTATGGCAGTCGCCGCATCGGCGAGCAGATCGAACCCTGGATCGCCGCGGTGGTCGATGCCCGCGGCTACCGCCGGCTCGCGGCGCAGGATTTTCCGGTGGTGATGAACGTGAAGGGGGCCTCGGCGTCCGGGAAGAGCACGATCCGTCCCTACCAGCTGGACCTCGCCAAGCGCCTCGGCATGGCGTGGTCCGACTTCGCGGTGATCACCCCGGACGTCTGGCGCAAGTACCTCCTCGACTATGACAGCCTCGGGGAGGCCTCGCGCTATGCCGGGACGCTGACGGGCTACGAGGTCGAGATCATCGACATGAAGCTCGACCGCTACGTCACCCGCAAGGCGGCCGAGCGGCGGATCTCGAACCTGCTGATCGACCGGTTCCGGTTCGACAGCTTCAAGGCCGAGGCCGGCTCCGACGGCGGCGGCCAGCTGCTGACCCGGTTCGGCGATCGCGTCTACATGCAGTTCATGGTCACGCCCCCGGCCGACACGGTGGAGCGCGCCTGGAAACGCGGCGAACTCTTCGGCCGCTACAAGGCGGTAGAGGACCTGCTGGCGCACAACGTCGAGGCCTATACCGGCATGCCGCGCCTGTTCTTCAACTGGGCGCTCTCCCGCGACAAGCAGGTGGTCTGCGAGTTCCTCGACAACAGCGTGCCCCTGGGCGAGCGCCCGCGCACCATCGCGTTCTGGGCGGGCGGGATCCTCAACATCCTCGACGTGAAGGGGTTGATCGACATCGACCGGTTCCGGAAGGTCGACATCTTCGCGCGCGGTCCCGAGGCGGTGTTCAAGGGCGCCGACCTGTCGGCAGCGGCCAACCTTGCCTTCCTGCGCGAGTGCCTGCGCCGGATGGCGGCGGTCCGCTTCGTCCGGGCCGATACGGGCCGGGCGATCCTGCGCCTCGACCGCGGCCGCATCGCCGGCATAGACCCGGGCGGGCTGGCGGCCTTCGCGGTCGGGCCCGACTGGGACGCCGCCCGCGCGCTGATCGGCCTCCCGGCCGATCTCGCCGGGCTTCCGACCCTCGACGAGACGCTGAGCCCGGCGGACGAGCCGACGCTGGGCGCCTGGGGCCCGGTTCCACTCGGCGACCGGGCGGAATAATATCACCGCCCTGACAGTTCATCCCGACCGTCTCACGCTGGTATATTGCATACCTGGAACGGATATGCATGATCGCCGCTGCACGAGAGACGCGCCCCCGTGAGGTCGCGCCGCCTTCAGGGAGAGGCTCAGGGATGGAACGCCAGGATTCACCCTCGGCGAAATGGTGGCAGCTCGCCTTTGGCG
>CAXDNE010000398.1:0-5665 GCA_963990595.1 uncultured Methylobacterium sp.
GCCCAGCCGTCCGCGAGGCGACGCATGGCGGCAGCCCGCCCGCCCCGGTCGCGGCGGAACCGCTCGACCCTCTCGTCGAGATCGAGGCTCTCCCCTCCGAGCCCGCGCTCCACCAGGACCGCCGCGAGGTCCGCGGCGGCGCGGGCCTGACCCTGTCCGGCCGCCACCGTCACCATCCGGGCGAGGCGCGGCGGCAGCGGCAGGGCACGCAGGCGCCCGCCGACCTCCGTCAGACGCCCGTCCCCGTCGAGCGCGCCGAGTTCGGCCAGCATGGCGCGGGCCTCGCCGAGCGCCGGGGCCGGCGGCGGATCGAGGAACGCCAGGCTCCGCGGGTCGGCCACGCCCCAGGCGGCACAGTCGAGGAGCAGCCCGGCGAGGTCCGCCGACAGGATCTCGGGCCGCGTGAAGGGTTCGAGGGCGTTGGTGCCGGCCTCCGACCAGAGCCGCCAGCACAGGCCCGGCTCGGTGCGGCCGGCGCGGCCGCGGCGCTGGTCCACGGAGGCGCGGGAGGCCCGCGCGGTCACGAGCCGCGTCAGGCCGAGCCCCGGCTCGTAGACCGGCACCCGCGCCAGCCCCGAATCGACCACGATCCGGACACCCTCGATGGTGAGCGAGGTCTCGGCAATGCTTGTGGCGAGCACCACCTTCCGGGTGCCGGCGGGCGCCGGGGCGACGGCGCGGTCCTGCTCGGCCGGGGTCAGGGCGCCATAGAGCGGGGCGAGCTGCACCGCGGGGTCAATCCGCTCGGCCAGGAGATCGGCGGTCCTGCGGATCTCCGCCTGCCCGGGGAGGAAGACCAGGACCGAACCCGGATCCGCCCGCAGGGCGCGGAGCGTGACGTCGGCCACCGCGTCCTCGATGCGCCGGTTGGGATCGCGCTCGACGTAGCGCGTCTCCACCGGGAAGGCCCGGCCCTCGGAGGCGACCACCGGGGCCTCGCCCATGAGCTGCGCCACCCGCGCCCCGTCGAGCGTCGCCGACATCACCAGGATCCGCAGATCCTCGCGCAGGCCCCCCTGTGCGTCGAGGGCGAGGGCGAGGCCGAGATCGGCGTCGAGGGAGCGCTCATGGAACTCGTCGAACAGGACCGCGCCGATGCCGGAGAGTTCCGGATCGTCGAGGATCATCCGGGTGAACACACCCTCGGTGACGACCTCGATCCGCGTCCGGGCCGAGATCTTCGAGCCGAGCCGCACGCGCAGGCCGACCGTGCCGCCGACCGGCTCACCCAGCGTCTGCGCCATGCGGGCGGCGGCGGCCCGGGCCGCGAGCCGCCGCGGCTCCAGCAGGATGATCTTGCGCCCCGCGAGCCAGGGCGCCTCCAGCAGGTCGAGCGGAACCCGGGTCGTCTTGCCGGCGCCCGGCGGCGCCACCAGGACGGCGGCATTCCGCCCGGCGAGCGCGCGACGCAGATCGGGAAGCGCCGCCTCGATCGGCAGCGCGGTTGGGGGGCCGGCCATCGCGGCCGCTGATGGCGCGGCGCGGCGCCGAGCGCAACCATCTTGGCCGCCGCGTGACGCCGCGCGGGAATCGATACGATTCGGGCCGCGCGGACCCTGGCCGGGAGCACGCCCGCCCGTGATGGTGCGGCGTGAATTCAAAAAACAATCGGAAGTGACCCTATGAGACGCCTCGCTCCCGCGCTCGCCCTCGGGCTGGCCGCTCTTCCCTTCGCCCTCGCCGCCGCGCAGGCGCAGGACCGGCTGCCGACCATCCCGCCGCAGGATTACACGCCCGAGCAGAAGCAGGCGGCCGAGGCCTTCCAGCAGGCGCGCGGGAAGCCGCCTTTCGGGCCGTTCGAGCCCCTGATGCATTCGCCGGAGGTGATGACGCTGGCCCGGTCGATGGGCGACTACCTGCGGTTCAAGCCGAAGATCGGCACCACGCTGTCGGAACTGGTGATCCTCATGACGGCCCGTCGCTGGACGCAGGATTACGAGTGGTACGTCCACGCGCCGATCGCCGAGAAGGTCGGGATCGCGCCCGAGATCATCGCGGCGATCCGCGACGGCCGCCGGCCGGCGAAGATGAGCGACGACGAGACGATCGTGTACGACTTCACCTCCGAGCTGCAGGACACCAAGCGCGTCTCGGACGCCACCTTCGCCCGCGCGGAGGGCCGGTTCGGCAAGGAGGCGATCGTCGATCTGGCGGCCATCTCGGGCTACTACACCTTCCTGGCGATGGAGCTGAACGCGGCGCGCTACCCGATTCCCCAGGACGGAAAGCCCCTGCCGCGCATGCCGGAATGAGCGGCCTTATCCACAGCGGCCGGGCCGCCCAATCCCCGTTTTCCACAGGGTTTGGGCGGACTCCCCCGGGTGGCGCCGTCGACGTTGACTGAACGTTAACCATTGTGGCCTGTTCTCTTTTCGTTCACGGGTGCAACGAAGGAGGCCACGATGCTGACCCAAGCCGCTGCCACGCGAGACGACCACGCCTGCCCCGTCGAGGCGATCAGCGCCGCGTATCTCGGTTTCGCCGGCGGCGATGCCGGGATCGCCCTGCGCTGCGCCGTCGCCGATGCGCTCTCCGATCTGATGGAGGCGGAGCGGCGCACCCGCGAGCGCAGCCGCCTGATTTCCCGCGGCTACGTCCGCGAGGCGCCGGACCCGGCGGCCGGGCGTGCAAGCTGAACAGTGGCTGCAGGCAGGCTTCAGATTGGGTGCAGCGTGACCGTGGGATCTTGTCTCCCGTGATCCGGGACGCCTCGGGCGTCCCGCGCTTCGTTCGGAGACAGGTCATGACACGCTTCGCTCTGCTCTCGGCCGCCGCGCTGATCGGCGCGGGCACCCTGGCCTCCACCCAGGCTGAAGCCCGGGGCGGCGGCGCCATCGCGGCGGGCATCATCGGTGGCCTCGCGGCCGGCGCGCTGATCGGCGCCGCGACCCAGGCCCACGCGGCTCCCGGCTACGGCTATGGCTATGCCGGTTACGGTTACGGTTACGGTTACGGTTACGCGCCCGCGCCGGTCGTGGTGCGGCGGGCGCCCGCCTACCGCGTCTACGAGGAGGACGGCCCGGTCTACGCCACCCGGCGTACGGTGACCTACGAGCGTGTGCCGGTCGGCTACGGGCCCGCCCGGCACTGGCACGGGGATTGGGACGGGGGCTACGGCGACCGCGGCTGGTGATCTTGGCGTCCACCCGCCAGGCCCACGTCCGCGCGCTCAGGCATGAACCGCGTGTTCATGCCTGACGCGGTAAGATCCCGAAGGTGTTCGGGATCTGGCGCACATGTCTTCGCAACGTGTCGGTGTGGACGTCGGTACGTCCCATGACGTTCGTCTCTCGGACATCCTGGCTTCCCTGAGCCACGCCCTCGATCTCACCGAGGGGCAGCCGGAAGGCCACTGCGTGCGCGCCACCTATATCGGCATGCATGTCGGGCGCGCGATGGGCCTCTCGACCCGCGAGTTGTGGGAGCTCTACTACACGATCATGCTGAAAGACTTGGGCTGCTCCAGCAACGCGGCCCGGATCTGTGCGCTCTACCTGTCGGACGACATCGGCTTCAAGCGCGACTTCAAGACGGTGAGCGACAGCCTGCCGAAGGTGCTGGGCTTCGTGTTCTCGCATACCGGGCTGAAGGCGGGGCTTGCCGAGCGCTTCCGCGCGGTGCTGAACATCCTCCAGAACGGTGGCATGATCGTCGACGACCTGATCCAGACCCGTTGCCAGCGCGGTGCCGAGATCGCGGCGCGCCTGCGTTTTCCGCCCGGGGTCTGCGACGCGATCCACGCCCTGGACGAGCATTGGAACGGCAAGGGCCGCCCGGACCGTCTCGCCGGCCCGGCGATCCCGCTCTACGCGCGCATCGCCCTGCTGGCCCAGGTGGCGGATGTGTTCCACACCGCGGCCGGCCCCGCCGCGGCGCTGGCGGAGATCCGCAGCCGGTCCGGCACATGGTTCGACCCGCACGTGGCCGAGAGCTTCGCGCGCGCCGTCGCGGCGCCCGGCTTCTGGGAGGCCCTGAGCTCCGAGACGGTCGAGGCGGCGGTCTCGGCCCTGGAGCCGGCGCAGAGCCTCATCGTGGTGGACGAGACCTATCTGGACGATATCGCCCGGGCCTTCGCCCAAGTGATCGATGCCAAGAGCCCGTTCACCTCCGGTCATTCCGAGCGCGTGGCCGTCTACGCCGACATGGTGGCGGCCGAACTCGGGCTCGACGGCCGGCATCGCCGCTGGCTCCGGCGCGCGGCACTCCTGCACGACATCGGCAAGCTCGGCGTCTCGAACGCGATCCTCGACAAGAACGGCAAGCTCGACGACGACGAGTGGCGGGACATGCGGGCCCACGCGCTCCTGTCCGAGACGATCCTGGTCCGTGTCCCGGTCTTCCACGACATGGCCCGGATCGGCGGTGGCCATCACGAGCGGCTCGACGGCCGGGGCTATCCGCGTGGCCTCAAGGCGGAAGCGATCGCTTTGGAAACCCGGATCGTGTCGGTGGCCGACGTGTTCGACGCGCTGACGGCTGACCGGCCCTATCGAAAGGCGATGCCGCTGGAGACGGCGCTGGACATCATGCGCGCCGATCTCGGCGCGGCCTTCGATCCGTCCTGCTTCGCGGCGCTGGAGCGGGCCCTCGCGGCGATCGAGGGGGATCTGGCCCGAGCGGCTTGAGGATCGTCTGAGCGCGGCACGAAGCGGCTCGACATCGGCGGCCCGAATCCGCCGAACCCGGCCCACACGAGATGGCACCGACGATTCCATGCTGGTCCACGAAGGCGAGACGCGCACCCTTGAGGCCGACCGGAACCTAGCCCTGTCCCTCGCGGCGGTCGCCGGCGCGCTGAACACCGCGGGGTTCTACGCGATCGGCCTCTACGCCTCGAACATGACCGGGAACGTCTCGGCGATCTCGGAACGCGCCGGCACCGGGGACCTTGCCCTCGCCACGCAGGCACTCTCGCTCGTCGTCCTGTTCGTGCTCGGCGCCGTGACCGCGACGCTCCTGATCCGATGTTGGCGGCGCCGGGCCCGGTCCGGCGCCTACGCCTACAGTGTCTGCGCCGAGGCGATCCTCCTCGTCGCCATCGGGCTCGCGGTGCTGCCGCTCCCTGAGCCCGCCCCGAGTCAGGCCTTCGTGCTCGGTCTGAGCTTCGCCCTCGGCCTGCAGAATGCGGCCGTGACGAAGATCTCCGAGGCCCGCGTGCGGACGACGCATGTGACCGGCATGATCACCGATATCGGCATCGAGCTGGCGCGTTGGCTGGACGGCGCCGCGCGCGATGTCGATGCGCTGAAGTCGCACGATTCCGCGCGGCTGCGGCTCCATCTCCTGACGGTCGGCGCCTTCCTCGCCGGCGGCCTCGTCGGCGTACTGGCCTACCGCGCGGTCGGCGTCGGGCTCCTGTTTGCGGCGGCCGCGTTCCTGGCCGCACTCGCCTGGCCCGCACTCAGGCGCTGATATCGAGAATCCGACCCGTCATGCGATCGGCGGTGCGGGCCACGGCGGCGTTCAGCGCGAACGCGGTCTCGGACCCGATCAGGTTCGCGGCCGCGCTGGACAGGTCCACCCGCGCGGCCGGCGGCAGGGCCGCGTCACCGCCGGGGGCGCCGCTCGCCGCGATACTTTGCGCGGCCGTCCCGAGTCGGTCGGCCGCCCGCATCATGCCCTGTCTCTTATACACATCTCCGAGCCCACGAGACAAGAGGCAATC
>CAXDNE010000399.1:0-5635 GCA_963990595.1 uncultured Methylobacterium sp.
ATAAGAGACAGATGCAGATAGGTGGTGACTTTGCCGACGATCCCGGACGGCGTCTTGAACCGGTAGAGCTCGTGCCCGTCCCGGGCGTCCACCGCCTTCAGGTAGCCCTCGAGGGTGCCGTAGAAGACGACGTTCCCGGCGGTGGCGAGCGCCCCCGACCAGACCGAGAACGCCTCCGGGATCGACCACGCGATCCGCCCCTTCGCCCCGTCCCAGGCGATGAACGCCCCGGTCCGCTCCGTCCCCTCCGGCGGGTGCAGGGTCAGGGTCGCGCCGACATATGGCTGACCGGGCGTGTAGGTGACCCGGAACGCCTCGTAATCCATGCACATGTGGTTGGTCGGCACGTAGAACAGCCGCGTCGCCGGCGAGTAGGCGGCGGGCTGCTGGTTCTTGGCGCCGAGCGCCCCCGGGCAGATGTTCTTGGTGGTCTCGTCCTCGTCGGCCTCGCCGGGGGCGTAGCGCGTGTCGATCACCGGCCGGCCGTAGCCCGGCGCCGCCGGGTCCATCTCGACCCGGCTGGCCCAGTTGACGCTCGGGTCGAACTTCTCCGCCACCAGCACTTCGCCGGTGGCGCGGTCCAGCGTGTAGCCGAAGCCGTTCCGGTCGAAATGGGTGAGCACCTTGCGGGGCCGGCCGCCGATCACCTGCTCGGTGAGGATCATCTCGTTGACGCCGTCATAGTCCCACTGGTCGTGGGGCGTCATCTGGTAGACCCAGCGGGCCACCCCGGTATCGGCGTCGCGGGCGATGATCGACATCGACCAGCGGTTGTCGCCCGGGCGCTGGGCCGGGTTCCAGGTCGAGGGATTGCCGGTGCCGTAATAGACGAGGTTCAGGTCGGGATCGTAGGAGAACCAGCCCCAGCTGCAGGCGCCGCCGGTCTGCCACTGGTCGCCCTCCCAGCTCTTGACCGAGGAATCCCGGCCGATCGGGCGACCGAGCTCCGTGGTCCTGTCCGGATCGACCAGCATGTCGGCATCCGGACCGGTGGCGTAGGCGCGCCAGAGGCGCCGGCCCGTCGCCTGATCGTAGGCGGTGACGTGGCAGCGCGCCCCGTACTCGCCCCCCGCGAGGCCGACGATGAGCTTGCCGTGGACCGGCAGGACCGTGGCGGTGTTGGTCTCGCCGCGCCCCGGATCGCCGTTCTTCACCGACCACAGCACCCGGCCGGTCTCCGGGTCGAGGGCCACCACGGTGGTGTCGGCCTGCTGCAGGAACAGCCGCCCGTCCGCGTAGGCGAGGCCGCGGGAGACCGTGTCGCAGCACATCACGGCGATCACGCTCGCATCCTGCCGGGGGGCGTAGCGCCACAGGATCCGGCCGTCGTGGTCGAGGTCGAGGGCGTAGACCACGTTGGGGAACGGGGTGTGCACGACCATCACGTGCCCGACCACGATCGGCGCCCCCTCGTGACCGCGCAGCACGCCGGTGGAGAAGGTCCAGGCGACCTTCAGGCGCCCGACATTGCCGGCGTTGATCCGATCGAGGTCGGAATAGCGGGTGTTGGCGTAGTCCAGGGTCTGGAGGACCGGCGACGGACTGGCCGACGCCGCGCCGACGAGGCAGGCGAGCGGCAGGGCCGCGAGGATTGGAGCGCGCATCCGAGGGGACCTCGTCCGAAAGGGGCGGCCCCGGCAGACCGCGACCCGGCGGCCTCTTACACCGTTTGTGGCGGGGAATCCCGCGCCGGCGGCACGGCCGAATCACACCGAGCCGGGTGGGCCGGACAAGCGCGGCGCCGGCTTGGGACAGGCCTGAGCCGGACGCGAACGATCCCGGATCGACACATGTCACCGTCATTTTTAGAACGATTCAAAACGTGACAAAGTCCCGGCTCACGGCCCGGCAGGGGGCGCGATCGGGTTCGATTTCCCGATACACCCCCACGAATATTTGTTCTTTGACTGAGATTTTCTGATTTAGCAAGAAGTAGATTTTTCGCAATCCGGCGTCATCTCTGAAAAAAATGATGACTTTCAGCAATCCTTCGGCCAGACACATCTGGGATCGATGGGGGATATCTGATGACCGTCAGACTCAGAATCGGCGTGAAGATCACGGTTGCTGCAATCGCCGCCTGCCTCTTGGTCACGGGCATGATCGCCAACCAGTGGCTCAGCGCGCAGACCATGGTGGGCAACATCGCGGCGATCGGCCGCGAGCAGACGATCCTGAACGGGATCGTGGGCGCGCAGCTCGCCATGGCCAAGATGCGCGACGCCCTGCACACGCTCGAGGCGGAGCCGGCGGGCGCGGTCGACGAAACCGCGCTCGGGGCGATCGATCGGCTCGCAGAGACAGCCGCCGCGGGCCTCGATCACCCGATCGCGATCGCGCTCAAGCCGGACGTGCTCAAGCAGACGCAGGAGAGCCTTCTCCGCTACGCCCGCGACGCCCGGGCCTACCTGAGAGAGGACCAGCCCACCGCCCGGGCGGGCGCGCGCCAGGCGATCGCCGCCGTCGAGGCGGCGGCCGACAAGGTCATCGGCGAATCGACCAAGAACGCGCAGGTCTTCACGACCGGCGCGACGGAATCCGCCCTCGCCCAGGCCGACACGGCGAGCTGGCGCGGCCTGATCATCGGGATGACCGGCCTCGTGGTGGTGATGGGTTCGGCGCTGCTCATGATCTTCGGCGTCTCGCGCCCGATCCGCCGGATCGGCGAGGTGCTCCTCGGCATCGCGGAGGGCCGGAGCGACGTCGCGATCCCCTACACCGACCGATCCGACGAGATCGGCGAGACGGCCCGTTCCGCCCGGGTGTTCCGGGATAACCTGATCCGCACCCGCACCCTCGAGGACGAGGCCGCCCAGGCCCGCACCGAGGCCGAGGCCCGGCGCAAGGCCGCGATGCGGGCGATCGCCGACGGGTTCGAGAGCACGGTCGGCGGGATCATCCGGGTGGTCGCGGGCGCCGCCGCCGAGCTTCGGGCCACCGCCCAGAGCATGACCGGCACGGCCACCGAGACGGCCATGAAATCCGCCACCGTGGCCTCGGCCGCCAAGGCCGCGTCGTCCAACGTCCAGACGGTGGCCTCGGCGGCCGAGCAGCTCGGCTCGTCGGTGGCCGAGATCGGGCGGCAGGTGACCGGCTCGGCGGATCTGGCGCAGGGCGCCGTGACCGAGGCCGACCGGACCGCCGCGTCCGTCCAGGCGCTGAGCACCCTGGCGACCCGGATCGGCGACGTGGTCGGGCTGATCTCGAACATCGCCGGCCAGACCAACCTGCTGGCGCTCAACGCCACCATCGAGGCGGCCCGGGCCGGGGAGGCGGGGCGCGGCTTCGCCGTGGTGGCGAGCGAGGTCAAGGAGCTGGCCGGCCAGACCGCGCGCGCCACGGACGAGATCGCCGCGCAGATCGGCCAGATCCAGGCGGCGACCACGGAGGCGGTGTCGGCGATCGGATCGATCACCGGCCGGATCCGCGAGATCAACGGCGTCGCCACCAGCATCGCCACGGCGGTGGAGCAGCAATCGGCGGCGACGCAGGAGATCGTGCGCAACGTCGCGGAGGCGGCGGCCGGCACCGGCGCCGTCACCACCACCATCTCGGGCGTGGCCGGCGCCGCCGAGGGCACCGGCGCGGCGGCCTCCCAGGTCCTCGCCTCCGCGTCGGCCCTGTCGGGCCACGCCGAGCGGCTCGACACCGAGGTGCAGCGCTTCATCGCCGACGTGCGGGCCGCCTGAACCGGTCGCCCGGGCGGCGCGGGCCGCGCCGCCTGAAACCGCCTACATCCGCTGCTGGACGATTCCCTCGGCCTGGGGATCCGGCTCGTGGCCGGTCTCGCGCAGCATCGGCACCACGGCGGCCGCGTCCCGGGCGACGAGGTAGCTCAGATCGAGCCCGTCCCGGATGAAGCCGTGGCCGCGCATGTGGTCGAACAGGGCCAGCAGCGGCGCCCAGAACTCGGCGACCGAGACCAGCACCACCGGCTTCCGGTGCCGCCCGAGCTGCGCCCAGGTCAGCTGCTCCACCAGCTCCTCCAGGGTGCCGATGCCGCCCGGCAGGGTCACGAAGGCGTCCGAGTGCTCGAACATCAGGCGCTTGCGGGTGTGCATGTCGGGCACCACCACGGTCTCCTGCACGTCCTCCAGCATGTGCTCCCGCGCCTGGAGGAAGTCGGGGATGATGCCGGTGACATGGCCGCCGGCGGCCAGCGCGGCGCGCGCCACCGTGCCCATCAGGCCGACATCGCCGCCGCCGTAGACGAGGCGCATCCCGGCCTGCGCCAGCGCGGTCCCGAGGACCTCCGCGGCGGTCCGGAAGGCGGGGTCCCGGCCGAAGCCGGAGCCGCAATAGACACAGACTGTCCTCACCGGGGCCATCCGGCGCCCTCCATCGCGCATTCGTTGCGAGCCGTCCAGAAAGAGCTCCGCGCCCGGCGCTCCACGCGCCAAACTGCTGAAGTCGCGTGAGATTCGCCCGCCTGGCCGGCGGGACGGCTTGGTGTCGGGACCATGTACGGTATTATGGGCGGCGCCGTCGACGGTTTTCGCGCGGATGGAGAGCCCGCCCGCCGGGCGGCAGGATCAGGGGAGGCCATCGTGGCGATGTCGGGACAGGTGCGGCACAGTCTCGCCCTGACGCTCGCCGGCCTCCTCGCTGGCCTCGGGCTCGTCGCGGCCCTGTTCGGCGGCCCGTCGCTGCGCCGGCTGACGGGCCGGCACGGTGCGGAACCGCCCGCCGTCTCCGCGCCCGCGCCGGACGGCTCCCCGCGCGACCGCGCAGGTCCCGGAACCCTGGCGGGACGGACCGATCCGACGATCGACTTCCGCGACGACAGGACGGGTCCGCCCCGGTCCGGGACGGCGCAGCCGGGCGCGGCCGCGCCGCCAGCCCCCACACCGCGATCCGCGGAAGCCGGCAGGCCGGCGGCCGGGCCGGATGCCGCCGAGGCGCCGCGCTTCGACATCGTCCGGGTCGAGCCGAACGGCGACGCCGTCGTGGCCGGGCGCGGTGCACCGCACGCGGTCGTCGAGATGCTGGTCGACGGCAAGTCGGTGGCCAAGGCCACGGCCGATGCGAGCGGGCAGTTCGCGATCGTGCCCCCGGCGCTGCCCGCGGGCTCCAGCGAGATCCGGCTGCGCATGACCGGCACCGACGGGCGCGCGACCGACTCGCAGCAGAGCGTGGCGGTGCACGTCGCCCCCGGCCGGGACCGCCAGCCCCTGGTCGCGCTGACGGCGCCGGACGCGGCGACCGTCGTCCTGTCGCAGCCCGGCGCGCCCGGACCGGCGACCGCCCCGCACGCCACGATCGCGGACGCGGCCCCGACCGGCAAGCCGGAAGCGGGGGTGCCGGGCGTGGCGGCGATACCCGGGGTGTCGCAGGCCACCCGGATCGTCAGCGTCGACGTGCAGGGGAACGGGCGTCTGTTCGTGACGGCGACCGGCACCCCGGGCGCGACGCTCCGGCTCTACCTCAACGACACGCTGATCGCCCCGGGCAAGATCGGCCCCGACGGCCGGGCGAGCTTCACGATCGGGCGCGGGGTCAAGCCCGGCCGGTACCAAGTGCGGATCGACCAGATCGATTCGGCCAGCGGCAAGGTGGGCGCCCGGGCCGAGGTGCCGCTGTCGGTGCCCTGTCTCTTATACACATCTCCGAGCCCACGAGACAAGAGGCAAGGTCG
>CAXDNE010000400.1:0-5623 GCA_963990595.1 uncultured Methylobacterium sp.
CAGCTGCGCCAGATACGCCCCGTCCTGGCCCGTCACACCCGTGATCAGCGCTCGCCTGCCACCCATCTCGTCGCTCCCACCCATTGCGGATCATCTGTCGAGGCCGCACAGCTGACCGGCCACCGCCCCGTCATGCAGAACCTGTCCCTGTGCAGCGCCCCTTCATGCCGCATCACTCGTACCATCGACCGACCCATTCGCCGGGCTCAACCGGCCCCAGGGTCGCGCTCGCTGTCCGGGGTGGGTCATTCCTGCCGCGTGCTGCGCAGGCGCGGAACGCAGATCCTGCGTGCCCGCCGGCGAAGGTATCTCGATACCTCGGATACTGAGCGCGCCCCCGAACAGCACGTCCTCGAATGTCGGAAGAATAACGTCCGCCGACAAAGTGTGCGCCAGCTGAATTCTTGCCTCGTAGGTCAGATCGGGCGCCTCAATGGACAAGCGAATGCCATTTACGATGGAAGACGCGTCTTCTATTGAAGCAAATCGGGCTCTGTCACCAAGAAACCAGTGCAATTCCGTGTCATCTTGCGACGCCACGAGTATTTTTCCTCCCGATGCGAGGATGGGACCGATTTTGGACGGCAGAACGAAATCGCCGGTCCCCGCAAGCTGGCAGACGATATGAACATCGGCAAACCGCAAGAAGGGAGCTAGTTCTTCTTCGGGAACGAGGTCGCCGAAGCGAACATTCTGCAAAGAGCCAAATCGCCGTTCCAGAACGGATTTCTCTGGTCCTTCACCCGATATGACGAACACGTAACGAAAATCGTCCTGAAGCGATTCCGCCGCAGCAAGGAACTCGTGAAGGCCCTGTTTCTTTCCAACATTCCCCGAATAAAGAAAAACTTTTTGATGGTCACCAATATTGAATTTCGCACGGTAATCAAAGTCCGTAACTTGCGCTGAGAAGAGTGTCGGCTTGATCCAATTCCTAACAACCACGATCTTTTCCGCGGGAACGCCGCACGCTTCCAGCTCCGCACTCATTCTATTTGAAATGGTGATCACCTGATCAAAACTACTCCTCACCCGCCTTGCAAAACCCTCGGCAAGCCGCCTGACCCATCCGCCGCCGATCTGCCCTGTAGCCAGCGCGGCCTCGATCTCTAAATCCTGAACCTGCAGGACAATCCTAATCTTCAAGATCTTACAGAGAGCCAGCGCGAAAGGCGCGCTCATCAGGGACGGCTCCACGCACAATACAACCCGAGGTCGATTCAACACGAGATAGACGAGCAGGGGCAAGCAAGACATGAGCGCAAAGCTGAGGATGAACATGATTCGCCTCAGGCCGCCGACGCCTTTAGTCAGGAACACCGGAACTCTGAATACGTCGACATTATTCAAAACTTCATGCGAAACACGGTTCTTATAATCTCCCCTGACCTTCCAGCCTGGGTAATGAGGCGGTGAAGTGATAACCGAAACCTTGTGCCCCCTGCGGTCCAGGAATTCGGCCAGTTCGCCCGTATACCGACCGACGCCGATTGGTTCCGGTCGATAATTTAGTCCGTAAATAAGAATTCGCGTTCCCATGACACGTTACCTCCGAATTATAAGCGTTGCGACACCAGATACGCTTCAGATTAACCTTACGCATCTACGATATTGGCCGCCGGCGGATAGGCGGCTTTGGTCGCCGGTCCTCGGACGTCTCGGTGAGCCGTCGCCTGACTAATCGTCCTAAACATTGTGGATTTCAGGACGGTGACTGGAGAATGCTTAACGCAGCCGACATGACAGGATTGACGAGCATGTCTGTTCAGGAATACCTGTCTTTCTCAGAAACCGAGCCGACCTTGAACCCGTGCAGCGCGGATCTGATGATGTAAAAAACGGAGAAAATGACTAGGCCGGGGTACAGTATCAACGCGGTATTAAAAACATCACCGCGGAAGAACGAGTACCATGACCATATGACAAAGTGGAGTAGCAACACTTGTTCGGTAGCTGTCCGGGAAATGATCCAGATGGATACCGACGCAAGGATGTATGAGATCATGAACACGGCGACGATGCTACCGACTGCTCCGAACTGTAAATACAAATCTCCGTACCCGGTGACGAGAGATTCGCTCTTCGTCTGGGCCCAACGATCCGGCGACAAGAAAGCAGTAAAGATTCCGCTCGCGCCGTAAGGCTTCTCTGGGAAGATAGCGCGTGGGACAGGATACAGGAGGCCCGCAATGATGCTGGATCCAAAGGAAATAGGCAGATATCGGCCGACTTCGATCACCGTCGTGAACGACTTGGCGAAACTGATCTCCTCGGAGCCAAAGAATAGATTGAGCAAACCTCCGCCCGCGGAAATGAATTCTCCGAAAGATGAAAAGCCGGACTCCCGATTAGCATACCGGAGGAACGATAGTAGAAGCAGGCTCGGTAAACTTGCGACGAGAAGTATCCAGGCCGGAAGCCTGCGGGCGAGGGGAACAGCGGTGGCGAAGCAGAGGCAGCACACCAGGATCAATATTCGCGCATTGCCGAGAAGAGACATCGACAAAATTATGAGGGCGGTTGCCGAGATGCCCCACAGCGATTCCGGCCTTCGAAGGTTAGACATTAATAGGCTGAACGAGAACGGCTGAAGAAACGACGCTGCGGTCACCAACATCGATCCGCGCGAGACCATCTGATAAGAGAGGTCGTCGCCGCGCCCTCTGTAAACATCCGGGAGAGCAAGCACGGTGAGGAGTAATCCCGCTGCGAAGAAGGCCAAGGCGAGCCATTGATCTTGAGCGGCGATCGGCCGAGGCGCATAGAATCCTTTGAAGTCGCGCTTGTCGCGGTGCGCACAAGCAAAGATCCAGCCCAACAGGTGACATCCGGAATAGATGCTGAAAAGCGTCAACCCCTCAAGAACGGAGGGACGCGTGACGTCGACTTTGGTTTCAAAATAATCGACAGTCGGTGCGTTGAACAGGTTCACGAAATCTATCAAAAAAAGAACATGCAGGACGGCGCTGATAACCAAAGGATTGACCGCACGCCCTTTGAGATCGGCAAACGCCTCGTGATTGGAGAGGACAAACATAGATCCTATGATCAATCCCAATAGAACGAGCATTATACCGAAATAGGCATACACGGAACTACTCCATCACGTGTTCGAAGTCATATATCACACAGTTCGAGGAACTCTCTGCCGTTTAACTGTGATCTGTAGGTACGGTCGCACTACGTGTTCAGATGCGAGAACCACAACGGCGCCGCCGAGGCGCGAAATCCTATCATTGCCCATGGAGCTGGGCTGCCGTATGGTAAGGTCTTCCAAAACGCATTTAGTCGGGACCGCGGGGATACAATCGCAACTTACACGATCAACTCGCGCGATCCTCAGACTCGCTTACACGAGAGGCCGAGAGCTCCTGCACAGACTGCTCCCGCAAGGCCGAAAACTTCTTCGAGTGGGACAACCTGCGGATTGATCACCTTACAGATTAGTCCGGAACTTCTCAGCGCGATGGACGGTCACGCGCGACAGGCTATTCAATGAGACGCGGTTGGATATGACATCGCCAACCCGGCTCGTCGATCTCGATGACAGAATCTTTCTCGCGATGAGCTGAAACATACGCGTCTCCCGAGTACCACACCACGATCGTCTCGCATCCGACGCCGCGCGATCCGACATGAAACGGCTTTTCTTCTTCCGATGCTTCAACATTCGCTGCGAACCACCTGACCAGCCAGTCAGCTTGGTCAAGCACGCGACCATAGACCGGATTTTCATATACAATTAAGATATTCCTGCGATCCTTGATCCTTCTCACGTTGTCTAAGACACGAAGAAGCACGTCTTCACCGAACGAATGACATATGAATATGACGAGGTCGCCGGCAGGAAATTCGAACGCGCTGGCATCGCCGTGCAGAATGCGGACGGGGGCATGCTTGCGACGTCTTGCCACGTAAGCGCGAGCATTGGCACCGGCTCTTTGCGCTAGCCGCTTCGAGATCTCCACGCCGGTGAGTGACATGAATCCATATGGGGCTGCCACGAACAACGAGCGTCCAAGTCCGCAGCCGAGATCTACGAAATGGGCGTTCTGACAATCTGGCAGTGTAACCAGCGCGGTGCGTAGGCAGCTGGGCTGGCATCCAGCGTAAGCGGTGATAGATCGATCGGACGCGGTTCCCGCCCCGAGCAACCAGCCCGGTATGGAGCCGCCCATGTCCAAGCCGATCTCACGGTCGAATGGGTGGCGTCCAACGGGGAGCCGGTACTTTGTCCGGCGATTGTAGAGCCAGACCAGGAGTTCGAAGAGAGAACCGCTCCGCTGAGCGAGAGTAGCTAAGAGCCAGCGTGGGTCGAGACGGGTCAATCCGAAAGACATCATAGCTTCAGCTTTGCCGAATTTCGTTGCGGGCGCGAGGCAAGTTCAAGTGACGTTCGATTTGTGTATCGAAATAAGATTTTCCGCTGACACGCCGAGATGAATGCACGATCGTTGACCCGCTGCCGCTCAGGCTTGTGTCTCCTGATCGCAATACAATATCGGGTCTGAGGGGTAGCGCCGTGGGAGCGGGCTCCCATTGATGACACGGTGTGTTCGGACATGCTGGAGCTTCCGGCTTCCGCGCGAGCCTCTTCTGAGGCGCTGCGGGGCGCGGCAGTACGGCTCCGCCGTCATCCGTGAGCCCGCGTGATCCGTGACACCGCGTTCCTGAGCGCTCGGAGCGGTGTACATCAAGGCTGGGCTGTACGTTCCTTGCCCGACCCTTCACGGTCGCACGTCCTACGGCAGAGCAAGGTTCCACCGAAGCGTGTATGGTCCGAGTTGGATCAGCCTGAATCATCTTCGTTACTACAGCCCATCTTTGCATACTGTGGGAGGGGTGAAATCCGTTGGACTGTAAGCCAAATCATGTCTGAGCTTATGGGCGCTGTAGCTTCTTCCGGATCGGTCTTGGGCCTTCCCCGTCATCTTAATCCTGCTGCACCGAGGCACGCCTGTACGTAGGGGTGCAGATTTTTGTCGATTTCTGTTGCCCAGATCCATTCCTGATGGTGCTCGTCGAGAACGATCGGAACGCTCGTGCGGCGAGTGAAGAGCTTAAAACAGGTGTTGACGCTGTGAACTGCTATCCCTCCTGGCCCGTCCTCAAATATCGTCTCATCTGTGTAGATGAGCGGTCCGACCCGGCACACGATGCCGGTCTCGTCGCGTGCCTTACGGGCTGCGGCTTCTCGCAGCATCTCGCCTTTGTTGACGCGGCCACCCGGAAGCCAGAACTGGTCTCTCGCCGGCGCATCGCGGCGCCGGACCAGCAGAACGCCGCTGTTGCTGACAATTGCCACATCGACACAGACGATTGGCATCGCTTCGAGGATTTTCTTATAGAGGCTCCAATCTATGAATGACATGCATAACTTTCCCGCAGCGCTCGATCACACGTCGCCGGCCACTCGGTTCCGGATCTATGGTTTGTCTTATGACTTATCTCGAAACATTGCACTCTGCACAGTAGAATCATCAGTTTGATGATTATGTGCTGTCAGGCCACGTAATCTTGCGCAGCGTCGCGCCGAGCCGGGTCACGCGCGCGTCGCTGCGGCTGGCTTGGCGGACGACGCCCCCGTCCTCCTGAACCCGCATGGTGCGGAACTTGTAGATCC
>CAXDNE010000401.1:0-5621 GCA_963990595.1 uncultured Methylobacterium sp.
CCATCACCCCTGACGGCACCGAGGCGGCGTCCGGGACGACCGGGAGTTCGGCACCGGGCGGGGAGGCGGGCATCGGGCGGGCTCCGGATGGCTTCGTCCGGGGCACTCGGGCGGATCTGGGATTGGGCCACGTCGACCGGAAGAGTGCCGTTCGCCCATCTTTTGCGGACGCCCCGAACCCCCTGTCCTGCTGGCGGCAAGCGCGAGGGTTGCCGTCGACCGACATCGTTCGAACCCCAGTCCCAACGGCGTTCGACTATACAAAATCGTAATTACGCGACGCCTCGGGATAGCGCTAAGCTCATGTTTCCGCTCCGCGGGTTCGAGTGAGGCGTCCGCCGGCCAGGAGGGTACGCAAACCGGGCGTGGCTCCGAGCCAAGCCGCCGTGTGCCGTCTGCGGACATCTTGGCCGCTGTGCGGCAATCCAATGCTCCTGACGCTGGGTGGAGCCCGTTTTCGGATCCTGCCTCGACCCGGTCGGGAGAGAAACCCGCTCGATGCCCGCGAGCGGCCGGTTCGCCAAGCCTGACAGCTGCGCCGTCAGAAGGTCCGATTTTGGAGATTTTTACGTGGTGGAGTTCATGGCACGCTGGGGCACGAGGGCCCGGCATCCATCGCTGCGACCGACTGCCTTCGCGCTCCTCCTGACTACGTCCGCCACGCTGGGAGGATGCTCGACGACGCGGTACTACGACGTCGGAACGAGCGAGACCTCCGAACTCGAACGGGTCAACCGCGCCGTCTTCGCGTTCAACGAGGATTTCGACCGACAGGTGGTCGAGCCGGTGGCGCAGCAGTACGTCACCCACGTACCCAATGACCTGCGCAAAGGCATCAGCGGCTTCGTCTACAACCTCAATGAGCCCATCTACGCGGTCAACTTCCTGCTCCAAGGGCGGGTCGACCAGTCCGTCGCGGCGTCCGGAAGGTTTGTTCTCAACACGTCCCTCGGGCTGTTCGGCTTCGTCGACTACGCTGCGATGATCGGCCTCGCTCCGAGGCGGACGAGCTTCGACCTGACGCTCGCGAATTGGGGCATACCGTCGGGTGAGTACATCATTCTCCCGATACTCGGGCCTTCCTCGCCCAGGAAGGTCTTCGCCGACATCGGCGAGGGCGTCCTCGACCCGCTCAACGCGATTCCGGCCCTGAACGGCGGGGCCACGGTCGCGGCGCGCGCGGTCGCGACCGGTGGGCTGAGGCGCGTCGAGGTCGCCAACGACCTGCGAGCTCTGCGCGAGGACTCGCTCGACCTCTACGCCCGGATGAAGAGCCTCTACCTGCAACAGTACTCCAAACCGGCACCAGTCGGACAGGATCTGGGAGATGCGCAGTGAACGACAGTACGGCATCAACGTCGAAACGGAGGGCCGCGGCGCTGCTGCTCGCGCTCATCGTGGCGAGCGGCAGCGCGCTGCCGGCCCGCAGCGACGATCCTGCGACAGGGGTCGTCAGGCGGTTCTACGACACGATGCTCGCGGTGATGCGCTCCGGACAGGCGACGCGGGCGCGGTTCGATCAGCTCAAGCCCGTGATGATGCGCACCTTCGATATGCCCGCGATGGCGCAACGCGTCCTGGGCTCGCATTGGAGCGCATTGTCGCCCGAGGCCAGGAAGCGGTTCCAAGCCGCCTACGCCGACTTCATCGTGGCGACCTACGCGAGCAAGCTCGACACCTATTCCGGCGAGCGCTTCGACGTGGAGGCGTCCGGGCAGGCGCAGGGTGACAGCACTCTGGTGTACACGAAGATCGTGGATAGCGACGGCGTGGAACACGCCGTCAACTACATCGTCGGCCGGGGCGGCAAGGTCTTCGACACGTACTTCGACGGCACGATCAGCGATGTCGCGGCGCGGCGGTCGGAATTCACGGGCCTGCTCCAGAGCTCAGGCCCGGACCAACTCATTCAGTCCCTGACAGACCGGACTCGCAAACTGCTCGACCGATGATGCCGCGGCCGCCGGAGGCGGTCGCGTCCGTCAACGAGGTGGACGTTCGAGGTGTGGTTGGGGCGGCCATCGGTCAGGCAGCCTGCGCATCAAGGGTGATGGTCTCGTCGACCGGCGTCGGCGTGGGGACGGCCATGCCCTCGATCGGCCTGTAGCGGTGCTGGAGCTGCCATTCGTCGTTGGCCTACCGGAGCACCGCACGGATCAGGCGCTGGATGGAGCCCATGTCGGGAAAGATGCTGACCACGCGAGCGCGCCGCTTGATCCCTTTATTGAGACTTCCGAGCGGTTTAGTCCAACGTAAACTCGTTCGATGCTGAATCGGGCAGCCGGGATGAGCGAGCATCGTCGTGCGTCTGTTCGCTGTGGCGCTTCAGCTTCGGCCAGCGATTGTGGAGTTGCTCGGCGGGATGCTGGGGAGCAGCGCGCGCCCCGTGTCCTGATCGGGCCGCTGGAAGGCGTGCGCAGAGCGCGCCGCCACCATGGTCTGCCGAGCCCGCGGCACATCGGCCAAGGCATTCCGGGTCCGGGGAACGCGGCAGCGATGAGGGGGGCGCCTTCGGCACGCGGCGGATGGCGCCTTTCGAGCCCTGGGCTTCAGAGGCGACGAGCTCCACGCCCGAGAGACCGCGCTTGACCAGGCTGCGCAGGAAGTCGGTCCAGAACGCCTCGGCCTCGGATGGGCCGAGGGCTGGCGGAGGCCTCTCCTGAGCGGCCCCCTCAGCATCGGGACCGGCGCCGTGCTTGCCTGTGCTCAGCAGGCAGCCGCCCATCGTCTCGCGCTGCATTGCTCGATGGCCTTGCCGCGGCACTGCTGCTGGTGTTCGGAATTGACCTGCTGTGGGGGTCTTTCGAGGGCCCGCGCAAGTAAGGCAGTCGCGGTCCGCTGCCGCCCCCGTCCGCCAGCAACTGGGACCGGCCGCTCAATCTGGCCGGCGCCAAGGTCGGAGCCTGGGCGCTCAACACCGAAGGGCTGGAGTCCCGGTCGCCCGGCTCGGGGTGGCATTGCGCGACGGAGCGGTCACCGCCACGCTCGGCGTCGCGCTTGGGCTCGCGCTCATCAGCCTGCCGGCGGCTGCCCTGGGCCGCACCGGAGTGTTCCGGAGCGTGCCGGCGTTCCCGCTGGACGGCGTTGCCAGGTTCATGGCGAGCGCTTAAGGCTCCTATTCATGACGCCGGCGATCACCGGCAGCCGAGCCGACGGGACCGGCGCCGACCGGCCGGGGCCGCGGCGCATATGTCCTGGCGATGCGGCGGCGGAGGTCCGTCGGGACATCCATCCGGCGCCATACCGTCGTGGTCTTTCGGCCCGTGAGCGCGAAGGCCGGCTCGACACCGGCCCGGCCCAGGGCTTCCCGCACCCACCGCGCGCCGGATCCCATCTCCCTGGCGAGCGCACCCGTGGTGGCGTACCCGGCCTCGAAAGCCGCGAGCGCATCATCCCGCACGAGGATTTCCCCGCTCGGTGTCGCCGTCCCGGACATGAGGCCTGCCCGGACGATCAGGCCGACGCTGTCCGGCGGGACCTTGAGCCGCCGGCCGACCTCTTCGAGAGTGCGGCCACCGCCTTCGCGTGCACGCCGCGCGGCCCTGATGTCCTGCGGATCGACGAGGAAGCCCGCGAGGCCGGGCACGGCCCGCAGGACCGCCCTGACCCGAAGCTGACCGGCCAGGATCATGTCGCAGGTGCCGCGCACGCCGTCGACCTTGCCGTGCTGGCTGGCGCGCGCGAGCGGCAGGAGGCCGACGGGAGCGGCCTCGACGGTCGGCGCCGAGCCGCGGATCCGGGATAGCACGGCGGCCACGGCATCCCGGTCGAAGACGTCGGCCTTGATGCCGGCGCGCGCGTGGATCTCGGCGGGCGGGACGATCCGCGCCGCGACCAACATCCGCGTCTGGCGCTTCGCCAGCCCGAGCGCCGCCGGCAGATCCTCCGCGCGGAGCGCGCGGTCGAGGATAGTCCGGATCTGGGCGGCGGTCTCGCGGGCGATGCCGATGGGCGTACCCCTCCTCGTCCGTTCCGGCCAGGCGCCCAAGGCCTTGACGTAGCCGGCGATGAGCTCCGGCCTTCGGCCGCATTCCGCGGCGATGTCGGCGAGGCTGACCAACGGGACGTCGGCATGCCGGATCACCACCGAGGTCTTGTGAACCGGGCCCCGGCCGGCGTGATGCGCGTAGAGGGCCGCCCGAACCGCATCCCCGCTCGCTCCCGCCGGCAGCCGCTTCGCCCAGAGATACAGGTAGCCGTAGACCTGTTCGGCCCCCCAGGCGCCGAGGCCGACATGGTCGGCTCGGGCCATCCCGTCGAGCAGGGCGTCGAAGGCGTGCGGCCAGTCCCGGGCGGTGGCGAGACCGGCCGAGAACACCTCCGGATGGCGCTCCGCCGGAAACTTCGAGAGGGCCCCGTCGGCGCCCCCGAGCAGGGCGACGCCGAACCGCTCCATGGCGTCGCAGGCCTCGGCGAGCGTCAGGCCGTCGAGGAGGGGCACGCTGGTCCGGGCCATGCCGCCGAGGCGGCCGACCACGTAGGCGTCCGCCAGCGTCGTCTCGGGCGGGACCCTGGCGCCTTCGCAGGCGAGAAGGGAATGGCCGTTCCTGCAACGGGTCAGCGAGCCGGCTTCCCAGGTGACGCCCGTCCGGCAAATCGGGCATGACGCCTCCAGGCGGACTTGATGGAGGGGACAGGTGCCGACGGCGGCCACGTCCCACCAGAAGCGACGGTGGATGTTCCAGTGCGCGTGTCGTCCCGACGGCGTCCTGCGAAGGTCGTCCCGCCAACAGCAGGGGCACCACCGCCGAACGTTCGTCGTCCAATCGTCCCGGTGGATCACCTCGCCCGCGATCACGACCTTTTTCTTGGTGATCTCGGTGGGCGTCCGACCCCGGAACGCGTCCTCGCCACGGCCGAGCCGATCCGCGAGGGGGCCGGCGGCGCGGCCCTGCAGGATGTCGCTCATGGAATAACCCGCGGTCCTGAGGCGTTCGCGGCTCCACGGCTCGCCGTTGACGTCGAAGGCGCGCAGCAGGTGCGCCGCGGCGGATTCCCCGTCGATGACGGGCGGGATGATGGTCAGCCGCATCGGTTTCCCCCTACGCGTCGTCGGCTTGCGTCTCGACCCCGGCCTCGGCGGTCCCCGTCAGGCGCGTGAGCCTCTCGAACTCGATCTCCTTCATCTTCGGCAGGGTCGAGATATCGACCACTAGGAACGGGTTCCTGCGCGGACCGAGCTCGAAGATCTCCTCGAAGACGAAGCCGAGGTGGTCGACCTGCCCGATGCTCGGCTTGCCCGACTGGATGGCGCGGAAGGCCGCCTTCTTGACGAGGTGCATCATGCGACCGGTGTAGCCGTTCGAAGCCTTGAGCATGCGCTGCACCATGTCATGCTCCGATAGGCCGCACGCGGCCGGGAAGCCGAGCCTTGCCTCGACCAGCGACAGGAATTTCGTGGCCTTCCTCACGCAGGCTTCCGAGTGACCCAGCGGCTTGATCGGCTTGAAGACGCAGCGCCGTAGGAGCTGAAAATCCTCCTTCAGCACCTTCTTGAGCCAGGGCATGCCCGAGAGCACGAGGGAGACGGGGCGCAACTCCGCGCCGGGCGGCCGAAGCGGATCGTCCGGATCCGGGATGACGAGGTTCTTCAGCGTCTCGACCAGGGTGCGCCGCTCGTC
>CAXDNE010000402.1:0-5620 GCA_963990595.1 uncultured Methylobacterium sp.
GAGATTGCCTCTTGTCTCGTGGGCTCGGAGATGTGTATAAGAGACAGCCGCGGACGGCACCGTTGCGGGATCCGCAACACGTGAAACGGGATCCGGACGGATGAGCATCGATGTCGGCGCGCGCCTGCGCTTCGTGCGTGCGCGCCACGGCCTGTCGCAGCGGACGCTCGCCAAACGGGCCGGGGTGACCAATTCGGCGATCTCGCTGATCGAGGCCAACCGGGTGAACCCGTCCGTGGGCGCCCTCAAGCGGATCCTCGACGGGGTGCCGATCGGCATGGCCGAGTTCTTCGCCCTGGAGCCGGAGCCGGAGCGCAAGGCGTTCTTCGCCGCCGAGGAGCTCACCGAGATAGGGCGCCGGGCCGCCAAGGGGGCGATCTCCTATCTCCAAGTCGGCGACAGCCTGTTCGGGCGCAAGCTCCAGATCCTCAAGGAGCGCTACGAGCCCGGCGCCGATACCGGCCGGGTGCCGCTCTCCCATGAGGGCGAGGAGGGCGGGATCGTCCTGAGCGGGCGCCTGGAGGTGACCGTGGATGCGGAGCGCCGGATCCTCGGTCCCGGCGACGCCTACAGCTTCGACAGCCGCCGCCCGCACCGGTTCCGCTGCGTCGGTCCCAATCCGTGCGAGGTGGTGAGCGCCTGCACGCCGCCGAGCTTCTGACGCGGAGAGCGTCGGACCGTCCCATCCAACCCCCTCATCCTGAGGGGCCGGAGCGTAGCGGAGGCCGCGAAGGCGGCCTCCAGCCAGCCGCGCGGTTTCTGGAGTCCTCCTTCGAGGCCGGCTTCGCCGGCACCTCGGGATGAGGGGGTTTGGATGGGGGGCGCCGGCGCGTGGCGGCGTGTCGCCCCTCGGAAGACTGCACCACGCGACCCCGCATCCGGATGAAACACCCGCCCTGTCGCGTGCAGGCGTTGCGGTGACCCGCCCGACTGGCGCATGCAGGGCCAAGCCTGAATTCATAATGCCACGCGAGGATCGATGGCCGTCATCACCGCAGCCCCGGTTGCCGGAGCCGAGAAGAACCAGTCCGCCCGTGCGGCGCTCGCGGCCTTCGTGGGCACCACGATCGAGTGGTACGACTTCTTCATCTACGGCACCGCCGCGGCCCTGGTGTTCGGGCCGCTCTTCTTCACGGCGGAATCGCCCTACATCGCGACGCTCTCGGCCTTCGGCACCTTCGCGGTCGGCTTCCTGGCCCGGCCCCTCGGCGGCCTGATCTTCGGGCATCTCGGCGACCGGTTCGGGCGCAAGCGCGCGCTCGTGGCGACGCTCGTGATGATGGGCATCGCCACCTCGGGGATCGGGCTCCTGCCGACCTACGCCTCCGTGGGCCTGTGGGCGCCGGTGATGCTGGTCGTCCTGCGGCTGATTCAGGGGCTGGCGGTCGGCGGCGAGTGGGGCGGGGCGGTGCTGATGGCCGCCGAGCACGCCCCGGCCGGGCGCAACACCTTCTTCGCCTCCTTCGCGCAGCTCGGCAGCCCCGCCGGGCAGATCCTGTCGCTGCTCGCCTTCCGGCTCGCAGGCCTCCTCGACAAGGAGAGCTTCCTGACCTGGGGCTGGCGGGTGCCGTTCCTGGTCAGCATTCTGCTGCTGGGCGTCGGGCTCGCGATCCGTCTCGGCGTCGCGGAATCGCCGGCCTTCGAGAAGGCCCGGGCCGCGGGCGGCCCGCCGGCGGCGCCCGTGCGCGAGGTGCTGACGACCAGCCTCAAGCCGGTGATGCTGGCGGCGGGCGCCAACACCTTCGCGATCGCCTCGGTCTACCTGTTCAACACCTTCATGATCGCGTTCACGACGCAGTATCTCGGCATCGAACGGGCGACGATCCTCGATGCCCTGCTGATCGGCGCCGTGGTGCAGTTGGTGATGACCCCGGTGGGCGCGCGGATCGCCGAGCTCATCCGCAACGAGCGGCTGTTCCTGCAGGGGACGCTGGTCTGGGCGATGCTGGCCCCCTACCCGCTGTTCTGGCTGGTCGAGACCAAGTCGGTGACGCTGATCGTGCTGGGCCTCGCGCTCAACGTCATCGGCACCGCGACCTTCTACGCGGTGATCGCCGGCTACCTCGCCGGCGCCTTCCCGACCCGGGTGCGCTACACGGCGATCTCCATCGCCTACCAGTTCTGCGGGGCGCTTGCCGGCGGGCTGACGCCGATCATCGGCACGGTGCTGGCCGAGCGCTTCCAGGGCCATTGGTGGCCGATCGCGGTGTTCGGCACGGCGCTGGCCGGCGTGTCGTTCCTGTGCGTCACGGCGATCAGCGGCTACCGGGCCCGGCAGCGCGGCTTCCTCGACGGGTGAGCGCGGTTCGCGCGAAGGCCGCGGATCCGGGTAACGCCGGATTCAGGCCTGAGCGATAGGGTCGGGGCCATGGATCCGATCGCCGCCGCCGTCCAGATGCTGGGATCGTCCCAGAACCAGCAGGTCGGCATCGCCGTCGCCCGCCAGCAGCTCGCCGCCGACAAGGCGGTCGCCGGGCTGGTGGCGGAGAGTGCCCAGGCCGCGGCGAGCGCCGGTCCGCCGGCGCCCCCCGGACAGGGGCAGAGCGTCGACCGGCGGGTGTGACGGCCACCCCACCGGGTCAACGCCGCCGGAGGATCTGGTCCGCGGCGACGCTCTGCCCGACCATCTCAGGATGTGGGCGAGGATCGGATCTGGCCGCGCCCTGCCCTAGCCGAATCCGTAGAGCCGCCGCGGGTTTTCGACGAAGACCATCCGGCGCCTGTCCGCGTCCGGCACCCAGTCGGCCATCAGGTCGAGGAGCGTCGTGGTCCGCGGCGGCCCGTCCCAGGCGGCGACATGCGGCCAGTCCGAGCCCCAGACGCAGCGCTCGGGGGCCGCCTCGTTGAGGGCGCGGGCGAAGGGGATGGTGTCGGCGTAGGGCGGCCCGGTCACGGAATCCCGGAAGGCGCCCGAGAGCTTCACCCAGTTGCCGTCGGCGACGAGGCCGAGCAGCGCCTGGAAGCCCGGATGGTCCACGCCCGCCGAGGTCGGCATGTGACCCATATGGTCGAAGACCAGCGGCACCGGCAGCCGCGCGAGGCGGCCGGCGATCGGCGGCAGGTCCCGGGCGTCGAGCAGGAACTGCAGGTGCCAGCCCATCTCCCGGGCGAGGGCCCCGTAGGACTCGACCTGATCGAGCCCGACCCCGCCGCCGAACAGGACGTTGAGGCGCAGGCCGACCACGCCGGCCTCCTTCAGGGCGGCGAGCTCCGCGTCGGGCAGCCCCAGCGGGATCACCGCGATGCCCTTCAGGCGCGCCCGGTTGGCGCGCAGCGTCTCCACCATCAGCCGGTTGTCGGTGCCGTGGACGCTCACCTGGACCAGCACGCCGTTGGCCATGCCGGTCCCGTCGAGCATCGCGAGATACGCGTCCGCCGAAGCCGCGGGGGGCGTGTAGCTGCGGTCCGGCACCAGCGGGTAGGCCGGTGGCAGTCCGATGACGTGGGCGTGGGTGTCGACCGCGCCCGCCGGCACGGCGTAGCGGGTCGGGCCGCCCGGATGCGGGTCCGGGGCGGGGCAGTCTCGGATCTCGGTCATCGTCAGGTGTCCGATCAGGAATCCGCGTGCAGGACCTTGCCGCGCGTCTCGGGCAGCGCGTAGGCCGCCAGGAAGAACACGCCGTAGGCCGCCGCCGCGAAGATCGCGATGGCCGAGGCGAGGCCGACGCGCTCGGACAGGTAGCCGACGAGCGCCGGGAACAGCGCCCCGATGCCCCGGCCGAAATTGTAGCAGAACCCCTGCCCCGAGCCGCGCAGGCGGGTCGGGTACAATTCGGTCAGGAAGGCGCCCATCCCCGAGAAATAGCCCGAGGCGAAGAAGCCCAGGGGGAAACCCAGCACCCAGAGCACGCCGTTCGAGAGGGGGATCTGGGTGTAGGCGACGATCACCGCGATGGCGCCCAGCGAGAAGATCAGGAACAGCGGGCGGCGTCCCAGCCGGTCGGCGAGCCAGGCGCCCACGAGGTAGCCGGTGAACGAGCCGACGATCAGGGCCGAGAGGTAGCCGGTCGAGGAGACGATCGACAGGTGGCGCTCGGTGGTGAGGAAGCGCGGCACCCAGGTGGTGATCGCGTAGTAGCCGCCCTGGCAGCCCGCCGCCGCCAGGGCGGCGAGCAGCGTCGTCTTGAGAATCGGGCCGGAGAAGATCTCCCAGATCTGCGGACGGTCGCCGGCCGCCGCTGCCCGGGCGCGGGTCTCGGCGGCGACCTGCGGCTCCTGGACGTAGCGGCGCAGGTAGAAGACCAGCAGCGCCGGCAGGGCGCCCACCGCGAACATCCAGCGCCACGCGGTCTCGGGCGGCAGGAGCGAGAACAGCACCGCCTGCGACAGGACCGCGAGCCCCCAGCCGATCGCCCAGCCGGACTGGACGGAGCCGACCGCGCGGCCGCGATACTCGGCGCGGATCGTCTCGCCGATCAGCACGGCGCCGGCGGCCCATTCGCCGCCGAATCCGAGGCCGAGGATCGCCCGGGCGATGAGCAGCTGCTCGAAATTCTGCACGAAGGCGCAGAGCAGGGAGAACAGCGAGAACCAGAGGATCGTGATCTGGAGGGTGAGGACCCGGCCGATCCGGTCGGCGATGAAGCCCGCGAGCCAGCCGCCCAGCGCCGAGGCCAGCAGCGTCACCGTGGCGGCGAGACCGGCCGTGCCGGAATCGACGTGCCACAGGCTCATGATCGTCCCGATCACCAGCGGGTAGATCATGAAGTCCATGCCGTCGAGGCACCACCCCGCGGCGCAGGCCCAGAAGGTGTGCCGCTCCGGTGGTGTCATCGAGCGGTAGAAGGCGGTGAGGCTGGCGTCGCGGATCTCGACCGCGTCAACGCCCGTACCCCCCTGCCCGGTTGCTGTACTCATCACCACCTCCCGCCGCCCGGTACCAGTATCAGCGTCCTAGGCTGAGCTGTCCAACGGTGCGGCGGGCGAGGCAAGGAAAAGGCCGCCCGCAGGCGGCCTCTCCCCGTCTTTTCGATGCCGGATCGCGCTCAGTAGCAGCGCTCGACCAGGACGCGACGGTAGCCGTAGGGGGTCCAGCGCACCCGCGGGACCGTGTAGCAGCCTCCGCCCCAGCCGTAATCGTAGCCGCCGTAGCCGACCGGCGCGTAGTAGCCGCCGTAGCCGTAGCCCGGGTAGCCGTAGCCGCCGTAGAGGCCGCCGGCCGCGAGACCAAGGCCGACGCCGAGTCCGAGGCCGCCGAGACCGTAGCCGTATCCGCCCCGCCAGCCGTAGCCGCGACCGTAGAAGCCGCGGCCGTAGCCGAAGCCGCCGCCGCGCCATCCGGCGCCGCGGAAGCCGCCGCCGAATCCCGCACCGCGGAAGCCGCCGAAGCCGCCGCGGAAGCCGCCGCCATGGAAGCCGCCGAAGCCGCCGCCATGAAATCCGCCGCCGCCGAAGCCGCGCGCGTCCGCGCTGGCCGGCGCCAGAGCCAGGGCACCCGCTGCCAGCAGGGCCGAGCCGAGCACTGCACCCTTCATCACGTTTTCTCCGTCGAAAACCGCCCTCAGGCACAGGAAACGCCCGACGGCTCGAAACGGTACACTCACTTTCCGCGGCGCGCAGCAGCTGGCCGCAAGCCTCTGCACGGCTCCGGACTCGAAAATCGCCGCTTTCCGGGGAGAGA
>CAXDNE010000403.1:0-5604 GCA_963990595.1 uncultured Methylobacterium sp.
CCGACGCGCCGAAGAAGGACAGCCCTGCTCCGGCCATGCCGGGCGGCGGCATGGGTGGCATGGACTTCTGAACCCGGCCTGCTCAGGACTGAGGAGAGGATGGGCCGCCGCGAGGCGGCCCTTTCTTTGCCGGAAAGCATCCCGTGCGAAACGGTGCAAAGCTGGCCGATAGCGCGTAGCCGAACACAGCTGCAGTGAGTTCGTGACCAAAGCAGGCCCTGGCGTACATCGGCGTCCAAGCAGTCAGACTAGGTCGGATGGGCCTGGATGACTGATGGTGGCCGATCGCGGCTCGTCCGATTCGGGACAGGGGACCGGAAAAACGGACGTCATTGCCGTGCACGCTCTCGATCCCACTCGGATTTTCCTGTCCTCGTTCCACCTCAGCTTCTTACCCAACCGAGGCGAACATGGCGCGGGCGCACGCGGCGTCAGAACCACTCGCGGTGGCGTTTGGGCTGCCACTCAGGTGAGCCGGATCCTCGATCGCGCGGCGTAGGCGCTAGCGGGTCTCAGACACGGAAACGGGCCGCCATCGGGGGTCGATGACAGCCCGTCCGCCTGGGATCACACGGTGCTCACGTGCCGATCAGTAAACCCGGCGGCGGATACTGAGTTTCGGTTAAAGTCGAACGCGGACACAAAGAAGCCCCCCAGAAGGAGCGGCCCGAAGTGTAGGGAGCAGCGCCCATGCGTGAGTCGCTGGACTAAGGCAACAGGGCGGTATGTGCCTTGTTCCAAATCCGGGTGACGAGGCTGGTCGCGCATTCCAATGGCTAAGGTTATCTAGAGACAGGTGGCTCAGGCCTACTGGATGCTGCCTCGCATTTGAGTGCAACCACAGAGCGTCCGGCTCGTTCTCAGGTCTTTGGTGCATCGTCCAGCACGGGAGAATGCCGTGACGAGATCTGACGCCGAATTTCTGCAGCACATAAAGACGAAATCTGGCATGCCAGATGCCAAGGAGCGGCAGCGTCTTCGACAGATACTCGAAAAGATGAAACTGCAGAGCACCTTAAACTGGGTTGAGCCTGAAAAGGGCAAGTCGCAGTAGATTGACGAGGGCGGCCCGCGCATCCCCATGGAAGCCGCCCCCGCTAAATCGATTGACGAAGCCCTGCTAACCCTCTGGGATGGCGTGGCTTTTTGTATTGGACCATACAGTTGGCGCTGCTTTTTTTGGTTTGCCAGGCGACGGGCATCGGCAGAATATTCACCCGTCCCATGCCAACTGGGGCTCCGCGATGCCGCTCAGTGTCTGCCGAACCTGCGGCCGTGCGATCCGAGCGGATGCGCTTTACTGCCCATCGTGTGGGGCGATTAACGGCGTCGACGAGAATGCGACGGAGTCCCTCGGCTGATGGCTGTTGACGGCGACCAACTCGGTAATCGTCGTGCTCGTCGTGGTGGCACTGTTGCGGCTCATGGGCTTCTAATCGGAGGCCCAGACCTGACGGTGAGCCAGTCCGCCACGGGACTGCGCGGGCGTGGCGGCTTACGTGGATCGGCCCAAAGCGCATCGCGAGGGGGATGGAGAGCGCCTTTCCCGCTCCAACTGGCATTCCAGCCTGATGCCGCTGTGCGGCCCGATGTTGAACTAGCCAAACAGATCGCTGATCTCACACAAGCGTGCTGAGGAGCATCCTGAAGCCCACCAAGGCCAGGCCTCTTGCCGGTATAGTGGCACATCGTCGGGTTGACTCGCCCGTATCCTCAAGTCGGTTTCCTAACACAGGCAACAATCCCGCCATCCAGCCGTTGCCCTGTATCGTCGGCAACCGAACCGTAGGCGCTGACGGCTGAGAGACCTCTGCGCTCCCGCTTACAAGCATGGAGCGCAGCTATGCCCTTCATCATCACGGGCACCGGTCCGTCCGGCTTTCTCTCCGTAACCCGCTCGTCACCCGTGAGCGCAATCGCGCTTGCGATGAAGTGGCATGAGGAGGGCGTTCAAGACGTCCGGATCTCGCCGCCCGGACAGGAAGCTCGATGCTTCAGGGTTTTGCAGGGCCAGCATTTCGGGGCTTTGCTACCCGCTTCAGTGAAGGGTCAAGATCAGCTTCATCCTCGTTAGCGCCACTCTTGGCCGGGCGGGCTGAAGTGGGGGCAGGTTCTGTTCCGCTTCGGCTTCCGTGATCTGCATCCCCGGGATGGCCGTCAGGGGACCCGTGCCGGCGCCCCCCTCTTGCCAACAGTTAACCAATGGTTAAGCTCGTACGTAGTTCGACCACGAGGGGCGCTCATGATCCGCATACTGCCAACGCACGATGGCACTTGGACTGTCTACCGAGGCGCCCTCGCACTCGTCACCGGCCTCACGAGGCTTCAGGCTGAACGGTACGAGGCGGCCGTCGCGCGCCAGCACTGATCCGTCTGACCGAAGCCCTTTCCGGACCGGCGCCGGGGAAACTGCGCACGGCTGAGGAGAACCTCAGCACCCGCCCCACGAGGTCGTTCGCGCCGGCCACGGCCGCGCAGCGGTTGAACCACCTAGCGGGGCCGTCCGTTCTCCTCCTGACAGGAGGCCCCGATGACACCGCGCATCTACCCGGACGTGAACACCAGTTCAGCGAGCAGCAGGGCCGCCAATAAGCCCGTCCATCGCGTGGGTGAGAGCGTCAACACCGTGGACCAGCTCAGCAGCCCGATCCTGCTCGGTGTCGGTGTCGTGGGTTCAGTCGTAGCCCTTCTGCTGATCCGGCTGGTGGTCGGCTGAGGCGAGGACGCGCACGAAAAAGCTCGCCGCGGCGAACCGGGCGGGCTGAAGTTTAGCTGAGGCCCTGAAAACGCGACCGAAGCTT
Organism: uncultured Methylobacterium sp.; assembly: GCA_963990595.1. Classification (GTDB taxonomy): domain Bacteria; phylum Pseudomonadota; class Alphaproteobacteria; order Rhizobiales; family Beijerinckiaceae; genus Methylobacterium. The sequence goes on from CAXDNE010000403.1 coordinate 2,802, forward strand.
TGCAGCTCCCGGCTTGCCAGCTGTAACCGAATGTCTAAGCTCTTGCCCAACTCGACCATGGGCGGGGTTCATGATCAGAATTCTGCCGAGGCGCGGTGACGGTTGGACTGCCGATCGAGGTGCCCTCACGATCGTCACCGCTCTGGTCAGGCTTCTCGAAACGCGCCGAAAGCGGACTGATAATCCTCCTCGTGCCCAGGATGCTGTGAGAGCCCTTCGCATCCACGGGATTGTGGTCACGCCGTGCCGAGACGATTTTCAGCACTGACAGCTTGGCGATTTCACGATGACGGATGACGATCTGATCCGGTTCGCCGTGAGTCGAGGGATGATCGCCAGCGGCTAGGCGCGACGTTCCGCCCAACATTCGCGCACGGTTGCAAAGAAACCAGCGGCTCTCAGACGAGTTGTTTCTACTAAGTCTCATCGCCCCCTCGGAATGAGCGGTGAAGCTTGACGTTCTTGTGCGCTGGCGCACCTAAGCCGTTCCCGACGCCTGCGGTCACAGAACAACTCCTGAAGACCGGCCCAAAGAACGAGGTCGCCGCTATCGCGACTAAAGGCGGCCGAATTCGCGAGCCCTTATCCGGCGGCTACATGTCAGCGGCTGATTGAGAGCCGCGTTACTCACGGCCTTACTCGGCGGCGGTGCTTACTGCCCTGTCTCGCCTCTCCTCCAAAGCTGCCTGCAGCTTCCGTGCAGGGTCGGACACCGTGAATGGCTTGCTGAGCAGACGCACGCAGGGGTTCAATATGCCGTTGTGGACGGCGTTACGCGTGTAGCCCGTCACGAATAGCACGATGAGATCGGGATGCGTGTCCCGGGTGATGTCGACGAGCGCGCGTCCGGTCTCGCTACGCGGTTGTTGCGTACGGCCCGTGACACTACCTGCCGTGCCTGGGAGATAGTCCATGGCCGCGTCAACGAGGTTCCTCTCCGCCATCGCCGTCGCCTTCGTAGCCGGGGTGGCGAGCACGAGCGCGTACATGTCCCGCGGCGACGCTCACAGGGATGCTCCGAGGGCACCGCATGGGGCTTCACCCTCCCTCTCCGAGCGCCTGCGGGCTGAAGCCCACGGACAGTCGCTGCCCTGGTCGGATCCGGTCAAGGCCAAGCCGGAGCCGTCGAAGCTGACATTCACCCCCGGGCTGGCCGACGCGCCCGTCAAGGAGGGCAGGGCTCTCGCGGATGAAGGCCGGACTCCCGGCCCGCAGGCCACCCCGGTTCCCGCGCCCGTCCGGCCGCCAGACGACGGGGGGCGGTCTCACGTCCGGCTCGCGCAATCCGATGGGCAGACCCCGCCCCCGGAAGAGGATCAGGCTGATCTGGCGCCGACCATCAAGCGCGCCCGTCCGCCCGAGGAGGATGTCGGGCCTTCCCGAGCCAAAATGGTCGAGGCTCCGGGGCCGGCCCCAACGTCCCGAGACGATGGCGCGCGCCCATATCAGGCGCCCCAATCCTCCAGGACTGCCTCACAGCCCGACGGGGAGGCTGGACACCCGCGTGCCATGTCCGCGAAGACCCCGAGGCACGTCCTGCCGCCCGTGCAGGAGCACACGAGGATCAGTGTCGCCGAGGCGCCCCCGCGTGCTCGCGCCTCTCACGCGGGTGACAGGCGTCCCCTTGCCAGGACCGCGGACGTGTCGGTACGCGTCCGGACCCTGCAGGAGGACGACCGTCCTCGTTCCAGGATGATGGGGGCGCCTGTCCGCGCTCGCTTGGCGGACCTAGGCAGCAGCCGTCCCCGCCTGCGGGTCACAGACATACCCCAACACGTCCGGACTCCTGATCCGGAGAATGGGAAGTCCCGTCTTCGAACAGCTGAGGCCCGGCACCCCATCCCGCGGGCGCGGCCCGTGCGGAACCTTCCGTCTCTGGCCGCCGTCGACGACATCAGGGACGCGGTCAGACGGGCGGCGTCGCGCCGCGAGCGCGTGAGCGTCGCGCCCCCGTACCGGACGGCCGGCTACGAGGATCGCGACGACATCCCCCGCGTCCGCGAGGTCTATGTCGTCCGGCGCGACGAGGAGCCCGACGACGAGCCACGAGTGGTCGTGCGTCGGAGGGCGGCAGACTCAGACGGCCTGATGCGCTGGCTCTCCGGTCCCAGCGGCCGGTTCTGAGCGTTCCCGCACCCATACAGTCAGGCTGCGCCGCGCTGCGCCTTCAACCGCTGCAGGGTGCGCTGGCTCTCGCGCTCGAACTGCGCTGGCGTGATCTCCCCAGCATCGACACGGCGCGCGAGCTGCTTGCGGTACTCCAGCGCCTCCTCTTCTTGCGCGCTTAGCGGCACGCTGGCCCGCGCAGCTGCCTGGGTGCGCTCAGCCCATTCCGTGTAGCTGATGCGATGCGCGTCGCGCTCGGCCCTGAGGTGGGCGACCTCCTCTTGGAGAGCCGCGGCCCCTCGCAGTTGTGCGGTGGCCTGCTGCGGTCCTGCGGTACCTGTCTGGCATGCGCCCAGCCCGACCGTGATGAGCAGCATTGCGGTGACGTGTCGGTTCATGGCCATCCCCTCGTTCACGACGAGCTAAGCCAGATCTTGTCTCCGAGACGAGAGCAGATGGGCCACACCTTCAGCTCTCCCGGTCAGAGGGGGGGTATGTCACTGCCTCCAGCATCAAGCTCGACCGCTCTTGCGTCTCCACGAAGGGCACGAGCCTGCCTTTTGGGCTGCCTCAAACGCGTGAGCAGTACGCGCAACTCGTCGGGCAGCGTGCGCGCATTGGGCGGCGGACAGGCACGCTCGACTGATCGGCCCCCACGAGGTGGTCCAAGGTCAAAGTTAGTGCAGGGTTGGTCGCT
>CAXDNE010000404.1:0-5593 GCA_963990595.1 uncultured Methylobacterium sp.
TCCCGAGCGGCCATCGTAATCGACGCCCTCAGGACATCGAAATTGTCGTTGCACAAGGTGCCGTCAATCATCCACAGGGCATCGCGAACTGGAAGCGGGCGTGGGAGCGTGAGCGGTATCCGCGCCATGGACGCCTGGGCAGGCGCGGGGATCCTCGGCTGTCGCGCCGCAGCCACGCCGATCAGCAGTCGTCATCGGGCTGTTATTGCGGGCATGAGGAGGCATGATCCTCATGAGCTCTGAGTAGAGGCTTCCATATGCAGGCTCACTATTGCATCAACCCACTCGATCCGTATGCCGAGCAGGAAGTGCTCGTCACTTACGAGGATGGTCACCCACTCGCTTCGATCGTCTCAGTGACCGATGAGGATGGGTACGACATCCTGGCAGAGCTGTCGGACGAGTGTATCAGGGTTCTTCAGCTCGAGCTTGCTGTCTATCATGGAGGCATCGAGCCCTACGGATGGACGCACGACGCTGTTGATGTGGTTGCTGCGGTACAGGTCGCGTGAGCAGCCGATCTCTGTCTCACCGGGATAGAGGGACAGTGGACGGGGCGGTAAAAACGAAAGGTTCGAGGCTTCCGGCCTTGCTCAACGCTGCTGGGACGCGGGCGATGATAAGCATCACGCCTGACCGCGCTTGATCGGATCGCTCTCCTTCATCGCGGTGCGGCGGTCTTCAGCTTGGCCGGCGGCAGCGCGCATGCGTCGCTTATGGAACGTCCCGATCCACGCAAGGATCAGTCCCATCAAAACAGTTCCGGCCCCCGCCCCTAGTGGCGCGATTAGGACCGAGTACATGCCTAGCCAATGCCAAGTGCAAACGACAGCGATGATACTGCTGAGAAAGCCGGCCAAGACTAGAACGATCATCTCTCCTCCAGCGACGGCGGTTCAGCTTTGCTGTGCGCCGCCATCTAAGCCGTATTCCTGCGCCGCGCTCTAAGAAGGCAATAAGAACACTTCCAGGGCAGTTCCACAACACGACATCGGATTAGTTAATCCCGTGCGGCTGCCGCGCGACGAGTCCGTTAACGTTAAGGCTCTGCGGGCCGAGGCTGTGCCACGACGACGTCGGCCCTTCGCTCCGCGCTCGCGCCCGCCCCTTCGGTGTCAGCCGCTGACCTGTCGCAGCGCGTGAGGCCGCTCTATCGGCAAGGCGCCATCACGTTCGACGCCGCCACCTGCCGCGCCCAGACCTCGAAGCCCGCAAGAGTCCGGAACGGGGCGGTCGCGATCGACGGTCCGGTCGGATCGACAGCGGCATTTGCCGGCTTAATCCCGCCGGCGGTTCTGCAGGCTGCAGACAGGGCCGAGGTTGCGCGAGGCGCCTTGGTGAGGGCGGAGCCAGGCTGCTGTATGCGATGACGCGCCGGGATAGGACGCTTCAGCGCAAGTCGTTCTTCGACTGGCAGACACGCCATGGTCCCGACAGGGTCGTCCAACAGAGCCGTGTGGGGCCAAGGCGGAGGCAGAGAGCAGACGGACGGCAGTTGCCGAGGCGCCCGGGCGTCGGAGCCCGGGACTGCAGGCGATGGTTCCGGCAGCGACCGATGCTGCACGAGCCGCCGGGGCGAGAGCGAGCCCCCCGGCGAGACGCCCGACACATCCTGTTGTGGACGCGTCGCGGCAGGCCGCCGGCGGCTGCTTCTCTCCAAAGCGACGCGATCACCAAAACTGCGCGAACATTTCTAGGAGTTTATTCGCTGCTCCGACGGTCTCAGGGTGCTTGTTCGCGTATCGAATAATCTTCTTCTCCGCTGACAAGGCTGCTGATCTCGCCTTCGGCGATGCCACATAAGCTTGAAAGGCAGGATTGGTGCCCGGTTGGGGAGCGATCGTTGAGCCATACGGTCCCGACGGAGCCGGGGCCGCGGAATAAGAATCGCCCGGGAGGCTAGCAACATTCGCCGGAGTGCTGAGCGCGGCTTGAGTCGCATCACCCGCGCCAGACGGCGAGACGGGCATTCCCGAACCGGAGGCCGACGTGCCCTGTGCGCCCGGCGCGGCGCCGGTTGAGCCTGCCGGAATGGCCGCCATCACCTGGACGGTACTTGGCGCGGCGGAGACGCCTGCCGGTTGGAACGCGCCGCTGGTGACGGGTTGATCGGTACCCGTCGAGGCGGATGGCGCGGAAGGCACCGTGTTCGCGGCGCCAAGATTTGGATCGGCCGAGCCGCTGGTCGTGCCTGCTGAACCGACAGGGGGCGAACTGAGGGTGTCGCGCGAGGTCCCGCTGACGAGGCTTGGACTGGAGGAGGCTGCCACAGGCGTCACGGTTCCCGAACCCGCGGCCGCGATGTTGGCCATGCCGTTGGCGGTCGCGGGTGAGCCAACCGGGAGTGTCGAGCTTGAGGTCGGGGTGGTTGCGCTCGCAGGGTTGGTGGACGAGCTCGCCGCGACCGTGGAGCTGACGGCTGGCGGACTCACGTTCTGAGTGCCCGTGGCTGCCGTCGCCGGAGCCGCCGCTTGCGCCGTACCAGAGACGGGGGGCGCGGCGGTCACGCTCGTCGAATGCGAGGTGGTTCCAGAATTGGCCGCAGGCGGATCCGTCGGATTCGCGCTCGAGCTGTTCACGCCGGACGAGCTCGCGGCGGAGGTGGTCACACTGGCGCCAGTTACCGTCGATGCCGCTTGCCCGGTGGCGGCGGCAGAACCGCTTGGAAGCCCAGAGTAAGCTCTGATGTAGTCAATGTTCATCGTTGCTGGAAAATTGGTGCTGCTGTCCGGGTTTCCCGGCCAATAACCACCAACGGCAAGATTTGCGATCATATACATCGGACTATGCATGTCCGCCGGGGTCGCGGCTTGCCCGATAGCTTGGCCATCAAAGTACCAGGTGATGTTGTCAGGCTGCCAATTGACCCCGTACGTATGAAATCCGGTCGATGTATTATCGACTTGGGCGGCGGACCCGACCTGTGTATGGGTCCCACTCGCCTGCGAATGCGCGGTGAAGTAAATCTGGTTCGGGTTATTGCCGAGCTGCTCCATCACATCGAGTTCTGGAGGCCAGCTGCTGTCCTCGCGCAACAGCCAAAATGCCGGCCAGAGCCCCTGCCCGCTCGGCAGCTGAGCCCGCATTTCAAAGTACCCGTATGTTTGCGAAAACTCGTGATATGTGTCGACCGTGCCCGATGTATAGGGCTGATTATTGGTTTGGGAGAGGAGATTGCTCGGTGTCTTCTGTGCCCGGATGGAGAGAACGCCATTATTGACGCTAAATGTGTCAATCGATGACGTCGGAGCATATCCAGGTTGGGTGTACCACTCCTGCTCGCCGTTGTTGCTTAATGTGTATCCCTGGTCGTAATTGGGCCACATGGCCCATCCAGGTCTAGTGTCTAGACCTGTTGTTCCGTTCCAGAAATGTAATGCGTTGAAGTCTTCCGAGAACGTGAGGGTGGCCGTTCCGGAGAGATTCTGAGGATCGATAGGCATTTGTTCTTACATAAGTACTTATTGCCACGGGATAATATTTAACAAATGTTAATGGAATGCGGCACATTTTGGGCGAAATCCCCTCCCGATACAGGGTGGCTCAGGTGCCGATGGGTCTGGTCCTGTCGGAAGACAGACGGGGCGAGAGGAATTTCGCGGACTGTGTCTCAATTGCCTCGCTGGCGACCTCGTCCTGCGTGTCACCGATCCCGCCGTAGGTCCGCTCCAGTTCGCGGGATCGGTCGTCGCTGGTTGATCCGCGCCTACGCTGATCGCGCGGTTGGATTGATGGCTGAGCCTGAGTGACGAGGATGCCGGAACCGCGATCGGCCTCTGGGATACGCGGCCTCTGCAACTCGCCCGGCGAATCATCGAGCGGCGCTCGACCTCGTCCATGGTTGTGCGTGCTGGCCCTGTCGTGGCCTGCCGAGCGTGTCTGCTCGCGGTCATGACCATGCTCCCAAGCACGACTCCGACAGGTTGATGAGATGCGGAGGCGAAGCCGAGCATTCGCACGGTCGGACGATCCGGCCTCGATGGTTGCGATGGGGCCGACGCGGCTTGTCGCACGGATCTGTCCCGCTGGCCCCGGCCCTTCCTGACGCTCCTGTCCCGTCCGGACCGTCGCGCGGTGGGTCCACTCTCCGTCGGCGGTCCGATCAAGGTGGAGCGTGCAGGAGCGTCCCAGCCATGGCGGCCCGCGCGAACGGGTCTCCTACGACCGGCAGCGTCCCGTTATCGCCGCCGGGATCTGGGACGCAGCGCCCCTGGAGCCGCCGCGCGCCGCGGAGGCCGGCCGCTGGGTCGACGGTCATGGCGCGTACTCGTGGTGCATGACGCAGCCTGTCCGGAGACCTATGCCCTCGCTCGGGGCCGCGCCGCAGGACGTCATCGCGCTTGGGAGGTGCGCCGACGGCCAGACGATCGTCTCGCTCACGCCCGCGGCAAAGTGTCCGTCGCTGTTGGGCTGAAGCTGTTTCGGCCTGAGATCGGCAGGGGTGGGCCCGACCGCGTGCGTCCTGTCATGAGACCGGAGGAACTGTGCCGCCTGCGTAGCAGAGCGCCGATCGTGTCGGCCGGGATCAGCCGGATCCGGGGACGACGCCGGCGACGGCAGTTCCGCCCCGTTCCGGCAGGCCTTGATCGTGCGCCACACGATCCGGACGGTCGGCGTCTCCCGGCGCACCATGACCTATCGGTCGATGTCGTGCCGGCCTGATCCGTTGCCGGCTGCTGCCACGCTTCATCAAGGGGCTGGACCGATCTCGGCACGCTGGATCTGCGTGCAGGCCACCGGCCGATGAAGACGCACGGCGCCCCGACTCTCCCGAAGGCCGCTCCTGGACGGGGCCGCATCGGCTCGCTGTGACCACGATGATGGCCGACCTCGTCGTCCGCTCCCATCGACGCGATGCGGCGGGGCGGTAGAGAGAGCCGCTTGCCCGCCGGCTCATCCCAAAAGGCAAGCGATCCGGCAGGCCATCCGCGACCATCTCGGCAGTCCGCACGCGTGGCGCTACCCGATTGTGCTGCCGTCCGCGAACAACACCGGCCCTGATAGCGCCTTTCCAGAGTGGTGCTCTTCGCAGGCGCCCGCGGGATCCCGGGCAGGCTGTGCCGCTCCTTGCGAAGCTGCCGTTGGCAAGGGGCGCCGCGCACGATCTGTCTCCGGGGACCGCTGGATAGATCGACACCGGCCTAGCCTGCATCGGTCCGCGCGCCGCTGATTCCGACGGAGATCTCGGTCGCTCCGGATGCGGCGTGCGGGTCGGCGCCGTCGCTGCGGCTCCGGCCTGATCCTGTGGCCGAGCGGCAGCCGCCTGTTTTATCCATCGCTGCAACGTGGCTTGGTGCGGGTCGGAAGCGCGAGGTGTTCGCGCCACGTCATCCGAGTCCCGGTCAGCCGGATCGCCCTGCGTCAAATCCCCGGTCAGATTTGCAACTCTCGGTAGAATACCTCGCGTTACCGCATCGCGCTCAAGCTGTAATCTTCAAAAAGCCGTGACGGGGGGCGGTGTTTGTTGAAACGGTTTCGGGGTGTCAGCCGTTCATGGGGCAGTGCCGAACGGAATCGGCCGTGGTCCGGACCTGCGCATCGCGCCGGTTGCCGGTCCCGTGCCTTCCGGCGTCTGACGCGTCGAGCTCCCGTG
>CAXDNE010000405.1:0-5574 GCA_963990595.1 uncultured Methylobacterium sp.
ACCGGTCTCTCATCCTGATTGTCGCTCGGCTCTCATCCAGATCGTCGCGCTACACTTGGCCGCGTTGTAGCTGTCCAGGCAGGTATGCATCCGGGCCTTGCCCGCTGACTCCTTGGCGTATTTCGGGTCGATCGCCCGAGGGTAGGCCGCCGATCCGAGGGACGGCGCCGCTGTCGTCCTTGAAGTTGTCGTGGTCGGTGCCGGCGCAGGTGGAGCGGCCGTCGAAGCCGCCGGGGACAGCGGGTTCGGCACAGTGGTAGTGGCAGCGTCGGACGCCGTGCCACATTCAGCCTTGCGGAAGTCGTTCCACTTCTGGCCGTTGAGTGTCCCGGCCTGCTTGGCGGCCTGGTACTTTACCGAGCAATCCTTGGCGGACAGGGCTGCGGCTGGCGTGGCGAAAGCCGTAGCGGTCAGGGCGAGGAGGGCAGCTGAGAGGATGGGCCGGACCATAGTGCGACATCTCCAAAGCGTTGTGATTTCAACTGTGCAGGGCGTGACATCGAACTAGTGGAACACGCCGAAGAACCACAGCAGCAGGATGATCGGCAGCGGGATACCCAGCAGCCAAAGCAATCCACCTTTCATCATGACAGCCTCCGTTTCCTGCCTACTCCGCCCAAGGCTTGGGCGGTTATTGGCGTGAACGCACGAGGGTGTGAAAGCGATGCTATGCATCAGCATGAAAGCTGGGGATACTGCGCAGAAGGATCCTGTACCACCACTATAGCCAGCTATCTGGTGTCTGCCGCACGATGCCCGGCGACACCGCTTCGGCGTTGCGGATCTGCCGGGCCTCATGGATCGCCTTACGGGTCAGGCCCAGATCCGTGACGGCAGGGATGTTCCCGGCCGGAACATCCCTTTTGCCCTGGCCACCGTGCCCCTGTACCTCGCCCCGCTGCTGCGCGGCGTCGTACTCATCCGCCAGGCGGCGCTTGGCCTGGGCCTCGATCTCGGCGGCGCGGTGGGCCCGAAAAAAATTTGCGGAAAGTGCACTGAACTGAGCACCCGAAAAGGGTTCTAGCGCGCCGAGAGCCTAACCACCCCGGCGCGAGGCCGGCAGGGGTACCCGGGCGCCCAACAGCCCATGGTCACCTCGACGCACAGGAACCCAGAGGATGGACATGAGTGAAAAGTACAAGCGCGACAGCGCAGGCCAGCTGTACGCACGTGTGGAGAATGTACGCATAACTGTGGCACACAGAAGCGGCGCTAAGGACTGGGGAAAGCGCAGGGAGTTATCTGAAAATATCGGCCTATCAAGATGCCACTTCGGAAAAACTGTTCCCAGGCCCTGATATTCCCATCAGGAACCAGCGCTCCGACGAGGACATCTTGGACGCTGCCGTTGCTCTACTAAGGCTCCTCGTCTCATAGCCAGGAAGGGTGCGCCCAAGCACCCGCAGCTCGGCCGGTCTCATCCGCGAGAGCGAGACCGGCCGGGCGACGGCGGCACCTGCACCTGCTACAGCAGCGCTTCCCCTGCTGATGCGCCCGAGGTGTTCGCGCCCCATACGGTGCTGTTGCAGGCGGACACGCGGCGACAGGCAGGTGCGGGCCAGTTCCCTGTACCTTGCCCGTGAGGCCTTGGCCGGGCAGCTGCGTGAGGGTCGGCGCATGCGGGGACTGGAAACCGCGGGGCGCCGGCCCACGGCCTGTTAGTGCGGGTGGTAGGCGGCGGTACCGGCGCGGATCAGCGCCGCAGGGCCGCGATCCAGGCCGCCACCGGATCCACCACGTACGCCACGTACGCCGCCCACGTCCGCGCCCAGCCACCCAGGGGCAGATCGGCGTCCGGCCGGGCCGCCATCAGCGCCGCCACGTAAGCGTCCTCGTGGGGTTTGCACTCGTCCAAGGCGTTGCGCTCCCGGCCGGGCCGGCTGCCGTACTCAGGCTGCCGGTCGTACGCCTCGCGCACGCACCCGTGCCACGCTCGCTCAAGGGCGGGCGGGTTGGCCGGCTCGGCCGCAAGGGCCGAGACCGGCCCGACACCCGCGAGGGCCACGAGCAGGGCCAAGGCCTGGATGTGCAGCGGCCGCTTACTCATCGTCGTGCGCGCCGGCCGGCTGCGCATCCGCCACTACCGATGCCCCAGCCATGTTGCCGGTGGCCTGCTGCAGCTCGTGCTGGGCAACGCCGTCAGCCAGCGCCGCCAGGGCAGCCATCAGCACCAGGGCGATGGCAACTCGGATCAGGATCGGGCGGGTAGGCATCGGCGGCATCCAGGGGCACCACCGGCGTACCAGAGGCCCATGGGCTCAGCTGCCGCGCGCGGAGCACACTAGGTACAGAAAGCGAACGGCAGAGCCTGCGCCGCGCGCGTAGCGCCAGCATCAGCTCATGAAAAAACCCGCCGACCTGAGGCAGCGGGTTGTTGCAGGGTCCACGCTCTTCAATCCGGACTGTCCATTGCCGCCCGAAGAGCCACTATCCCTGCTGGTCGTGGTTGGGTGGACCGTCCTGGTCCGCATCGGCGATGCGCGACGTTCGGGGGCTGGTGCCGTGATGTCTCATGGCGAACCTCCTCTCCGGTGTCGGCGCCGCATGCGATGCGCGCCGAGACGTCGAGGCTAGGAGCCTCCATGAGTGATAGCAAGGCCCAGACGTGGTTGGTCTACTCGCAGACCTCGACCCGGCGGATGTGCTCGTATCCGTACGGGTCGATGTAGGCGCGCCGCTCGAAGTGGCAGGCTCCGTACGGACCTGGCGCGACGTAGACCGGCCGGCCCGGGTAGTATCCGTTGTTGGCCGAAGCGATCGCGCTGCCGGCCACGACGCCACCAAGCGCGCCAAGCGCCACGGCACCCCGCATTGCCTCGCCTGAAATGCTCCCGAACGTTGGGTCGTTGCCGCATCTGATTTGCTCCCGACGCAGGTTTGGCGACGGGGGTGGCGATGAGGCGGGTGAGCATGGCGACGCGCGATGAGCTGCTTATGGCGTTGGCGGCCCGGTACCGAGGCAGCGGACGTGCGGACAAGACCCGCATCCTGGACGAGTTCGCGTCCGTGACGGGCTACCACCGCAAGCACGCGATGCGGCTGCTCCGGGCCGGCCCACCGGGACAGGCCCCGGCAGCACGGCCGGAACGGCGAGTCTACAACGCGGCGCTGCGCGAGGCGCTGAGCGTGCTCTGGGAAGCTTCCGACCGGATCTGCGGCAAGCGTCTGAAGGCGATGATCCCGACGTTGCTGCCGGCGATGGAGCGCCACGGACACCTCGACCTCGTACCCGAGATCCGGGCTGCGTTGCTCGCGATCAGCGCGGCGACGATAGACCGGGCGCTCGCTCCGCAGCGCGAGCGTGCCGGCGCCGGTACGCGCCGCCGCAGATCACCCTCGGCGCTGCGGCGGTTGATCCCGGTGCGGACGTTCTCGGACTGGAACGACCCGCCGCCCGGCTTTATCGAGGTCGATCTCGTGGCGCATTCCGGTCCGGTCGCTTCGGGCGCCTTCATTCAGACGCTGGTGCTGACCGATATCGCCACCGGCTGGACCGAGTGCGCCCCGCTCTTGTTCCGGGAGCAGACGCTGCTGGTCGGCGTGCTGTGCGAGGTGCGCGCCCGGATGCCGTTCCCGCTGCTCGGGTTCGACTCGGACAACGACAGCGTGTTCATCAACGAGACGATGCGGGACTACTGCTTGGCCGAGGGGATCGTGTTCACCCGCTGCCGGCCCTATCGGAAGAACGACCAAGCCCATGTCGAGCAGAAGAACGGCGCGATCGTGCGCCGCATCGTCGGCTATCGGCGGTTTGAAGGCATGGCGGCCGCCCGTAAGCTCGCCGCGCTCTACGCGCGGACGCGGCTGTTCGTGAACGCATTCCAGCCGTCGTTCAAGCTCGCCGAGAAGGAGCGCGACGGAGCGCGGGTGCGCAAGCGCTATCATGCGCCGGCGACACCCTGCGACCGGCTCCTGGCCGATCCACGCATATCCGAGGAGGTGCGCCGCAGGGTCGAGGCGGAGCGCGCCGATCTTGATCCGGTGCGGCTGCTGGCCGAGATCCGGAGCGGGCAGCACGCCCTCGTCGCGATAACCGAGGGCACCCTCGCGCTGCCGGTCGATACGCCGGCTGCGCCCATCCCGGTCGCCGACTTCCTGGCGGGGCTGCGCACGGCTTGGCAGATGGGTGAGGTTCGACCGACGGCGCAGCCCACGCTGAAGCCGAAGCGTGGACGCCGTCGCCCCGATCCCCTCGTCGCAGCCACCGACGACCTGCGGTCCTGGTTCGAGGCGGACCCTACGCAGACCGGAAGCCAACTACTCCTGCGCCTCCAGGCCTCCAATCCCGACCACTACCCCGACGCCCTGCTCCGAACGGTACAGCGCCGTCTCCGGATCTGGCGCAGAGAGGTCGCCTCCCAGCTGGTACTCGGCATGCCGAGTCAGCTGCCAGCGGCCGCGCTCTCGGGAACATACGCGTGAGGCAACCTGCCCAACGTTCGGGAACATTCCTCAATGAGGCAACACGCGGGCGCCCTCGGGGCCGCCTTCGGCGCCGTGGTGGCGATCGTTGACCTGGCGCTGATACCAGTAGGTGCCTCCATGCTCGATATCCGCGGGGCCGCCGAGACCGTGGGGATCGTGCGGCGGCATCGGAAGGCCGGCGGGCGGGGCCGCCCCGACATTCTCGTGGTCCCCTCCCGCGTCGATCGGCGCACCGGATCGGGCCGCGATGTGGTTGGGACGCTGGCCGGCCTTACAGAGCCCGTAGCGCCCCCGATAACGCTCAAGGCAGTAGTGGCGGACAGCCTATCTGGTGGCGAGCCGGTGCCGGCAGAGACACCCTCGGGCCAGGAGTTCGTGGCCCTGGCCGAAGCTGTGCGCGTTCGATTGGAGACGCTGTGATGTCCCCCAAGCCCCGCAACAAAGCCAGCATGGACGCCGAAGCCGTCGCCCGCATGATGGCCGCCCAGGACGAGGAGGACGCCACCCCGGTGGCCGAGACCGCACCACAGGAACCGTCACCTCAGGCCCCTGCGGTGCCCCCTCCCCCGGCAGAGCCGCCGGCGGTGCCTGCATTCGACCCGGGCAAGGTCGATGGGCGAACCCTGCGTCGTACCGGCCGCGAGCCGTTCGCCACCCGGATCAAGCCAGAGACACACGAGGCGCTGAGCCGGATCGCCTACCACCGACGCATCACGATCGCGGAGGAGATGGCCGTCGCGGCCTTCGATAGAGGCTAGAAAGCTCCCCGCATGATAGGCGCAAGATCGCGCCTTGAAGGATGCGAGATGACCGCAACAGCGTGGATCGCCCTGGTGGCACTGGCGTTCGCAGGCTCTCAGACCTGGATTGCCCGCCGGAAGCCTACGCCAGTTCCGTCGGCCGCACTGCGGCTCGGTGCGGATCGACGAAACGTACATCAAGGTTCGCGGCCAGTGGCGCTATCTCTACCGAGCCATCGACAAGTACGGCGAGGCGGTCGACTTCCTGCTCACCGCCAACCGCGACCTCCATGCCGCCAAACGCTCCTTCCGTAAGATGCTTTCGGCCGAGCCGCTGCTCGCCCCGGACCGCATTGCAGCGCGACAATCAGGATGAGGCCAGCGCGTCAATCAAGGTGAGAGGAACGCC
>CAXDNE010000406.1:0-5528 GCA_963990595.1 uncultured Methylobacterium sp.
CAATCGTGCCGATGTTGCAGTGCGGCTTGGTACGGGAGAACTTTTCCTTGCCCATGATTCCCATTCCTGCGGCGGGGACCACGCGGGGCCCCGGATCCTGGTCGGCCGCCCCGAACTCGGAAAGGGGCGCAAAACGCGGTCCGCTTAGAGGGTCGGCCGCCCGTGATCAAGATCCGGCACGCCGGGCACCGCCGACGCACGGCGTCGCTGTCAAGCGGCGCCGGCGGATCTTGAACGTCGAAATATCAATCCCCAGCAGTACGGCGACGTTTTCGAGCCACAGTGTGGCCGCGCGGGCATAGCGAGATCCGTGCGGCCGAGCTTAACTGCGGGCAACACTGCACAACCCGGGTCTCGCCACCATGATGAAGAAGCTCCTCCTCGCCAGCGCTGCGTCCGCCCTGGTCTCGACGGCCGCCTCCGCTGCCGACCTGCCGCGCCGCGCCGCGCCGCCGCCGGTCTTCACCCCGGTGCCGGTCTTCACCTGGACGGGCTTCTACGGCGGTCTCGAGACGTCCTACACCTTCACCGACAACCAGCGGATCAACACGATCGGCCTCGCGCCGGGCACCGCCAACGCCCTGGCCACCGGTGCCCGCCCGTCGCAGGTCCGCATCTCCGACAGCGGCTTCGCCAACATCGGCGGCACCGCCGGCTTCAACTACCAGTTCACGCCGGGCTCGGGCTTCGTCATCGGCGTGGCCAACAGCATCGACTGGACCGATCTCGCCAAGAGCCGCTACTACCTGGGCAATACCGGCGCGATCACCGCCTTCCGCCAGAGCACCGACTGGATCGGCACCCTCGTCGGCCGCGTCGGCTACGCCTTCGATCGCGTGATGGTCTACGGCCTCGGCGGTCTCGCCTACGGCAACGTCTCGTACAATTCGAGCTTCTTCAGCCGGGCCGGCGCGCTGAACTTCGCGGGCCGCTACGACGATTTCGAGACCGGCTACGCCTTCGGCGGCGGCATCGAGTTCGCGCTGCCCACCGACAGCTTCCTGAACACCTTCGCGATCGGCCGGTATCTCGGCCTCAGGTACGACGCCCTGACGGTCAAGGCCGAGTACGTCCATTACGACCTCGGCACCCGCAACGTGGTCGCCGGCCCGATCGCCGGCACGGGCCCGGGCTACGTCTCGCGCTTCCGCACCGACGGCGATATCGTCCGCGCCGGCTTCAACTACAAGTTCGGCGGCTACTGAGAACCGCGACCCGTCTCGCCCGGAAGCGCTCCTTCCGGGCGGATTGTCGAGGGCGTGCGTCCAGACCGGCGCGCGCCCTTTTTCCATGGCCGGTGCCGCGGCGGCGGAGCCGGATGCCGGCCGCGCTCAGCAGGCGCGCAGATGCGCCACCAGCTGCGCGGCCGCCGCCTGCGGGGCCCCGATATTGAGGATGGTGAGGTCGGCCTCGACCGTCGCCTCGCGGGCGAGTCGCGCGGCGAGATCGCCGTCCTCCGGCCGGCCCCGATTCGCGAGTCGCTGCGCCAGGATCGCGGGGGGCGCCGTGATCTCCACGACGCTCACCGGCGGGCAGGCCGCGCGGGCCTCCGCCACGACGCGGCGCGACACGTTGCAGACCACCACGTGGCCGTCCGCGGCGAGGCGCCCCGCCGCGTCGGGGAGCGCGTAGCCGAGACCGTGGGCGCGCCAGCTCAGGGTGAAGCGGCCCGCCGCACACCCCGCCGCGAAGGCGGCCTCGTCGATCTGGTCATTATCCTCGTCCGGCGAGGGCGGCCGGGTCACGAGGCGGCGGGGAAAGACGTAGCGCGGATCTCCGGCCAGCGCCGTCCGCGCCAGCCTCATCAGCGTATCCTTGCCGGCCCCGCTCGGGCCGACGACGAGGACGAGGCAGCCCGGCATCAGGCGACCCGCAGGCCGGCGCGCCAGACCTCGCGGACCACCGGCACCCCGTTGGCGCGCTGGACCCGGACGAGATCGGCCCTCAGGCCGCTCTGCAGGGCGCCGCGATCGGTCAGGCCCGTCGCCCGGGCGGGGTTCGCCGTCACGGTGGCGAGCGCCTCGGGCAAGGTGATCGACGGAGCCTGCTCGGGCAGCAGGAAGGCGGCCATCAGGAGGCTCGCCGGCACGTAATCCGACGACAGGATGTCGAGATGCCCGGCCTCGGCCAGCGCCAGGGCGGCGACATTGCCGGAATGCGAGCCGCCGCGAATCAGGTTCGGCGCGCCCATCATCACGGTGATGCCCTGTCGATGCGCGGCTTCCGCCGCCTCCAGCGTGGTGGGGAACTCGGCCAGCTGCACGCCCTCCCCGATCGCCAGCTCGACATCGGCCAGGGTCGTGTCGTCGTGGCTCGCCAGGGGTATGCCCATCTCGCGGGCGAACTGGACGAGGGCCGGGCGATTCCGCGCGTTGAGCGCCCGGCCGTCGCGGATCTTGCGCTCGGTGTTGGCGCGGATCTCGTCCATGGGCCGGCCGCCGCGGGTGGCGTAAGTGTAGTACTTCTCCATGTCGCGGAACTGCCGCTGGCCGGGGGTGTGGTCCATCAGCGAGATCAGGCCCACCGGATAGCGGGCCGTGAAGGCCGCCACCGTGTCGAGCACGTCCGTGGAGGGCAGCTCGCAGCGCAGATGCGTGAAGTGCTCGGCCCGGAACAGGTTGTCGGCGCGGGCGCTGGCGATCGCCCCGGCGAGCTGTTCCAGCTCGGTGCCGAGGCCGCTGCCGTCCGGATCGCTGCCGGCGCGGAGCGAATCGAACACCGTGGTGATCCCCGAGGCGGTGATCTGCGCGTCGTAGGCCAGCACGGCGCCGAGCGGGTGCCAGCGCACCTTCGGGCGCGGCGCGTAATGGCTCTCCAGATGGTCGGTGTGCAGCTCGATCAGGCCGGGGATCAGGTGATCGCCGCCGATGTCGAGGCCGCGCGCGGGCGGCCGGCCTTCGCCGATCTCCGCGATCGCCCCGTCCGATACCGCGAGCCAGCCGCGCTGCACCCGGTCGGGCAGCACCAGCGTCGCGTTCTCGATGATGAAGTCGTCCATCGTGTCCGTCCTCAGGCTGCCCGGGCTTGCGGCGCGAACCGCGTGACATCGACCACCCGGGTGGCCACAGCGTCGCGCATCTCGCTGTCGTGGAAGATGCCGAGCACGCCGGCCCCGGCCTGCAGCTTCTCGCGGACGAGGTCGGCCACCACGGCGCGGTTCTCCGCGTCCAGGGAGGCGGTGGGCTCGTCGAGGAGCAGGAGCGGCCGGTCGGCGATCAGGCCCCGGGCGATGTTGACCCGCTGCTGCTCGCCGCCCGAGAAGGTGGCGGGCGGCAGGCTCCAGAGCCGCTCGGGCAGGTTGAGCCGGGCGAGCAGATCCTGTGCGCGGGTCCGCGCGGTCTCCGCATCGAGCCCGCCCTCGCGGCCCGCGGCCTCGACCACGTCGCGGGTCGAGACCCGCGGGATCACCCGCAGGAATTGCGAGACGTAGGCGATCACCCGCGCCCGGAGCGACAGGATCACCCGCGGATCGGCCCGGACGACATCCACCACGGCGTCGCCGTCGCGGATCCGGATCGCACCGGCATCGCAGCGATAGTTGCCGTAGGCCATCTTCAGCAGCGAGGATTTGCCGGCACCGGACGGCCCACCGAGCACCACGCACTCGCCGGGCTCCACGGTGAAGCTGACATCGCCCACCACCGGCAGCACCACCCCGCCGCGCAGGTGCAGGGTGAAGCTCTTGGCGACGTCCTGGAAGGTGAGGAGCGCGGTCATGCGGCGAGCACCGAGGAGACGAGGAGCTGGGTGTAGGCGTGCTCGGGATCGTCGAGCACCCGGTCGGTCAGGCCGGTCTCGATGACGCGGCCGGCCCGCATCACGGCGATCCGGTGCGAGAGCAGCCGCGCCACCGCGAGGTCGTGGGTGACGATGATCACCGCCAGCCCGAGCTCGGCCGAGAGCCGGCGGATCAGGTCGAGGAGCCGGGCCTGGACCGAGACGTCGAGGCCGGAGGTCGGCTCGTCCATCAGCACGAGGCGCGGGCCCGTGACGAGGTTGCGGGCGATCTGGAGCCGCTGGCGCATGCCACCGGAGAACTGGCTCGGCGGGTCGTCCACGCGGCCCGCCTCGATCTCGACCCGGTCGAGCCAGTCCAGAGCCTGGCCGCGGATGCGACCGTAATGGCGCTCGCCCATCCCCATCAGCCGCTCGCCGACATTGCCGCCGGCCGAGACCGCCATGCGCAGGCCCTGGCGGGCATCCTGCCGGACGAAGCCCCAGTCGGTGCGCATCAGCCGGCGCAGCGCGGCGGGGCCGAGATCGGCGAGGCTGCGGGTCTGCCCGTCGCGCATCCGGTAGCGGACCGCGCCGGAATCGGGCGCCAGCTCGCCGGCGAGCAGCGACAGGAGTGTCGACTTGCCCGAGCCCGATTCGCCCACGATGGCGAGCACCTCGCCCTCGGTGACGTCGAGGTCGATCCCCGCGCAGGCGAGCCGGGCGCCGTAGGCCTTGGTCAGGCCGTGGGCGGAGAGGAGCGGCGCGCTCATCGGGCCGCCTCCGCGACGCGGGTCTCGCAGATGTCGGTGTCGGAGCAGATGAACATCCGGCCTCCGGAATCGTCGGTGACCACCTCGTCGAGGTAGTGGCCGCGGGCGCCGCACAGCGCGCAGGGCTGCGTGAATTCCTGCACGCGGAACGGGTGGTCCTCGAAATCGAGGCTGCGGACCTTCGTGTGGGGCGGCACCGCGTAGATCCGCCGCTCGCGCCCCGCGCCGAAGAGCTGGAGCGCCGGGCAGTCGTCCATCTTGGGGTTGTCGAATTTCGGCGTCGGCGACGGGTCCATCACGTAGCGGCCGGCCACCTCCACCGGATACGCATAGGTTGTGGCGATGTGGCCGTGGCGGCTGATGTCCTCGTAGAGCTTCACGTGCATGGCGCCGTACTCGGCCAGCGCGTGGAGCTGGCGCGTCTCGGTCTCGCGCGATTCGAGGAAGCGCAGGGGCTCGGGGATCGGCACCTGGTAGACGAGGGTCTGGCCCTCGGTGAGCGGCGTTTCGGGGATGCGGTGGCGGGTCTGGATCACCGTCGCCTCCGCGGTGCGGGTGGTGGTTGCGACCCCGGAGGTCCTGGCGAAGAAGCGGCGGATCGAGACCGCGTTGGTGGTGTCGTCGGCGCCCTGGTCGATGACCTTGAGCACGTCCGACCGGCCGAGGATCGCGGCGGTGACCTGCACGCCGCCGGTGCCCCAGCCGTAGGGCATGGGCATCTCGCGGGAGGCGAAGGGCACCTGGTAGCCCGGCACCGCGATGGCCTTCAGGATGGCCCGGCGGATCATCCGCTTCGTGCCCTCGTCGAGATAGGCGAAGTTGTAGCCGGACTCGCGCATGTCTTCCGCACTGCTCCGCGCTGCCCGGTTGATGACGGCCCCGACAGGCCCCCTCTCCCGTTCGGGAGAGGGTTGGGGTGAGGGGCGGGAAGCCTCAGAATTGGGCACGCCATCGACGCGCTCTGAAGAACCAGGCTCTGCCGGAGACGTCGCATCCCTCACCCTGTCCCGCACGGGAGAGGGGACCCGCGCCTCATCGGGC
>CAXDNE010000407.1:0-5496 GCA_963990595.1 uncultured Methylobacterium sp.
GCAACCCCCCGTGCCTTCTGGCCGGGGGGTCGGGCAGTTGTTTAAACGACCCGGGGGCCGGGGCGGGGGCGGCCGCCCGCGGGCGCCCCGCCGCGCCCGGATCCTGCGTGATCACGACCTGAGTCCCGGCCGCCTGTCGCGACCGGGACCGGCCTGTCCTCCCCGCTCACTGCGCATCGTTGCTATGCCTTCCGGGGACGTGTTCCCCCAGCCGGAAGGTGTATCCTTGATGAAAATGGAGGGAACGATGGCCTACAAAATCACGTTTCGAAAGGGAAAACGGGTAAGCGCTACAAAGCTTTGGCCCTGCGATCTCGAGGCTGCCGTCGCGCACGCGAAGGCGCAGCTTCCGCTACAGCGCGAACAGAACGGAGCCACCTCCGTGAGCGTGTCCTGCGAGCGAACCGGGGACGTCATGTTCACCTACACGGAGCAGCCAGAAGCCGTCGATCTGTAGCCCGGTACGGCAATCCGGGATCGCCGCGGATCCCGGATGCGCCTTGGGAGCGCATCATGGCCTCATCGCCGACGAAGCCACGGGACGAGTCGTCCGGGTCGCCCGAAGACGACGCGGGTGCGTTCGGCGCGTACAGTTCGCCGCCCTGCTTCATGCACGAACTGGACCGCGACTTCCTCGGCCTCGCGCCCGACCAGGAACCGCTCCCCTGCCCTCTCCCTCAGGGGGCCGAGGCGGAGTGGCCGGCGGTCCGTTCATGGCGGAAGGCAATGCGCTCCGGCCTCATCGAGCGGCGTCTGCGCATCGCGTCCGCGGATCGCACCGTCTGGACCGCGCGCCTGGCTCAGGCGCTGGACCCGCTGCTGCCGCGGACCTCCGGCGCGGTGATCGGCTGCTACTGGCCGTTCCGGGGCGAGTTCGACGCCAGACCGCTGCTGACCGGACTGCGCGACCGCGGTGCGCGCCTCGCGCTGCCGGTCGTGGTGGCCAAGGCTCAGCCTCTCCAATTCCGGGCCTGGACTCCGGACGCGCGGCTGATCCGTGGCGTCTGGGGCATCCCGGTCCCGGATGGGGACGAGACCGTGCAGCCCGACGTGGTGATCGCACCCCTGGTGGGCTTCGATCCGGCGGGATACCGGCTCGGCTACGGGGGCGGCTTCTACGACCGGACGATCGCGAACCTGCCGGTGAAGCCGCAGGTCATCGGCGTCGGCTTCGCATTGGCCCGGCTCGCGACGATCTACCCGCAGACGCATGACATTCCCATGGACGTCATCGTCACCGAGGACGGTGTCGAGCGGCGTCCGGCTTGATCGTGCCGGTTCTGCCGGCCCGGTCCGGCCGGGCGGGCAGAGGGCGCCGCGCCGCGACCGGCCGGCTTTGCTGACCTCGCAGGACGATACGGGTTCAGAAGGCGACGACACCGGCCGGAAGGCGGAGCCTCCGCCCTCCGGTCTTTCGGCCCCGGAACGAAACCGCCACGCTTCGAGTTGAGGGCCCGCTTTCCGGGGGTACCTTTGAAACCATCTCTCCTCGCGCTGCTCGGGCTGGCACTCCTGGCCTGCCCGCATGCCGTCTCGGCGCAGATCGCCACCCAGGACGGGCCCGCCACGACCATCGAGGCGGATCCGCCCCGTCCGGGTCCGCCTCCGCCGCTGCCGGATCTCTCGGACCCGAACGGCCGCGCGGGCGAGGCCCTGAACGAGCCCGGTGAACGCTCCGGAATCCCGAAGGCGCTGCGTGGGTCAGGGTCCAAGGCAGGCGGGCCGGCCAACGACCTCAATCCCGGCGGTCGCGCCGAGGCGCCCGCTCCCCCCAAAGGCGAGATCGGCAAGGTCATCGCGGGCCAGGAACTGTTTCACGGCAATTACTGCGGAAAGGGCCAACGCGGTGAGGGCCTGCCCCCGACCGACGCCCTCGACGCCGCCTGCATGCACCACGATGCCTGCTACGACGCCGCCGGCTACAGTTCCTGCGCCTGCGACGCGACGCTCAAGCGCGAGGCTTCGGTCGTCTCGGACAGCCCGAACGCGTCCTTGGAGATCCGCCGGCGGGCCCTCAGCGTCATCGAGGCGGCGACCGCCATGAATTGCCGCGCGCCCTGAGGCCGCCATCCGCTCCCTCGGCGCCGTCGCTGAGGACGCCGATCCGGAAAGCCGCCCTGGAGCGGCGCTGCGCGGACATGCGTCCGCACGCGCTTCGGCGCGGGCTGCCTGGCGCCGGAGACACACGACATCTTGTTCGTCGCGGGGTGACCGCGGACCCGTCCAAGCTTGCCTAATCGGCAGGCAGTCTGCTTGAGAGCGCGGCTGTATCCACAAGGGTCGCTCCATGTTGCCGCTCCTCGCACGAGGCCTGTCTGCTGTCGCACTTCTCCTGGTTTCCGCCTCTCCGACCCTCGCCGCTGCGGCCACGCCCGACACCGGCAGCACGGCCTGGATCCTGACCGCCTCCGCCCTGGTCCTGTTCATGACGCTCCCCGGCCTGGCCCTGTTCTACGGCGGCTTGGTCCATGCGCGGAACGTCCTGTCGGTGCTGATGCAGTGCTTCGCCATCTGCTGCATCGCCTCCGTGCTCTGGGCGGTCTTGGGCTACAGCCTCGTCTTCGCGGGCGATGGCGCGATCATCGGCACGTTGCACAAGGCCTTCCTGGCTCACTTGGAACCCGTCCGCACCGGGACGCTGCTCCCGGAGCCCGTTTTCGCGCTCTACCAGATGACCTTCGCGGTGATCACGCCGGCCCTGATCATCGGCGCCATACCGGAGCGCGTGGCGTTCCCCTTCATCGCCCTGTTCTCGGCCCTGTGGCTGCTGCTCGTCTACGTCCCCGCGGCCCATTGGATCTGGGGTGGCGGCTGGCTGGCCGCGCTCGGGACCCTCGATTTTGCCGGCGGCATCGTGGTTCACACCACAGCGGGCGTTTCGGCCCTGCTTCTCGCCCTGCTGGTGGGGCGCCGCCGGGGCTTCCCGACGACGCTGACGCCGCCGCACAGCCCCGGCATGACCATGATGGGGGCCGGCATGCTCTGGGTCGGCTGGTTCGGGTTCAACGGGGGCAGCGCCCTCGCGGCCGACGCGAGCGCGGCGAATGCCATCCTGGTGACGCATCTGTCCGCCTCGGCGGGCGCCATGGCTTGGACGGCGGCCGAATGGGTGAAGATCCGCAAGCCGACATCGATCGGCATCGTGACCGGCTGCGTGGCGGGGCTTGCCACGATCACGCCTGCGGCGGGCTTCGTCTCACCGGCTGCAGCGCTCCTGATCGGCGCGGCGGGCGGTCTGGTCTGCTTCTTCGTGACCTTGTTCGTGAAGCATCACCTCGTCATCGACGATTCGCTCGACGTCTTCGCCGTTCACGGGGTCGGCGGCATTCTCGGTTCCGTCCTGCTCCCCGTCTTCTTGCTGCCCGATCTCGGCGGTGTCGGCTTGGTCGAGGGCCGCACGGTCGCGGGCCAGTTCGCGGTCCAGGTCCTGGCCGTCGCAGCCGTCGCCCTGTGGTCGGGCCTCGTCACCTTCGGGCTCGCGCGGCTGCTCGGCATGGTCACCCCGCTTCGGGTCGATCAGGAGGCCGAGCATGATGGACTGGATCTGGCCAGCCACGGTGAGCGGGCCTACGAGTTCACGACGTAAGGTCCCGTTTCAAGAGATCGCCGGCGCGAGGTCGAGCGGGGATCCGGCCTGCATCCAGGCAGGACCCCGCGCCCGACCTTGACGGTCCGGCATCAGCGTTCTGCCCCGCGAGGGCAACAAGCCAGACCGCGGCCGTGTGCGCGAGGGTCGCCGCCGGTTCCCGGAGCACCGCCTGCGTGATTGTCCCGCGCACGGCGATGATGAGGGCGGCCATCATCGTCTCGGCGTGGTCGGTCTCAAGCCCGTGCAGGGCGCCGAGCAGGATCGCGCTCCGCACGATCGGCCACGCGTGCGCGGTTCCCTGCGCGAGCGAGCCGGGGCGTGAGCTCCTGAGGTCTCGTCACTTGAGGTAGGTCCGCACCACCTCGATCAGTTCGGCCGCGCCTCTGGCGCGCTCCGGGTCCGGCTCCCTGTCCGGGTTCACGACGTGGTGGCGGATGTGGTCTTCCATCAGCTCGGCGGTCAGGCCGTTGATGGCCCCGCGCATCGAGGCGACCAGCATCAGGACGTCGGTGCAGCCGAGTTCGGCCTCCAGCGCCCGCTCGACGGCTTCCGCCTGTCCCTTGATCCGGCGCACCCGCGCCAGAAGCTTGGCCTTCTCCTTGACGGTGTGAGACATTCATCCCCCTTCCTGACCGAAAATATAGGGGGGTGCCCTATCGGCTGTCGAGTGCGGGTTCCGCGGCGGGCGCGAAGGTCGCGTACCCGGTGAGGAGGGACGACCCCGGTATCGGCGTCTGTCCGTCGGGCCGCGCGGCGGCTGGTGCGTAAGCCGCGGACGGAGCGTGCCGGAGATCGGCGCGTGACAGACGCTCCCGCCCCCTGTCGGGCCGCTCCGCGGCGTGAACTGCGGCGCCGGGTCGAGCGGTGCCGGCTGCCGATCCTTCTCGGGCTCTCGAAGGGGCTGCGCAAGATTCCCCGCTCGATCGGGCCTCGGCTCGCTGGCCTTCCCCGTTGCCGCGCGCGATGTCGGGCCGCGCGGCGGTTGGGTCGATGATTTGATCCACCTCAATGTCGCGATCTCTTAACCGAGATTAAGATCGGAAGATCACGTTCATCGGCGCCGAGTCAGGCCAACGATGTGATTGCCGCCCGTGCCCGCGACCGAGCGCCCGCAACGGGACGATCCTCGAACACCGAGGCCGCGGTGCCGAACTTCCTCATCGCGAAACTGCAACAGTTCACACCGTTGTCGGAGACTGATCGCGTGGCGCTGCATGCGGTCACGGCGCGGCGGTGGCGGGTCGGCGCGCACGAGGACATCGTGCACGATGGTGCGCCCCATGGGCCTCTACGGGTCATCCTCGAAGGTTGGGCCTGCCACTACAAGCAGGCCGAGGACGGCCATCGACAGATCACCGCCATCCTGCTGCCCGGGGATCTGTGCGACACCCACGTCAGCGTGCCGCGCGCGATGGACCACGCGATCGGCACCTTCACGCCGGTCACCTTCGCGGAGATTCCCCGTGCCCGGCTGGACGCTCTGGTGGGCACGCATCCCCATGTCGGCCAAGCCCTGTGGTGGGCGATGCTGGCCACCGCCTCCATCCAGCGCGCGTGGTCGGTCCATATCTCCGGACGCGAGGGCATCGAGCGGCTCGGCCACCTGTTCTGCGAGCTGTTCTACCGGCTGCAGGCCATCGGGTTGACGCGCTATCGCGGATACGTCCTGCCGCTGCGCCCATCCGACTTGGCCGACGCGGTGAGCCTGACGGACCAGCACGTCAACCGCTGCATGAAAGCGCTGGGCAGCCAGGGCCTGATCGCGTTGAGGGGGCGCTGGCTGACCGTCCCGGACCTGCCCGCCCTGCAGCGCGCCTCGCAATTCAGCCCAGGCTACCTCCGGCTCGGCGATCGGAATGCCCCTGTCTCTTATACACATCTGACGCTGCCGACGAAGAGGATAGTGT
>CAXDNE010000408.1:0-5469 GCA_963990595.1 uncultured Methylobacterium sp.
GATTGCCTCTTGTCTCGTGGGCTCGGAGATGTGTATAAGAGACAGCCTTGAGCCGCCGCCCCTCGTCGAAATGGTCGAACGCCACCGGGACCACGAGTTGCGGAATCCCCGCCGCCAGCGCCTGCGCCACCGTCCCGACGCCGCCGTGATGGACCAGGGCCGCGCTGCGCGGCAGCAGGGTGCTCAGGGGCGCGTAGGGCAGGTGGATGATCCCGGGCGGCAGCGGTTCGGCGATCTGCCCGCCCTGCGGGGCGAGGAGGATGCCGCGCCGGCCCATCCGCCGGCACAGCTGGATCGCGGTGTCGAAGAAGGCCGCCCCCTGGCGCATGGCCGAGCCGTAGGTGAACACGATCGGCGCCGCGCCGGCCGCCAGGAAGGCCTCCAGTTCCGGCGGCAGGGCCGACACGTCGCCGAAGCGGTCGACGAGGGGGAAGCCGAGCTGCACCGCCTGTGCCGGCCAGTCCGCCTGCGGCGCGGCGTACCAGTCCGGGAACATGAGCAGCATGCGCGTCGGGCTGTTCCACCAGTGCCGCAGCCGGTAGACCGGGTCGAGGCCGAGGCGCGCGCGCAGGGCGTTCAGCGGCGGCAGCGTGAACGGGCCGACCGCGACCTTGTCGACCCCGAGATTCACGTAGGCGCGCAGCGCGGCCGGGAGAAAGCGCGGCAGCGGCAGGCCCGGCAGCCGCGGCGGGTCGAACCGGCTCTCGATCAGGAACGGCATGACGTGGAGCGTGGCGGTCGGGAGATCGTAGAGATCCTGGGCGAGTCGCGCGCCCCAGCCCAGCGGTGAGGCGACCACCCGCAGATTCACGCCGCGCGCGCGGGTCGCCCCGAGCCACAGGCAGGCGGGCTCCGCCACCTGCAGGGCATAGTCGAACATCGGCCGGAAGCCCTGTTGCGGGTGCCAGAGATCCGGCTGGCGGATCACCGCCTCGTAATCGGCCACGCTGCCCAGGGGCTGGAAGGCGAGGCCGGCGCGGCGCGCCATCGGCTCGAACGGCGCGGGCGCAGCCAGCGAGACGCCGTGACCGCGCTTCAGGAGCTCATGACCCAGCGCGATGAACGGCAGCACGTCGCCGTGTGTGCCGACGGCCACGAGGGCGACGTCGAGCCGTTCGACCGTCCGGTGCGCGGGAATGGCCTGCTCCTTCGAACCCCCCGATCCGATGATGAGTTCGTCTGCGGGCGGGGCATGCCAGCCCGCCCGGTCCGCATCAAGACACTTTTTACCCTAATCCGAGGACGCGCCGGTCCTGTTGCCACCACACCCTTTCGCTAGAACAAAACATGAACATACTAGGCCGAGTACTCAGGAGGCACGGCGATGCTGAAGCGGATGGTCCTGACCGGAATGGTCGAGCTCATGGCGTTCGGAATGCTGTTCGGGGCGGTGGGTGCGTGGGCGGTAGCCTTGGCACCCATTCGTTAGCCGGATTTTTCCGAACGCGTCCGGGTTCCGGCCCCGGGCGGCTTATGCACAGGCGATCGGCCCTCCGATGCGGATTGTCCACAGCGGCGCCCGGAACTGGTGCGTCCGGGGCACGACCGGTGGATATCGTCCGCGGAAGGCTCTGCACACGTCGACTTGAGGCCGGCGAGCGGGGATGCTGGCCGACCCCGGAACAAGGTCGGCCATGCCACGCCAGCTCAAGGAGGTCGGATTCGTCCACCTCCACGTCCATTCCTCCTATTCCCTGCTCGAAGGGGCGCTGAAGGTCGGCTCCCTGATCAAGGCTGCGGCCGCCGACCGGCAGCCCGCCCTGGCGCTCACCGACACCAACAACCTGTTCGGGGCGCTCGAATTCTCCGAGAAGGCGGCCGGGGAGGGAGTCCAGCCGATCGCGGGCGTGCACCTCTCGGTGGCCTTCGAGGCCGCGGACCCGCACCAGCGGCAGGCGCCGACGAGCCACGGGATCGTGCTGCTCGCGCAGGACGAGACCGGCTACGCCAACCTGCTGCGGCTGGCGAGCCGCGCCTATTTCGACACGGCGCTCGGCGAGGCGCCGCGCCTGGATGCCGGGGCTCTCGCGGGCTCCGCGGAGGGGCTGATCGCGCTCACCGGCGGGATGGCGGGGCCCCTCGACACGGCCTTCCGGGCGGGCCGCCCCGAGCTGGCGCTCGCCCGTCTGAAGCGGCTCAAGGAGGCCTTCGGCGAAGACAGGCTGTATGTCGAGATCCAGCGCCACGGCCTGCCCGAGGAGGGGCGGGTCGAGACCGCGCTGCTCGACCTCGCGGGACGGCACGGCCTCGGCATCGTGGCGACGAACGAACCCTATTTCGCCAAGCCCGACGATTACGACGCCCACGACGCGCTGCTCGCCATCGCGGAGGGCCGCCTCGTCTCGGACGAGCGCCGCCGCCGGCTGACGCCGAGCCACGCCTTCAAGACCCGGGCCGAGATGGCCGAGCTGTTCCGCGACCTGCCGGACGCGCTTCAGGCCACCGTCGAGATCGCCATGCGCTGCGCCGTCCGGGCGCGGACCCGCAAGCCGATCCTGCCGAATTTCGGCGCCGTGGCGGCGGGCGACAAGCCCCCCGGGGCGGACGCCCTGGCGGAGGCGTCGGGATCCGGCGCGCAGGCGGTCTCGGCCGACGAGCCGACCGAATTGCGTCGCCAGGCCGAGGCCGGGCTGGAGTTGCGCCTGAAGCAGCACGGCACCGCGCCGGGCTTCTCGGAGGAGGATTACCGCAAGCGCCTCGCCTTCGAGCTCGACGTCATCGTCAAGATGAAGTTCCCGGGCTACTTCCTGATCGTCTCGGACTTCATCAAGTGGGCCAAGGACCACGACATCCCCGTGGGTCCGGGCCGCGGCTCCGGCGCGGGCTCGCTGGTGGCGTGGTCGCTGCTCATCACCGACCTCGACCCGCTGCGCTTCGGCCTGCTGTTCGAGCGCTTCCTCAACCCCGAGCGCGTCTCGATGCCGGATTTCGACATCGACTTCTGCGTCGAGGGCCGCGAGCGGGTGATCCGCTACGTGCAGCAGCGCTACGGCGAG
This sequence comes from uncultured Methylobacterium sp., assembly GCA_963990595.1. Lineage (GTDB taxonomy): Bacteria > Pseudomonadota > Alphaproteobacteria > Rhizobiales > Beijerinckiaceae > Methylobacterium. The sequence continues at coordinate 2,997 of CAXDNE010000408.1, forward strand.
GGGCAGGTCGGGCAGATCATCACCTTCGGTACGCTGCTCGCCCGCGGCGTGCTGCGCGACGTCGGCCGCGTCCTCGAGATGCCCTACGGGCAGGTCGACAAGCTGACCAAGCTCGTGCCGCAGAACCCGGCCAACCCCGTGACCCTCGCCCAGGCGATCGAGGGCGAGCCCAAGCTCCAGCAGGCCATGGAGGAGGAGCCGATCGTCGCCCGGCTCATCAGCATCGCCAAGAAGCTGGAGGGTCTGCACCGCCACGCCTCGACCCACGCGGCCGGCGTGGTGATCGGCGACCGGCCGCTGGAGGAGCTGGTCCCGCTCTACCGAGACCCGAAGACCGGCATGCGGGTGACCCAGTTCAACATGAAGTGGGTCGAGCAGGCGGGGCTGGTGAAGTTCGACTTCCTGGGCCTGAAGACCCTCACCATGCTGCGCTGCTGCACGGATCTGCTGAAGCAGCGCGACATCCATATCGACCTCGCCTCGCTGCCGCTCGACGACCCGAACACCTACGGGCCGATGGGGCGGGGCGAGACGGTCGGCGTGTTCCAGGTGGAATCGGCCGGCATGCGCAAGGCGCTCTGCGAGATGCAGGCCGACCGGCTGGAGGACATCATCGCCCTGGTGGCGCTCTACCGGCCGGGCCCGATGGCCAACATCCCGGTCTATTGCGAGCGCAAGCTCGGCCGCGACGCCGGCAACGAGGCGTCCTGGTACCCGGATCCGAAGCTGGAGCCGATGCTGAAGGAGACCTTCGGCATCATCGTCTACCAGGAACAGGTGATGGAGATCGCCAAGGTGCTCGCCGGCTACTCGCTCGGCGAGGCCGACATGCTCCGGCGCGCCATGGGCAAGAAGATCCGCGCCGAGATGGACGCGCAGCGCGACCGGTTCCTGAAAGGCTGCACCGAGCGCGGCCTGACCAAGGCCAAGGCCAACGAGATCTTCGACCTGCTCGCCAAGTTCGCCGATTACGGCTTCAACAAGAGCCACGCGGCGGCCTACGCGCTGCTCACCTACCAGACCGCCTACCTGAAGGCGAACTACCCGGTCGAGTTCCTGGCGGCCGCCATGACCCTCGACATCGACAACACCGACAAGCTCGCCGAATTCCGCCAGGACGCCCAGCGCCTCAAGATCACGGTCGAGCCGCCCTCGATCAACACCTCGGGCGAGGTGTTCGAGGTGCGCGACGGCAAGATCTTCTACGCGCTGGCGGCCATCAAGGGCGTCGGCCGCGAGGCGGTGCGGGCGCTGGTGGAGGCCCGGGGCGACCGGCCTTTCAAGGACCTCGCCTGCCTCGCCCGCCGGCTCAATCCGCGGCTGATCAACAAGCGCACCCTGGAGAGCCTCGTCCAGGCCGGCGCGCTCGACTGCATCGAGCCCGACCGGGCGCGGGCCTTCGCGGCGATCGAGCCGATGATGAAGCTCGCCGCCAGCGCGGCGGAAGCGGCATCCGCCGGCGTCACCGACATGTTCGGCGGCGTGGTCGCGGACGACGTGAGCCTGCGCATCCCGCCCCACGAGATCTGGCCGACATCCGACACGCTCAAGCGCGAATACGCGGCGATCGGCTTCTTCGTCTCGGGCCACCCCCTCGACGAGTACGGCGACCTTCTGGACAAGCTGCGGGTGCAGAGCTGGGCGGATTTCTGCCGCGCGGTGCGGGCCGGGACCTCAAGCGTCGGCCGTGTGGCGGCCTCGGTGCTGGACCGGGCCGAGCGGCGCACCAAGACCGGCAACAAGATGGGCATCGTCACCCTCTCGGACCGGACCGCGCATTTCGAGGCGATCATCTTCTCCGAGGGGCTTGGCCAGTACCGCGACATCCTCGAGCCGGGTCGCCCCCTGGTGCTCCAGCTCCAGGCGAATCTGGAGGGCGAGGACGTCCGCGCCCGGATCCTCACCGCGGAACCCCTCGACCAGGCGGTGGCCCGCCACCAGAAGGGGATGCGCATCCATCTCAGTGACCCCCGCGGGGTCGGGCCGGTGCAGCAGCGCCTGTCGATGCGCGGCGAGAGCGAGGTGTCGCTGATCCTCAAGCTCGACGGCGGCGGGCGCGAGGTCGAGATCCGGCTGCCGGGCAAGTTCCAGGCGACGCCGGCGCTGGCCGGCCAGCTCCGGACCGTGCCGGGCGTGGTGCAGGTGGAGGTGAGCTGAGGGCCCTCCGCCGCGCTCCGATGGCCCGGCAAGGCGGCCATCGCCGTGAGACCGGGCGGGGTCCCTGAAGCAGCCGGGAAGCCGCAGCCCGGGTACCCCGTCCAGTCCGTCCCCCAAGGCGATCTCCGCAACGACGGCCCGGATTCCGGAAGCGAACACGCCCCGATCCGGCCGGTTGGACCTCAGCGCATGCGCGTCGCGACGAGGATCCATGGACCAGGCCCGCCCGAAGCCCCCGACCGAGACCGGCGCCCCGGACAAGCCGCGCCGATCCCGCCGAGATTGGCCGCCGCCTCGATGACGTTGCCCGCGAAGG
>CAXDNE010000409.1:0-5460 GCA_963990595.1 uncultured Methylobacterium sp.
GGGCGCCCGCGGCGGCGCCGGCCGCGGCGCGCCCGCGGCTGACGCCCGGGCCGGCCACGGGTGAGCCGCGCCGGACGATCACGGCCGATTCGCGCAAGCCCCGCGACCTCAACTTCATGGCCCGTCCGGCCCCGGCGCCGGAGCCCGAGAAGAGCCCGACGCCGGCCACCGCCGCGCGTCCCGCCGGTGCCGGTGCCGCCGCGCGCCCCGCCGGTCGCGCCGCCCAGACCAACGACGACGAGTCCGAGACGAAGCGGGTGATCCGCCGTCCCGGCATGCCGCTCAAGATCATCACCCCGCCCAAGACCCCGAAGTCGCCGGGCGGTGACCGCAACCGCGGCCGCCTGACCATCGCCAACGCCACGGCGGGCGAGGAGGAGCGCACGCGCTCGGTCGCCTCGTTCCGCCGCCGCCAGCAGCGCATGAGCGGCCACCGGCAGGTGGAGCAGAAGGAGAAGCTGTCCCGCGAGGTGACGATCCCCGAGACGATCACCATCCAGGAACTCGCCAACCGCATGTCGGAGCGGGCCGTGGACGTGATCCGTCTGCTGATGAAGCAGGGCCAGATCCACAAGATCACCGACGTGATCGACTCGGACACCGCCCAGCTCATCGCCGAGGAGCTCGGCCACACGGTGCGCCGCGTCGCCGAATCCGACGTCGAGGAGGGCCTGTCCTCCGACGAGCCGGATCTGGAGGAGGATCTCGATCCCCGTCCGCCGGTGGTCACGATCATGGGCCACGTCGATCACGGCAAGACGTCGCTGCTCGACGCGATCCGCAAGGCGAACGTCGTGGAGGGCGAGGCCGGCGGCATCACCCAGCACATCGGCGCCTATCAGGTGGCGGCCCCGTCCGGCGACATGATCACCTTCATCGACACCCCCGGCCACGCGGCCTTCACGTCGATGCGCGCCCGCGGCGCCAAGGTCACCGACATCGTGGTGATCGTGGTGGCGGCCGATGACGGCGTCATGCCGCAGACCATCGAGGCGATCCAGCACGCCAAGGCGGCCGGCGTCCCGATGATCATCGCGATCAACAAGATGGACAAGCCGGACGCGAACCCGCAGCGGGTCCGCACCGAGCTGCTCCAGCACGACATCCAGGTGGAGTCGATGGGCGGCGAGACCCTCGAGTTCGAGGTCTCGGCCAAGACCGGCGCCGGCCTGCCGGAGCTTCTGGAGGGCATCCAGATCCAGGCCGAGATCATGAACCTGCGCGCCAACGAGAAGCGCGACGGCGAGGGTACGGTCATCGAGGCCCAGCTCGATCGCGGTCGTGGCCCCGTGGCGACGATCCTGGTCCAGCGCGGCACCCTGTTCACCGGCGACATCGTCGTGGCGGGCGCCGAATGGGGCCGCGTCCGCGCCCTGATCGACGATCTCGGCGAGAACGTGCAGTACGCCGGCCCCTCGGTTCCCGTGGAGGTGCTGGGCTTCAACGGCACGCCGGATGCCGGCGACCGCGTGATCGTGGTGCCGAACGAGGCCCGCGCCCGCGAGGTTACCGAGTACCGGGCCCGCGTGAAGCGCGAGCGCATCGCGGCCCGGACCGGCGGTGCCAACCGGTCGCTGGTCGATATGATGCGCGACCTCAAGGAAGGCGCCGGCCGCAAGGAGCTGCCGATCGTCGTCAAGGGCGACGTGCAGGGCTCGGTCGAGGCGATCTCGGGGGCGCTCGAGAAGCTCGGCAACGACGAGGTCGGTGCCCGCATCCTCCTGTCGGGAGTGGGCGGCATCACCGAGTCGGACATCACCCTGTCGCAGGCGTCGAAGGCCGTGGTCATCGGCTTCAACGTGCGCGCCCACAAGGAGGCCCGCGAGGCCGCCGAGCGGGCGGGCATCGAGATCCGCTACTACAACATCATCTACGACCTCGTGGACGACATCAAAGCCACGCTGTCGGGGATGCTGCCGCCGACCCTGCGGGAGGAGCGCCTCGGCGAGGCCACCGTGCAGGAGGTGTTCGAGGTGTCGAAGGTCGGCAAGGTCGCCGGCTGCCGCGTCACCGACGGCATCGTGGAGCGCGGCGCCCATGTCCGCCTGATCCGCGACAGCGTGGTGATCCACGAGGGCAAGCTGAAGACGCTCAAGCGCTTCAAGGACGACGCGAAGGAAGTCACCTCCGGCCAGGAGTGCGGCATGGCCTTCGAGAACTTCGAGAACATGCGCGCGGGCGACGTGATCGAGTGCTACCGGGTCGAGGAGATCCGCCGCACGCTCTGATAGTCCGGACCCGTCCGGACAGGGCGGCCGCGGCACCCGCCGCGGCCGTCTTTTCTTTTTTCAGGACGTGAGCCGGCGACCCCTGCGGCGCCGGTCCGAGACAGAATGGCCCAGAAACCGACTTCCACCGGCCCCTCGCAGCGCCAGCAGCGCGTGGCCGAACTCGTGCGCCACGCGCTCGCCGAGGTGCTCCAGCGCGGCGACATCCAGGATCCGGTGCTCGGCACGCATGTCGTGACTGTGCCGGAGGTGCGGATGTCGCCGGACCTGAAGCTCGCCACCGCCTACGTGATGCCGCTCGGCGGCCTCGACGAAGCCCCGGTGATCGCCGCCCTGGAGCGGCACCGGAAGGTGCTGCGCCAGGAGGTGGCGCGGCGCGTGAACCTGAAATTCGCGCCCGAGCTGCGGTTCCGCCGCGACGAGACCTTCGACGAGGCGGCGCGGATCGACAAGCTTCTCCGGGACGAGCGCGTGCAGCGCGACCTCGATTCCGGGCACGACGACGAACCGGAGACCGGGACGGGACATTGATCCCTGTCACCAGACAGAAAGGGACGGGGCATCGACCCCGGGGGACACGCGGACATGACGGTTTCCATGGAAGATCACCCGCCGGCCGAGCGCGCCGCTCCTGCGCCGGGCGCCGAGCGCCGGGGCCCGGAGGGACGGCGCCCGCAGCGCGGATCCCGTCCCGACCGGCCCAAGCGCCGGGACGTGTCGGGCTGGGTGATCCTCGACAAGCATGTCGGCATGACCTCGACCCACGCGGTCGCGGTGGTCAAGCGCGCCTTCAACGCCAAGAAGGCCGGCCATGCCGGCACCCTCGATCCTCTGGCCTCCGGCATCCTGCCGATCGCGCTCGGTGAGGCGACCAAGACCGTCCCCTTCGTCATGGACGGCCGGAAGGCCTACCGCTTCACCGTGCAGTGGGGCGTCGAGACGGACACCGACGATGCCGAGGGGCGCCCCGTGGCGACCAGCGACGCCCGGCCGGACCGCGCGGCGGTCGAGGCGGCGCTGCCGGCTTTCGTGGGCGCGATCGAGCAGGTGCCGCCGCGCTACTCGGCCATCAAGATCCAGGGGGAGCGCGCCTACGATCTCGCCCGCGAGGGCGAGGTCGTGGAGCTGGTCGCCCGGCCGGTTCAGATCGACCGGCTCGCGGTGGTGGAGCATGACGGCGAGCGCACGGTGATCGAGGCCGAGTGCGGCAAGGGCACCTATGTGCGGGCCCTGGCCCGGGACCTCGGCCGTACGCTCGGATGTTTCGGCCACGTCTCGGCCCTGCGCCGGACCCGTGTCGGCCCCTTCTCGGAGGCGGAGGCCTGCCCGGTCGCCACCCTCACCGAGGGGAGCCCGGAGGCCGCGCTCGCGCATCTGCGCCCGGTGGAGACGGCCCTCGACGCGATCCCGGAGGTCGCGGTCTCCCGTGACCTCGGCCTGCGCCTGATGCGCGGGCAGCCGGTGATCCTCCGGGGCCGTGACGCGCCGGTCGAGGGCAAGGCCTTCGCCACCTGCGCCGGCATCCTGGTCGCCGTCGGCGACGTGGAGCGCGGCGAGCTGGTGCCGCACCGGGTCTTCCATCTCGGCGGCACCGCCCCGGGCCGCAGCGCGTGAGCCCCAGGCCCCGCACGGCCGGCGACGGCGCGTGCGGGGTTCCGGCCGGTCCGGGTCGGTCTGAGGCGCGAGCGCGCAGGTGGAACGAACCTGAGCGGTAAGACTTTGGCCCCGGCGGACGATCCGGGGTGTTGATGCGCGAACTCGAATACGATGTGGCGGTGATCGGCGCCGGGACGGCGGGCCTCGCCGCGCACCGCGCCGCCGTCGCCGCCGGCGCACGGGCGGTCCTGATCGAGCGCGGTCCTGGCGGTACGACCTGCGCGCGCGTCGGCTGCATGCCGTCCAAATTGCTGATCGCGGCCGGCGCCGCCGCCCACGCGGCGCGCAGCACCGGCCCGTTCGGCATCCGGGTCTCCGGCATCCGCGTGGACGGTCCGGCGGTGCTGGAGCGCCTCCGCACCGAGCGAGACCGGTTCGTCGCCAGCGTCTTCGAAGAGCTGGACGCCCTGCCCGACAACGCCCGCGTCGCGGGCAGCGCCCGATTCGTGGATCCCCGGATTCTCGCGGTCGGGGACCGGACACGCATCCGGTTCCGCGCCGCCGTGATCGCCACGGGGTCGCGCCCGGTCGTTCCGGAGCCGCTGCGCGGGCTCGGCGCGCGCGTCCTCACGACCGACACCCTTTTCGAGATCCCCGACCTGCCAGACTCGCTCGCCATCCTGGGGGCCGGCCCGGTCGGGATCGAGATCGCCCAGGCCATGGCGCGGCTCGGCGTCGCCGTGACGGTGATCGACGCGGGCGACACGGTCGCCGGCCTGTCCGCGCCGGATCTCGTCCGTCAGGCCATCGCGATCTTCGGCGCGGAGATGGACCTGCATCTCGGTGCCCGGGTGACCGCCGCGACACCGGACGGGGAGGGGGTGCGCCTCGCCTGGACCGATCGAGACGGGCGCGAGCAGGTGACCCGGGCGACGCGGGTGCTCGCCGCGGCCGGTCGGTCACCCAATCTCGAGGATCTCGGCCTCGCGGCGGCCGGTCTGCGCGTCGGCGAGAACGGCGTGCCGGATTTCGACTGTCGCAGTCTCGTCTGCGCGGGGGCGCCCATCCTGATCGCGGGCGATGCGGATGCGTGGCGGCCGGTGCTGCACGAGGCGAGCCGCCAAGGCGCGATCGCCGGAACCAATGCAGCGGCCCTGGCGGCGGGGCGTGCCGTCGAGGCGCCCGCGCCGTGGGCGAGTCTCGCGATGGTGTTCACCCACCCGCAGGCCGCCGTGATCGGCGCACCTTACGATCCGGATGCCGATGACCGCGTGGTCGGCGAGATGGACTTCACCGACCAGGGCCGCGCCCGTATCGAGGGTCTGAACCGGGGCGGAATCCGGATCTGGGCTGATCGGGACGGCATGCTTCTCGGCGGCGAGATGCTCGGCCCCGCCGTGGAGCACCTTGCACATCTGTTGATTTATGTTCTTGCCCAGGGACTCACGGTGCGCAGCCTGGGTGAATGGCCGACATATCATCCTACAGTTGAGGAAGGGCTTATGAGCGCTATGTTCGACGTCAAACGAAAGATTTGCGCGCGCTGATCTTGCCGCGACCACAATTGTTGCGCTTGGACAATCTCACCGTCATATCCGTCCAAATGAGCTGGTTTCCTTCTTAATGCCGCCGCGTC
>CAXDNE010000410.1:0-5410 GCA_963990595.1 uncultured Methylobacterium sp.
GCGCCCGCCGCGGCGCCCCGCCCCGCCGCCGCGACCCGCCCCGCCGCTCCCGCCCCCGACACGGCGGGCGGCACGGCGCTCGAGGACATCCGGGCGATCACCGGGATCGCCCGGGCCGTTCTCGCACCCGCCGGCCGCCGCACGCAGGAGGGCAGCCCCGTCCCGGGCGCCCGGGACGGGGCCCAGGCCGAGCCCGGCCTGCCCGCCATCGCCCTGCCGACGATCGCCGCCGCCATCAGGGAGGAGATCGACCGTGCCGCTGCGGCCGATCCGCAGACCCGCGTCGACCCCGATCCGGCGGTCAGGGGGACGCCGGACGGACCGCTGCGCGTGCTCAGGATCCAGCTCAGGCCGGAGGAACTCGGAACCGTCACGGTGGAGTTGCGGCTCGCGAACGGCCAGCTCGAGACGCATCTGCGCGCCTCGCGGCCCGAGACGGCGGCGATCCTGCACAAGGATGCGGCGATCCTCACCGATCTGCTGAAGCAGGCCCATTATCGCGCCGAGGTCATCGTCGGGCAGACCCGGCCGGCCGAGGCGGGCGGCTCGGCCGGGGGCTCGCCGTCGCAGGGGCAGCCCTCTTTCACCGACGGAGGCGCCCGACCGGGCCAGGGGGGAGACAGGCAGCGGCAGGCGGCGCAGCGCCCGGCCGCAATCGGACGCGAAGGAGAGCGGGCGGATGAGACGGTACGTCCTCGCGACGGCGGCGTTTATCTGTAGCGCGGCCCCGGCGGCGGCGAATGTCTGCGAGGCCGAGATGGGCCGCGCCTCCGCGCGTTACGGCGTGCCGCTCGGCGTGCTCTACGCCGTCGGCCTCACGGAGACGGGCAAGCGCGGCTCGCTCCAGCCCTACGCCATGAATATCGAGGGATCGGCCTATTTCGGGACCGGGCCGCAGGACGTGATCGCCCGGTTCACCGAGGCGCGCCGCAGGGGCGCGCGCCTGATCGACCTCGGCTGCATGCAGATCAACCACCATTACCATGGCGGGAAGTTCGGCTCGATCGAGGCCATGATCGATCCACACGCGAATGTCGATTACGCCACGCAGTTCCTCCGGGCGCTGAAGCAGCGCGAGGGCAGCTGGACGATGGCTGTGGCGCGCTACCATGCCGGCCCGCACAACAACGCGGCTCAGAAGAGCTACATCTGTCGGGTGATGACCAACATGGTCGCGACGGGCTTCGGCCAGTGGACCCCGGCCGCCGCGCAGTTCTGCCGATGACACCGCGCCGCCCGGGGCGACCGCGGCATCGGATCCGCCGGACGCGACCGGCCCCGGGCGCAGCGACGGGCGGCCGAGACCGTCATCCGCGCGTGGTGAGCCCCCAGGCCTCCGCGATCGCGAAGGGAAGCTGAAGGTTGGCTTCGCAGACGATCTCGAACGTCGCACGGTAGACGTTCATGAGGGACCAGACATCGAGACGGTGGTACGCATCGAGAGACACCGAGATCCACTCCTGTTCGCGACCCGGTCGCAGCCGTGTGAATCGACAACCCGCCTGGCCGGGCCGGGTTCTGCGGCAAAGCAGCCGCCGGCGCGGAGAGCCCGGACCGGGACCGGACGGGGCGTCATGGACGGGAGCAGGGCGCAGGACCGGCGCTCGGTGGCGGCCGCGCATTGACGGCCGGTGCATTGAGCAGGACGGTGGAGACCGGCGGTCACCCGGGCTTGGAGGAGCATCATGAACGACGCGCCGGACCCTCCGAACGGCCAGTCGACGCAGACCTTCCTGCTGGTCGGGCTCACCGTGGCGGCGATCGTGGTGTGCGCCTATATCCTCGTCCGCATGGACTAGGCTTCCCTAGAGGCCCCGGCAGCTCCCGTAGCTGACCTTGACGTCATTGCGGTCCTCGGGATTCAGCTGCGCCTCGACGAAGTTCAACTTGTTCAGATCGATCAGCAGAAAGTAGATACCGTTCTGGCATTTGATCGCGTTGCGCGGGCTGCGTTCGTTCAGCCGCGGCGAGGCGGCCTGGCACTCGTAATAGTCGGAGCGGCCGGCGGAGATCACGGTCAGCAGGCCGCCGCTGGAAACCAGGGAGAACGTTCGGGCCTTGCGCGGCTGCGGCTTGGTCCCCTCAGGCGCGGCGACCGCGTCGAGACCGATCGACACCTCCTCCGTACAGGTCATCGGGCGGCGCAACTGGGAGGCCGCCGGCGCAATGCCCAGCAGAAGGAGCGCGCCAGCGAGCGCTACCCGGTTGACGATCATCGGCGCAACATCCGTGATTCGTGGGTAGTTTCTACCGATAAGCTAGGCCGTTGTCTGCCGGTGTAAATGCCGCATGCTCAGGCGGACGCGCCGTTCAACAGATTTACCTCGGCATTCGATTTCGCTGGGCCGATGATTACCGGTCAAGCGGGGCTCTGCTGCGGCCCCCTGCCTGAAAAGGTATTCGGATCACCCGTCCTTTACCGGCGCGCGGAGACCCGTGATGCAGGACGATCATGGCGCAGGACGATCTTGGCGTCCCGACATTGCCCCAGGTCCGTGACCCACTCCGCCGGCGGCTCCGGCAGCGGGCGCTGTCGAATCCTCAGGCCCCGGTCCCATCGTCGGGCCCGTCCGGATTGTCGTTGGCTGCGGCATCCGCATCGCGCCGCGCCGCCATCTCCAGGCCGATCTCCATCAGCAGCAGCCGCGACAGCAGCTGCAGGGTGGGCGTGCCGTGTGACGCCATCAGCCGATGTGCTCGGACGGCGGCGCGCGCCATGCGGTCGAAGCCGTCGTCGTCGGGCATGGCGGCGCAGGGGTTGGTTGAACGCGAGCATACAACCTGAAGGCCAGGCTCGGGTTCGATCGCCGATCAAGAACCCCATGCGGAGACAGGCGCGGCCTGTCCGACCCGAGCCGATGCCGTGCCGGCCAGACCGGCGACCCGGATCTCCGCGAGAGGCCGGAGCGCGGCACGCGCGCAGGTCCGGAACGCCCGCGCCGGCGGGCCATCCTCGTAGGCGAGGCGGAGCCGGCGCGGCGCTAGTGCGCGGTCGGGACCGTGGCCGCTGCCGCATAGGTGGGGCGGGCCGCGGGCGCAGGCCCCTTCTCCTGCTTGGCCGTGTCCTGCTTGGCCGAATCCTGCTTGGCCGAGCGGGCGTCACGCTTCTCGTAGAAGGCATTGCCGCCGGCCACGGCCACATAATGCATGTTGTTGTAGGGGTAGTGCCGCCCCGCCGTGTGGAAATACATCGCCTTCCCGACCTTCGGGTGCCGCTCCCCCGCCAGGACGGCGTCGGCGGCGTCCGCGACCTTCTGCAGGTCCTTGTCCTGCATCGGCTTGGTCAGGACCCCCGGGGCGAATTGCCCCGGCTGCCCGACCACGGCGCAGATGCCCCCTGGGAAAATCGCGTTCTCCAGCCGGTTCATGACCACCGTCCCGACGGCGATCAGACCGTCCGAGTCGCTCCGGTTCGATTCGAAGTACATGGCCCGGCCGAGGCAATCGCGCTCGGCATCGCTGACGACCATCGGCGGCTTGTGGTCGGGGATCGACCCTGTCGTGAGCACCGGTGCGGCAGTATTGCAGGCCCCCAGGCTAGAGGCCCCTGCCAGGACGACCAGAACAGGAAGAATCTTCGTCCTCGCGCTACCGTGCATGCATGCGTGCTCCGTGCTCCCTCAACCGCGCTGCGCCGTGCCGCGGCCGCCGAGCTCCGGTCGGCACCGCGCAACGACAGGGCGCCGGCCAAGCTTGACCGCACGTTCGCGGCGAGGATGTGGCAGCAGGATCCGGCCCGGGACTTGGCCGGTGGGGGCGGAAGACCGCGGCGGCGCGCCCGCCGCGCGCGGGCGCGCCGTCAGTGCTGGCCCTGGCCGGCGGCCAGGATCGTCACGCCCACGGCGATCACCGCGATGCCGGCCAGCATCGTCGGGTTGAGTCCCTCGCCGTACAGCCACGCGCCGCCGAGCGCCGCGCCGATCATGCCGATCCCGGACCAGATCGCGTAGACGACGCCGATCGGCAGCATGTCCATGCTGGTCGACATCAGCCACAGGGCGGTGCCGTAGCCCACGGCCACGACCACCGTCGGCCCCGGCCGCGTGAGGCCGTCGGCGGCCTTCAGCGCCAGGGTCGCGGTCACCTCCGCACCGATGGCGAGCCCGAGGATCAGGAACGGGTTCATGGCAGCGGCGCCTTTCGGGCTGAACAGGCTTCGTGAAGCGGCCGGACGACGCGTGTAAAAGCGCTGTTTCGAATCGTGAGCCCGAACAGACGAAGTGTCGGAGATCCGGCGCAAGTCTGCTTCGGGCCGGCCGCAGGACGTCGGCGGCCGCCCGACACATCTCCGCCGAATCCATGAACATTTCCGAACCGACGCCACCGCCCCGGACTGTCGACGCAGGCCGGTCGCGCGCGTCGGCGCCGCAGGGCCGCCGGACGGATTGGGGCTTTCGTTAATGCCTCGTGAGCATCTTCGCCGCGCGCCGGCCACCACGCAGCGGCGGGACCGCGACGATCCAGAGCGACACAGATCCATCATGACCGCGTCCCTCGCGATCCCGGATTCCCCGCCCCGCCCGCGCCCGGGCCGTCGATGGAGCCTGATCGCGGCGGCCGGGAGCGTCGTGGCGGCGGGCTGCGCCTGGACCGCCGCAGCGCTGATCAACATCCCCGATCCCGTCACCCTCACGGCCCTGGCCGTCATCGAGCCCTCGGCGGTGGGCACGTGGTTCCCGAGCCGGGTGGTTCAGGCCCCCGCACAGGCGCGCGACCTGCCGGACCGGCCGCGCCCGATCCTCGCGCGCGTCGCCTGGAAGGGGCGAACGGTCCCGCTCATCGACATGCTGGCGGCGACCCATACCAACGCCTTCCTGGTGGTGCAGGACGGCGTCCTGATCCACGAGTGGCAGCGCCAAGGCACCGGCCCGGCGACGCTGTTCCCGTCCTGGTCGGTGGCGAAGTCCATCGTCTCGCTGCTGGTCGGCGCCGCGGTGGCGCGGGGCGCGCTCGCGGAGACCGACCGGGTCTCCACCCTGCTGCCCGAGCTGAAGAACGGTGCGGTCTTCGGCCAGATCACCGTGCGCAACCTCCTCGACATGGCGAGCGGGATCGCCGTGCCGGAGAATTACGATCCCCGGCATCCCCTGACCGGCACCGCCGGGATGTACCTGACCCGGGACATCACGGCCTTCGTCCGCGACAATGCCCATCTGGCGTTCAAGCCCGGCAGCCAGGGCCGCTACCGCAGCATCGACACCGAGCTGCTCGGCCTGATCCTGGCCCGGATCGAGGGCAGGCCGCTGGCCGACATCCTCTCCGAGCGGATCTGGAAGCCGATGGGCGCCCAGGCCGACGCCACCTGGAATCTCGATCGGGCCGGGGGCGTCGAGAAGGCGTTCTGCTGCATCAACGCGACGGCCCGCGACTTCGCCCGCCCGGCCCTGATCGGCCACCAGCAGGCCGAGGC
>CAXDNE010000411.1:0-5397 GCA_963990595.1 uncultured Methylobacterium sp.
GAACCGCCTGCGCGCGCAGGGCATCAGCCTGAACAAGCTCCGGGACGCCATCCGGACGAGCAACGCCGATGTCGGGGGCCGCACGGTCGAGCTCTCCGAGTTCGAGTTCATGGTGCGCGGCCGCGGCTACCTCAGAAGCGTCGCCGACATCGAGAACATCGTGCTCAAGACCGCGGGCGGCACGCCGCTGCGGGTCCGGGACGTCGCCCGGGTCGAACTCGGGCCGGACGAGCGCCGCGGCATCACCGAGATGAACGGCGCGGGCGAGGTTGCCGGCGGCATCGTCCTGCAGCGCTTCGGCGCGAACGCCCTGGCCGTCATCGAGAGCGTCAAGGCGAAGCTCGCGGAGGTCGCCAAGAGCCTGCCCGCCGGCACCGAGATCCTGCCGGTCTACGACCGTTCGCAGCTCATCGACGCGGCCATCGACACCCTGCGGCACACGCTGGTCGAGGAGAGCCTCGTCGTCTCCCTCGTCTGCATCGTGTTCCTGGCTCACGTGCGCAGCGCGCTGGTGGCCATCCTGATGCTGCCGGTGGGCATCCTCATGGCCTTCGCGGGCATGAGGGCGTTGGGGCTGGGGGCCAACATCATGTCGCTCGGCGGCATCGCCATCGCGGTCGGCGCCATGATCGATGCCGCGATCGTCATGATCGAGAACGCCCACAAGCATCTGGAGCGCGCGCCCCCGGGCCGGCCGCGCGTCGCGATCCTGGTGGCGGCGGCGGCCGAGGTCGGCCCGTCGCTGTTCTTCTCGCTCCTCGTGATCACGGTCTCGTTCCTGCCGATCTTCACCCTGGAGAGCCAGGAGGGCCGGCTGTTCGGGCCGCTGGCCTACACCAAGACCTTCGCCATGGCGGCGGCGGCGCTCCTGTCGGTGACGCTGGTCCCCGCCCTGATGGTGCTGTTCGTGCGCGGGCGGATCGTCCCCGAACACCGCAACCCCCTGAACCGGCTCCTGATCTGGCTGTACCGGCCGCTCATCGCCGGCGTGCTGCGGGCGCGCGTCCTCACGATCCTGCTCGCCCTCGGCGTCCTGGGGGCGACCGCCTGGCCGGCCCGGCAGCTCGGCTCCGAGTTCATGCCGGAGCTGAACGAGGGGACGCTCCTCTACATGCCGACGACCCTGCCGGGCCTCTCGGTGACGAAGGCGGGCGAGTTGCTGGCGACCCAGGACCGGATCATCAAGACCTTCCCGGAGGTGGCCTCGGTCTACGGCAAGGCCGGGCGGGCCAACACGGCGACCGACCCGGCGCCGATGGAGATGTTCGAGACCGTCATCGCGCTGAAGCCGAAGGCGGAATGGCGCCCGGGCGTGACGCTCGCGAGCCTCAAGGCGGAGATGGACGCGGCCCTGCAATTCCCCGGCGTGTCGAACGCCTGGACGCAGCCGATCCGCGCCCGCATCGACATGCTCTCGACCGGCATCCGCACGCCGGTGGGCGTCAAGGTGCTCGGCACCGATCTCGCGGCGATGGAGGGGACGGCCCGCCAGGTCGAGGCGGTGCTCCGGGCCGTCCCGGGCACGTCGAGTGCCTACGCCGAGCGGGTCATCGGCGGCTACTTCCTCGACATCACGCCGGACCGCGAGGCGCTCGGCCGCTACGGCCTCACGGTCGGCGACGTGCAGGACGTCATCGCGACGGCGCTGGGCGGGCAGGCCGTGACGAACACGGTCGAGGGCCGCGAACGCTACAGCGTGAACGTGCGCTACCCGCGGGCCTTCCGCTCGGACCCGGGGGCCATCGCGGACGCGGTGCAGGTGCCGCTGCCGGCGGGCGGGACGGTGCCGCTCGGCGAGGTCGCCAAGGTCGAGCGCACGCGCGGGCCGACCTCGATCCGCACCGAGAACGGACAGCTCGCGGTCTACATCTTCGTCGACATCGCGGGCCGGGATCTCGGCGGCTACGTGGCCGACGCGCAGAGGGCGGTCGCCGACGCGGTCCGGCTGCCGCCGGGCACGACCCTGCAGTGGAGCGGGCAGTACGAGTACCTGGAGCGGGCCGAGGCGCGGCTGCGGGTCGTCGTGCCGATGACGCTGCTCGTCGTCTTCCTGCTGCTCTACCTGAACTTCAGGCGCCTGACCGAGACGCTCATCGTGATGCTGTCGCTGCCCTTCGCGCTGGTCGGGGGGGTCTGGCTGCTCTGGTGGATGGGCTTCAACCTGTCGGTCGCCGTGGTGGTCGGCTTCATCGCCCTGGCCGGCGTCGCCGCCGAGACCGGCGTGATCATGCTGGTCTATCTCGACCACGCACTGGATGAGATCCGCGAGGCGTGCCGGCGGGAGGGGCGGCCGCTCACCCGCGCGGACCTGCGGCGGGCCATCATGGTCGGCGCGGTCGAGCGGGTGCGCCCGAAGATGATGACGGTCGTCGCCATCATGGCGGGGCTCCTGCCCATCCTCTGGAGCACGGGGGCGGGCTCCGAGGTGATGCAGCGGATCGCGGTGCCGATGATCGGCGGCATGATCTCCTCGACCCTTCTGACGCTCGTCGTGATCCCGGCCGTCTACGGCCTCGTGAAGGGCTGGGGGATCCCGCCGGCCAGCGCGGTGCCGGCGTCGCCGGCCGAGACGGAGGACGACAGGCTCAGTCAGGCCGCAGAGTAGCCGGGATCGCCAGAAGAAGAGGTTCGAAAATTTTCAGATTTCGATGAACAAAAAGAGGCATTGTCGGTTCTTGTACCGAGTGTATGGACGGATTTGCGCGAGTAAATCTGTGTATATCGCTCGTGGAGAGATCGGAAACCGAAGGAGTCCAGCATGGCCCGGACGGCCCCTGAGATGCAGTCCTGCATCGATGCATGCCTGCGCTGCTACCAGACCTGCCTCGGCATGGTGGCGAACCATTGTCTGCCGGCCGGCGGCCAGCACGTCGAGCCGGAGCATGTCCGGCTGATGCTGGCCTGCGCCGAGATCTGCCGGACCTCCGCGCATTTCATGCTGCTCGGGACCGCGCACCACAAGCACACCTGCGCCGAATGCGCCGATGTCTGCGAGGACTGTGCCCGGAGCTGTGAACAGGTCGGCGGCATGCAGGATTGCGTCGAGGCCTGCCGCCGCTGCGCCGAGAGCTGCCGGACGATGGCCGCCTGAGATCACCGGCCGGGAGAGCCTGTCCCGCTCTCCCGGCCTCCGACCCGCCCTGAGGAAGGAGCCCCGACATGGCTGGTGCACCTGACAGTCGAGACCCCGGCGCGCCGGGGGGCGCTCACGCGGACCCGAACGGTCAGGCCGTCCGCACGCACGCCCATGGCGGCGCCCACGATCATGGGGCGCGCGCAGCGAACGATGACGGGGCCGACCGCGTGAAGGATCCGGTCTGCGGGATGATGGTCGACCCGCGCACGACCCAGCACCGGGCCGCGCATGACGGGCATCCCTACTGGTTCTGCTCGGCGGGCTGCCGGACCAAGTTCGCGGCCGACCCGGTCCGCTACGTCGATCCCGCCCAGGCGGCCGCGCCAGCCGAGCCGGTGCCGGCGGGCACGGTCTACACCTGCCCCATGCATCCCGAGGTCCGACAGGTGGGGCCCGGATCCTGCCCGATCTGCGGGATGGCGCTGGAACCCGCCCTGGTCGGAGCGGAGGAGGGGCCGAGCGCAGACCTGGTCGCCATGACCCGCCGGTTCTGGGTCGGGCTCGTCCTGACGCTGCCGGTCTTCGTCCTGGAGATGGGCGGCCACCTGTTCGGCCTGACCGAGCGCCTCGGCCAGCAGACGTCCAACTGGATCCAGGGCGTTCTGGCCACCCCCGTCGTCCTCTGGGCCGGCTGGCCGTTCTTCGTGCGCGGCTACCGCTCGGTGGTCTCGCGCAACCTCAACATGTTCACGCTGGTCGCCCTCGGGACCGGCGTGGCCTGGGTCTACAGCGTGGTGGCGACGGTCGCGCCGGGGCTGTTCCCCGCGGCGCTGCGCGGACATGGCGGCGCCGTGCCGGCCTATTTCGAGGCCGCTGCCGTCATCACGGTGCTGGTCCTGCTCGGGCAGGTTCTGGAACTCCGGGCCCGCGAGAGCACCGGCGGCGCCCTGCGGGCGCTGCTCGACCTGGCCCCGAAGACCGCGCACCGCATCCGGCCGGACGGCGGCGACGAGGCGGTGCCGCTCGACGCCATCGGCGTCGGCGACCGCCTGCGCGTGCGCCCCGGCGAGAAGGTGCCGGTCGACGGCGCCGTCGTCGAGGGGCGCAGCGCCGTGGACGAGAGCCTCGTCACGGGGGAGTCGATGCCTGTCACGAAGGCGGTCGGCGCCTCCGTGATCGGCGGCAGCCTGAACCAGTCCGGCTCCCTTGTCGTGGAGGCGACCAAGGTCGGACGCGACACCATGCTGGCGCGCATCGTCCAGATGGTCGCCGAGGCCCAGCGGAGCCGGGCGCCGATCCAGCGGCTCGCCGACCACGTCGCCGGCTGGTTCGTTCCGGCGGTCGTCGGCGCGGCGCTGCTCGCCTTCGGCGCCTGGATGGTCTTCGGGCCGGAGCCGCGCTTCACCTTCGCGCTGCTGGCGGCGGTCGCGGTGCTGATCATCGCCTGCCCCTGCGCGCTCGGGCTCGCCACGCCGATGTCGATCATGGTCGGCGTCGGCCGCGGCGCCCAGGCCGGGGTTCTCGTCAAGAACGCCGAGGCCCTGGAGCGCATGGAGACGGTCACCACGCTCGTGGTCGACAAGACCGGCACGCTCACCGAGGGCAAGCCCAAAGTGACGCGGGTGGTGCCGGCGCCCGGGTTCGACGCGGACACGATCCTGCGCCTCTCCGCCAGCGTCGAGCGGCTGAGCGAGCACCCGCTCGCCGCGGCCATCGTGGCGGAGGCCGAGGCACGCCGGATCGCCCTCGCCCCCGTCACGGATTTCGACAGCCCCACCGGAAAGGGCGCGCTCGGAACGGTCGAGGGCCGCCGCGTGGCGCTGGGCAGCGCGGCGTTCCTGGGCGAGCAGGGTGTCGACGTGGCGGCCTGCGCGGCCGAGGCCGACGCGCTCCGGCGTGACGGGGCCACCGCGATCTTCGCCTGCATCGACCGGCGCCCGGCCGGCGTGATCGCCATCGCCGACCCGATCAAGGCGACGACGGCCGAGGCGCTCGCGGCGCTCCGGGCCGAGGGCATCCGGGTCGTGATGCTGACCGGCGACAACCGCACGACCGCCGAGGCGGTGGCGCGCCGGCTCGGCATCGAGGCGGTCGAGGCGGAGGTCCTCCCGGACCAGAAGGCCGCCGTGGTGGAGCGCCACAAGGCCGCTGGCGCGGTCGTCGCGATGGCCGGGGATGGCGTGAACGACGCCCCGGCGCTGGCGGCGGCCGATGTCGGCATCGCCATGGGGACGGGCACGGATGTCGCCATCGAGAGCGCCGGCCTGACGCCTGTCTCTTATACACATCTCCGAGCCCCCGAGACAAGAGGCAATCTCGTA
>CAXDNE010000412.1:0-5386 GCA_963990595.1 uncultured Methylobacterium sp.
ACTATCCTCTTCGTCGGCAGCGTCAGATGTGTATAAGAGACAGGCCCCGGACCCCGTCCCGGATACGTCGGCGGTCTCGGCGGGTTGGCTCCGGAGGACTGGCCTTCCCGAAGGCCCGGCGGCCGGCAGGGACCGCGCCGGTGCCAGACCCCACGGCCTCGAGAAGGATGCAGCATGGCTGACGCGCCGAAGGACACGCAGGCCCAGCGGATGCCCCACGGCAAGCCGGAGAGCGAGGGGCTGGCGAACGCCCCGCTCGACACCGCGACCGGCACGGTCAAGCCGCAGGACGGCCCGATGGACCGGGCCGGCACCGAGAAGGAAGAGGCGCGCCGGGGCGGGACGAGCCTCGGGGCGGAGCGGGACCGGCCCAGCGGCAGCCGGGGATAGCGCGGACGGCGCGCCCCGGACCGGAATCCGGGCCCGGCGGACCACAGAGGAAGAGGAAGACACATGCAGATCCGGCACAAGCCCCTGCGCGAGCAGGTGATCGTCATCACCGGCGCCTCCAGCGGGATCGGTCTCGCGACGGCCCGGGCGGCCGCCCGGCGCGGCGCCCGGGTCGTCCTGGCGGCCCGCAACGGCGCCGCCCTGGACGAGATCGTCCGCGCCATCCAGGAGCGCGGGGGCGAGGCCCGGGCGGTCGTGACGGACGTGTCGCGCCGCGCCGATATCGAAGCGCTGGCCGCCGAGGCGGTGCGCGCCTATGGCGGCTTCGACACCTGGGTCAACAATGCGGGGCTGTCGATCTTCGGCCGTCTCGAGGAGGTCTCGGACGAGGACCATCGCCGGCTGTTCGACGTCAACTTCTGGGGGATCGTCTACGGTTCGACCGTGGCGCTGCAGCAGCTGCGGCGGACGGGGGGCGCGCTGGTGAATCTGGGCTCGGTCGCCTCGGACCTCGCCTTCCCGATCCAGGGCATGTACGCCGCCTCCAAACACGCGATCCGGGGCTTCACGGACGCGCTCCGCATGGAGCTCCAGGAGGAGGGCGCCCCGGTCTCGGTGACGCTCATCAAGCCGGCCTCGATCGACACGCCGTTCCCGGATCACGCCAAGAACTACATGGAGCGGGCCCCGAAGCTGCCACCGCCGGTCTACGACCCGGCGGATGTCGCGGAGGCGATCCTGTACGCCGCGGAGCACGGCCCCCGGGACGTCTATGTCGGCGGCGGCGGCAAGCTGATGAGTGCCCTGCGCAAGCGCGTCCCGGCGGTGACCGACTGGATGGGCGCCGCGGTCCTGGCGAAGACCCAGAAGGGGGGCGTGGCCGGGGGCAGCCGGAACGGGTCCCTCTACGAGCCCGGCCAGGACGGGGCGGTGCGCGGCCGCTCGCCCCATCACGTCATGCGCAGCGTCTACGCGCAGGCCGCGATCAACCCGGTCCTGACCGGCGTCCTGCTGGCGGGCGCCACGGCGGCGGCGGCCTCGCTCCTGGGCCGCGTCCCCGGACGCGCGCGGCCGATGCGGTGACCCGCCCGGCGGCCCGGTCGTTTGTTTCCAGACGGTTATCGCTGAGGTCAGCCGTCATTCAGGCCTGGTGATCATTCTATCCGGGTCTCGGCCGGTTCACCCCGGCCAGATCCGAACAGAAGGTCCGATCATGATGCACGTGAAGATGCTCGCGGCCGCCGCGGCCGTCATCGGTGGCCTCGGCCTCGCCTCCGCGGGTGCCGCGCCCCTCGCGCCCGCCGGGGCCGACACGATCTCCGGCCCCGCGACGGTCAGCACCGTCGCGTTCGGCTGCGGCCCCGGCTGGGCGCCCGGTCCCTACGGACGCTGCCGGCCGATCTACCGCCGGCCGCGCTTCTACGGCCCACGCTGCTTCTTCCGGCCGACGCCCTTCGGGCCGCGCCGCATCTGCCGCTACTGAGGCGGCGCGCGGCGGCAACCGGCCCCGCTGAACCGTGACGCGTCCCCCGGGTTGACCCTGGAGGCGGGCCGCGTGTCCGAGACGACAGCGGCCCGCCCGGGTGTTCGTGACCGCAGGGCGCGGCCGGCGCTCCGCCTCCTGCGCGGCGCCCGGCGCCGGAGGCGCGACCGGCCCCGGCGGAGCGGGGTCCGCCGCGGGGATCGGGGCCGGGTCGCGCAGGCGGTCGCGCTGCGAGCAGGAGAGCCCATGGCCCGGGATCAGAGCGGCGGCGCGACGCCGTCACCGGAGGAACGGGCGGCCAGCGCGCGCGCCGGCCGGAAGCGTCTCGGCGAGGACGGCCGGCCGCAGGCGGCCCCCACCCCGGGGGAGCAGGAGGCGGCCGACCGCACGGCGATGACGGTCACCGGAAAGCCGGAGCCGAATCCCCATGCCGTCACGGGCGCGATGGACGAGGCTTAGGGCCCGCGCGGCCCCGCTCGTCCTGGCCGGTATCCGGGCCTGAGGCTTCCTCACAGACCCCCGATCACCGGGAGCCCGTCCTTCGGCCACGACGGTGCTGCGGCGGCGTGTGGGAGGCTCTCGGGCCACGGGAATAAAACCGGCGGCCGACCGGTTTCCGGTCCCGTGACGCAGCGCTGCGGGGTGGCGCACCCATGGCTTCGCAGGTTCTCGACGGGGCGAGCGCAGGAGCGGGCGCGGCGCGGCGCGCCGCCGGACGGACTCCATGACGACCGTGGCGCGGGCCCGCTTCAGCCAGCTCGTCCTCCCGCGCCTCGACGAGGGCTACCGGCTCGCACACTGGCTCACCGGCAACGCCACCGATGCCGAGGACGTGATGCAGGAGGCCTGTCTGCGCGCCTATCGGGCGATCGAGAGCTTCGCGGAGGGCAATGCCCGGGCCTGGTTCCTCACCATCGTCCGCAACACCGGCTATTCCTGGCTGCAGCGGCACCGGCCGCGGGCGGTGATCTTCGCCGAGGATCTCGCTCCGGAGGCCCGCGCCGCGCTGGAGACCGGCGGCACCCTGGCCGAAGCGCCGGAGACGCCCGAGGCGGCCCTCATCGCCCGCGACGATGCGGGACTTCTCGCCCGGGCCGTGGAGGCCCTGCCGGTCGCGTTCCGGGAGACGCTGGTCCTGCGCGAATACCATGGCCTCAGCTACCGGGAGATCGCCGCCGTGACCGGCGTCCCCATCGGAACCGTGATGTCGCGCCTCGGCCGGGCGCGGCAGCACCTGCTGGCTCGGCTCGCGAAGGAAGGGCGATGACCGACGACGACACCCTCCTGCTTCTCAGCGCCTATACGGATGGCGAATTGTCGCCCGGCGAGGTCCTGGCCATGGAGCGCCGCCTCGCCGCCGAGCCCGGAGCACGGGCGGCGGCGCAGCGCCTGCGCGGCCTCTCGACCGCCCTCGGCGCGAGCTTGGCCGCTCCCCCTGTCCCGGAGGCCCTGCGCGGGCGCGTGATTCAGCAGATCGGGTTCGCGGACCCGCCGCCCGACCGCGCGTGGGGCAGGCCGTGGGGCGGCTCCTCATGGGGCTCCTCATGGGGTGGCTCTTGGCGCGGCTCCTGGCAGGCGCTGGCCGCGACGCTCCTCCTCGGCCTCGCCGGCGGCGCGACGCTCGGCAGCCTCGCCTATCTCAGACGCCCCGAGACCGCCGCCACCGACACGGCCGTGCTCGCCGGCCACCTGCGCGGCCTCGCGGCGCCGCAGCCCTTCGACATCGCCTCCTCCGACCGGCACGTGGTCAAACCCTGGTTCAACGGGCGCACGACCATCGCTCCCGAGGCGCCCGATCTGGCCGATCAGGGCTTTCCGCTGATCGGCGGCCGGATCGACATCGTCGCCGGCTCCCCCGTGCCGACGCTCGTCTACCGCCGGGACCGGCACGTGATCAGCGTCACGGTGGTGCCGGCCGCGGGCGGCCCGCCGGCCGGCGAGGAGCACCGGGACGGCGCCACGATCGAGCGCTGGACCCTGGGCGATCTCACCTACTGGGCGGTGTCGGACCTCAACGCGCGCGACCTGCGCGGCTTCGCGGACCTGTTCCAGTCCCGGACCGGGCCACCGGGGTGAAACACGCGGGAATAAAGCTCACCGCCAACGAGTTTCCGATCTTATCGCCCCGTCGATCTGGTGAGGATCCGCGCGTGATCGCTGAAGCGAAACCGGAGACGGCAACGGCCGGCGACCGACCCGAATCCGCGCGCGCGTGGCGGCTCATCGCCGGCGGGACCGGCCGCTCCGCCCTCGGCCCCGTCGCCGTGGAGGCCGCGCTCCACCTGCTGATCGAGCATTTCGAGCAGGGGCTGGCGGTCACCGACCGGTGCGGGCGCGCGCATTTCCTGAACCGCGCCGCCCGCGCCTTCATCGGCCGGGGCCTCCTGCGGCTCGAGCACGGCTGCCTGCGCGGCACGACGCCCGAGGCCGGGGCGGCCCTGCGCCGGATTATCGCGGGCTGCGCCGCCGGCCGCGCCGGCTCGGTGCGCCTCGAGGGCGAGGCCGGCACCATGCTGATCGCCGCCTGCCCGGTCCCCGGGGCGGCCGGCGCGCTCACCGAGGGCGCCGTGCTCCTGCGCCTCATCGATCCCGCGGCGGCGCCGCTGCCCGAGGCCGGCGCGCTCCAGGCCCAGTTCGGCTTCACCCCCGCCGAGGCGGCCCTGGCGGTGGACATCCTGGCCGGGAACGACCTCGCGGCGAGCGCGACGCACCGCAGGATCACCCGGAATACGGCGCGCGTGCATCTGCGTCACCTGTTCGAGAAGACGGGGACCCGCCGGCAGGCGGAGCTGGTGCGCCTGCTCCTGCTCTGCCCGCAGCCGATCGCGGCCGCGCGAGGGGGGCACACCGACGTCTCCCGCTGCGGGCGTTTCGGTACTCCGAATGGGGGATGCGAATACATGAATTTACGGCGACTCTGAGTCTGAAGATCGTGGGTCATCACAGATCTTCCGGCTTACGGAGGCTGAATAATGATCTTTTCGTTTCTGAAGTCTTTGAAGAATAACCGCGTCGCGGCGCGGAATTTTCGTGTCCTGTCGGCGCTCGACGACGAGATGCTGCGCGATATCGGCCTGGACCGGGACACGCTCCGCACCTTCTGCGAGAACGGCTGCACGTTCCGGTCCACCCCGACACCGCAGCCGGAGGCGCCCTGGTCGGCCGTGATGCCGACCGCCCTGGGAACCGCCCTCCGCTGAGCGAGCCGCCCGGGCGGACCCTGTCGGGACCGGTCAGATCGCGATGCAGATCTTGCCGAAATGGCGGTTGCTCTCCTGGTGCCGGAACGCCGCGACGAGATCGTCGAGCGGGTAGCGGCTGTCGACCACCGGCCGCAGCCCGCAGGCCTCGATCCCGCGGATCATCTCGATCTGGTGGCGCCGGCTGCCGACCAGCACGCCCTGCAGCCGGATCTGCCGCAGGAGCGCCGGCACCAGGGGCAGCTCGCCCGCCACCCCCGACAGGATGCCGATCACCGAGATGTGGCCGGCGACCCGGACGGCCGCCATGGAC
>CAXDNE010000413.1:0-5382 GCA_963990595.1 uncultured Methylobacterium sp.
AGCTGCTCGTATAGGCGACTGTGGTGTGTCCGCTGGGGAAGGACGGGCTGGTGGCGATGCCGTTGAGCGCCGTCGGGTCGAAGATGTTGAACCGGGCCGGCGCCGCCTGGACGGGCCGCGAGGAGCCGTAGACGTCCTGGCCGGGCTGGGTGTTGGTGACCCCGTAGGCGCGGTCGTAGACGCTGTCGGTTGTGTTGGGCAGGCCGTTATAGGACGGCAGGCTGTAGCCCGCCGGTGCCACGGCCGGCACCGCGACGTAGTCGGCCGGCGTCACGCTCGGGTTGGTGGCCGCGCCGTTGGCGAAGTAGTTCTTGGCGACGCCCAGGTTGTTGCCCGTGAAGGTGTAGGCGCCCACCAGCAGGGTGGCCACGTTGCCGAGGGGGCCATTGACCCCCTGCGCCGCACCGCGCTGGTAGATCGGCCCGAGCTGGGCGCCGAGGCCGCCGACCGGCTGCTGCGGGACGAGGCCGTTGACCGGCCTCTGGACCGGCAGGCCGCCCGCGAGGTTGGCGGCGACGCCATAGGTGCCGAGCCCCACCGAGGCGAGCGTGTTGCTGGCTGCGCCGAGCAGAGCCTTGTCGCTGATCGCCCGCTGCTGCTGCGCTTGGTCGGCGCCGGTGTTGATCGCCGCCGCTTGCGACAGGTTGATCTGCAGGGTCTGCTGACCGACCGATCCCGTATTGAGCGTCAGAAAGGGCGAGAGAAGATTGAGGATATGGGCGTCGGACGGCGTCGTGTTGACGGTCTGAGCCTGCGCGCCCGAACCGAATGCCGCGACCGCCAAGGCCGCGAGCGAGACCCCATAGCGAAACGTCATGTCCAACCCCCAGAATCCGCGGCCATTCGGCCTGCGGCGGGAGACTTAACGGGATTCGCAGATCAAGCTTTGTCATAATGCAGTCACAACGCTCGCCGTCGGCCCCTGTATCCTGCGCGCAACAGACCGTTGCTTTAGCCGACAAAGACGTTTCCGCCTCTCATCTGCACCTAGTCTTCGAGGATCATCTTTGCATGACTTTACTGTCCGCGCTGCGGAGGCGCGCAGCGGGGCGGCCCGGCGCGCGTCAAGCTTCCTGTCTCGCGGGCAATCGATCGCGCGCGCCGACATGACTGTCCTGAATGTTCGGAAGACTTTCGAAGCGACGATGCTGACGTTCATGGCCAGAACCACCGGCACGCGACGTCACCGAACCGTCACGGGCCCATCTTAATCCCAAACCACCATCGAAAATGATTCCGCGCGAGGGTTCATGTCCGAGTCCGCCGTGATGCCGTCGGGATCCGCGCGGCGCCGGTCCGCGGCCGGCCCGCGCCTCGATCACGGGACGCATCTGGGCGGCGTCGTCGCCTTCCTGCTCGTCCTGGTGGCGGGGCTCAGCTACGCGGTCGTGAGCCTGATCGCCGACATGAACGCCGTCGGCGAGGCTCCGCTGGCCTATGGCGCCTTCGCGCTGCTGGGGCTCGCCCTGCTGATCGCGCTGGCCTTCGAGTTCGTGAACGGCTTCCACGACACCGCCAACGCGGTCGCGACGGTGATCTACACCCACTCGCTGCCGCCGCTCGTGGCGGTGATCTGGTCGGGTGCCTTCAACTTCCTCGGGGTGATGCTCTCCTCCGGGGCCGTGGCCTACGCCATCGTCACGCTGCTGCCGGTGGAGCTGATCCTGAATGTCGGCTCGCATGCCGGCTACGCGATGATCTTCGCGCTGCTGCTCGCCGCCATCCTCTGGAATCTCGGGACCTGGGCCTTCGGCCTGCCGAACTCCTCGTCCCACGCGCTGATCGGCTCGGTGCTCGGCGTCGGTCTCGCCAACCAGCTGATGAACGGCGGCGACGGGACCTCGGGGGTCGATTGGGGTCAGGCGCTCAACGTCTTCAAGGCGCTGCTGTTCTCGCCGGTCTGCGGCTTCGTGCTGGCGGCCCTGCTGCTGCTCGCCCTGAAGGTCACGGTGCGCCGCAAGGACCTCTACGCGGCGCCCGAAGGCGACACGCCCCCGCCCCTGTGGATCCGCGGCCTGCTGATCCTGACCTGCACCCTGGTCTCCTTCTTCCACGGCGGCAATGACGGGCAGAAGGGCATGGGCCTGATCATGCTGATCCTGATCGGCGCCGCCCCCACCGCCTACGCGCTGAACCGCACCATGGCGGACGACACGACCCCGGCCTTCGTGCAGACCTCGACGGCCGCGAGCCAGGTCTTCTCCGCGCGCGCCGCCGGGCTGCCGCAGCCGGACGCCGCGGAGGCGCGCAGGACGGTGACGGAGGCTCTGAAGACCAAGGCGCTGAACACGCCGCCGGTCTACGCGGCCCTCTCGGCGCTCGCGAACGATATCGCCGCCAGCGTGAAGAACTACGGCGCGATCCGCACGGTGCCGGCCGCCCAGACCCAGAACCTGCGCAGCGACATGTATCTCGCCGCGGATGCGGTTCGGATGCTGCCGGGGGCGGGCGCCGATCTCTCGGACGCCGACACGGCGACGCTGAAGAGCTACACGGGGCTCCTGAACGCCGGCACCCGCTACATCCCGGGCTGGGTGAAGGTCTGCGTCGCCCTGGCGCTGGGGCTCGGCACCATGGTCGGGTGGAAGCGCATCGTCGTGACGGTGGGCGAGAAGATCGGCAAGTCCCACCTCACCTACGCGCAGGGCGCCTCGGCCGAGATCGTGGCCGCCGGCACGATCGGGCTGGCCGAACTCTACGGGCTGCCGGTCTCGACCACCCACATCCTGTCGTCGGGCGTTGCCGGGACGATGGCGGCCAACGGCTCGGGCCTGCAGATGGCCACGGTGCGCAACATGGCCCTGGCGTGGATCCTGACCCTGCCGGCCGCCATCACGCTGGCGGCGGTGCTGTTCTTCCTCCTGCGTCACCTGTTCTGACGCGGCCGGGCCGCGGACCGCGCCCCGCCCGACGAAGGGGCGGTGCGGTCTCGGGCCCGGCCTCCTGCGGCGCCCCCCCGACGCCTCAGGAACTCGCCATCGCCCGCACGAAGGCCAGGCAGGTGCGGCGCGCGGCCGGATTCTCGATCGCCACGAAGGCGACGAGGAGGTCGGCCGCTTGGTTGATCGGGGTATCGGGGCGGCCCCCATCCGGGACGAAGGCCGTGACCGGGAGGCCGAGCGTCCTGGCGACGCGCTCCAGGGTATCCTGAGACCGCACCGACTCCGAGCAGCGCTCAGGTGGCGGGGTCGAGGCCCGCGCGGTGTCGGGCGTCCTCACTCAGGCGGCCTTCTGACCGAGCTGGATCGCCCGCGCGATCTCCGACCGCCTGGCGGCGTAGCCGGGGGCGACCATCGGATAGTCGGCCGGCAAGCCGTACGTGGCCCGGTAGCGCTCGGGGGTGAGCCCGTGGGCGGTGAGGTGACGCTTCAGCGTCTTGTACGACCGGCCGTCGATGAAGCTGATCAGGCCGTCATGCTGGATCGAGGCCTCGATCTGTGCGCCGGTCAGTCCGCCCCGGCCCGAGCCCGCCCCGCCCTGCAGGACCGAGATCGCCGTGTGCACTTGGTCGATCAGGCCCGGCAGGTCGGCGACGCCCACCGCGTTCCGGGACACATAGGCGGCGACGATGGCGCCGACCTTCTCCAGCATGAATGTCGCGTGATGTTCTGTAAGGTTGTGCATCTGAGGCATCGCTATGGTGAGATGCGTCGGGTGCCCCTGGCGAGATCCGCTTCCCAAGCTGTGGGTCAGCAAGGGCTTCGGCAGGCTCCGGAGACCGCGTCAGCATCTGAATTCTTGTTCACCTCAAGGTGCTTAACCACCGCTCCTTGAGGCTGAAGATAATATACAATATGGATCGTCGGCCATTTGTCCGGGAGCGCGAGGTTTTTTGCCCGGATGCGCGAACCGGGGGCGGCGTACGGTAAATTATTGATGCAGCCACTGTTTTCGACCGCAGGGCTCCATCCGAGGAACAGTTTCCAGCCCTGGCGGAAGGCGCCGC
Source organism: uncultured Methylobacterium sp. (assembly GCA_963990595.1). GTDB lineage: Bacteria > Pseudomonadota > Alphaproteobacteria > Rhizobiales > Beijerinckiaceae > Methylobacterium. The sequence continues at coordinate 3,947 of CAXDNE010000413.1, forward strand.
CGGAGCGGCGCGTGCGGATCGCGCGGGCGGGCCTCGCCGAGGAGACGGTCGCCTCCGTCCGGGGGCGCCGGCCCGGACCGGCGGCCGCGCGGCTGACCGCCCCGGATCGGCGCCGCCACCGGTCGAGCGGCCTGCCGGCCCATGGCCGCGGCGTCCTGGGCCAAGCCTCCTCCTGCCGCTCGCGGAACCGCCCCGGCAGGTCGCCGCGCGCACCGATCTACGGTCCGGCCGAGCGCCCTGTCGGCCAGCGCCCCTGCCGGTTCGGGTTCAGCGGTCCGGCGGCGCCGCCCGGGGACGCGATCATCCCGACAGAAACCCGCTCGGACCGGGGGAAGGATTATCGATGCAGCCGGTATTCTCGACGGCCGGTCTTCACCCTCAGAACGGCTTCCGACGCTGGCGCGAACTCCTGGGCGAGCGACTCGTCCCGATCGAGGCCGAACGCCTCGACGATGGACCCTTCCAAGCCAAGCTCGACATCGCGGAAATCGGCGCCCTTCACATCTCCCGGCTGACCCAGAGCGCCCTTCGCTGTGAGACGACCCCCAGCGCGGCCCGGCGCCACGACAAGGCCGGGATGGTCGTCGTGCTGCTCAAGATCGCGGGCCTGTCGACGAGTCATCAGGACGGCCGGGACGCGGTGCAGCGGCCCGGGGACCTGCTCGTGCTCGACCATCGGCCGTCCCGGGTGACGACCCACGCGGACAGCCAAGCCCTGTTTGTTGAACTGCCCCGCGAACGCCTGGAGAGCGCCCTCGGCGCGACGCGGCTCTACACGGGGCTGTCCGTAGGCGCGGAGCTTGCGTCCACCACCCTGGCGACGAACTTCATCCACGAGCTGATCCGGGTACGCCGTCAGCTCGGGGATGAGGCGGCCGCGCGCATGTCGGCGATCGGCATCGACCTGATCGTGGCCAGCCTCGCCGAGCGGCTGGCGCGGGAGGTGCCCCGCTCGCTGCACGGCTCCGTCGTGGTCCAGCGTGCCAAGGCCCATGTCGCGGCGAAGCTCGGCGACCCGAGCCTTGACCCGCCCCGGCTCGCCGCCGCGGTCGGTGTCTCGCTGCGCCGGCTGCAGGAGCTGTTCCATGAGCGCGGCCGGCACATCGCCGACTACATCTGGGAGCGGCGGCTGGCGGCGGCGGCCCAGCGCTTGGCCGATCCGGCCTGCGCCCACCTGTCGATCGGCCTGCTGGCCTACGGGTGCGGCTTCACCAGCCAGGCCCATTTCGCCCGCCGCTTCAAGGATCGCCACGGCCTGACGCCCCGGGAGTACCGGCACGCGGCCCTCGCGGGCACCCCGTGAGCCGCCGGCCCGGGATGCCCGCGGCTTCCGTCTCAGGCCGCGCGATCGCTGCGCCGCAGGCTCGCCGGCATGGCGAAGAGCAGCAATCCGGCGGCCACGAGGCACAGCACCCCGATGCCGTAGAGGGCGGGCG
>CAXDNE010000414.1:0-5355 GCA_963990595.1 uncultured Methylobacterium sp.
ATGGCGCAGAAGCTGATCGAGGAGGCGGGCGAGGTCGCACTCGAGGCGTCGCGCCAGCACGCTCGCGCCACCGTGCGCGAGAGCGCCGATCTGCTCTACCACCTCGTCGTGCTCTGGCGCGAGTGCGGCATCGCCCCGGACGAGATCTGGGCCGAGATGTACCGGCGTGCCGAGCGCTTCGGCATCGCCGAGAAGCTGCCCAAGGGCAGCTCTGAAGCGGGCGGCGTTCGCGCCGCCGACGATTTCACCTGATCCTCGGCGTCGGACGACACCTATGACCGCTCACACCTCGGCGCTCGACGCGTCCAGCCTTCCCGCCACGGCCGTCTTGGACGAGGCCCATCGCGGCGACATTCGCGGCGCGCTCGGCACCATCGCCGAGGGCGATCACGCACCCCGGATCGGCTGGGGGGCGCGCCTCAAGACGCTCCTGGCGATCCTCGGTCCCGGGCTCATCGTCATGGTCGGCGACAACGATGCCGGCGCCTTCGGCACCTACACCCAGGCCGGCCAGAACTACGGCACGGCGCTGCTGTGGACGCTGGCGCTGCTGATCCCGGTCCTGTTCGTAAACCAGGAGATGGTGCTGCGCCTCGGCGCGGTCACGGGCGTCGGGCACGCCCGCCTCATCCTAGAGCGGTTCGGCGGGTTCTGGGGCGCGTTCAGCGTCATCGACCTGTTCCTCCTCAACGCCCTGACGCTCGTCACCGAGTTCATCGGCATCAGCCTCGGCCTCGATTATCTCGGTGTGCCAAAGCTCTGGGGCGTGCTCGCAGCTGCAATCCTCGTGATCGCGGCCGCGAGCACCGGCGACTTCCGCCGCTTCGAACGCTTCGCGCTGGCGCTCGTCGCCGGCAGCCTCCTGCTCGTGCCCGTGGTGCTGATCGTGCACCCGCCGGTAGGCCAGATCGCCCGGGACTTCCTCGTGCCGCGGCTCCCCGCGGGCGCCAAGCTCTCGGAGGTGATGCTGCTGATCATCGCCATCGTCGGCACCACGGTGGCGCCCTGGCAGCTGTTCTTCCAGCAGAGCTACGTCATCGACAAGCGGATCACGCCGCGCTTCATGCGCTACGAGAAGGTCGATCTCTGCCTCGGCATCGTGCTCGTCATCGTCGGCGCGGTAGCGATGATGGCCTTCTGCGCCGCGACCTTCGCCGGAAGGCCCGAGTTCGGCAATTTCGGTGACGCGGGCGGGGTCGCAGCCGGGCTGGAGCGGTATGTCGGCCCGGTGCCGGCGGTGCTGTTCGCGCTCGCGCTCATCGACGCCAGCATCATCGGTGCGGCCGCCGTGTCGCTGGCTACCGCCTACGCCATCGGCGACGTCCTCGCCCTGCGGCACTCGCTGCATCGCAAACCCGGCGAGGCCAAGGGCTTCTTCCTGGTCTACTCCGGACTGATTGCACTGGCCGCAGGGTTGGTGCTGACGCCCGGCACGCCGCTCGGCCTGCTCACCAACGCCGTGCAGACGCTGGCCGGCGTGCTCCTGCCCAGCGCCAGCGTGTTCCTGCTCCTGCTGTGCAACGACAGGGCCGTGCTCGGGCCGTGGGTGAACGGGCGCGCGATGAACCTGTTCACCGGCGCGGTGATCTCCGTGCTTGTGATGCTCTCGCTGATCCTGACCGCGTCCGTCCTGTTCCCGGACGCCACGAACGAGACCGTCATCGTCGGCGTGCTCGTCGGCGGCAGCCTCGTCGCGCTGGTCACCGCGGGCGCGCTCGCGCTCCTGCGTCGGCGCACGTGCGCCGACGGGTTGGCCGTCGATCCCGCGGCCGGCGACCGGGCAACCTTGCCGCGCGAGCGCTGGCGGATGCCGCCGCTGGATCAGCTCCCGCTCGCCAAGCTGTCGCTGCCGGCGCGCGTGTGGATGGTGGTGCTGCGCGCCTACCTCGTCGTCGCTGGCGGCCTCGTCCTGATGCGCATCGTCGGCCTCGCCCTCGGCGGCGAGGGCTAGACCGGTGCGGCGGCGCTTCATCCCGGCCGCCGTCCGAGCCGGCCTGCTCCGGTGGCTCAGGTCGGACCTGGCCGCGCTCCACCTCGGCCTGCACGACCCGGCTGTGTGGCGGCGCGCGGCGATCCTCGCGTGCCTGCGCGATCGCCGGCCGGATCTGCTGACGGCCGACTCGCAGGGTTCGGCTGCCCTCGCGGACCGGATCCTGAGTGACGCCCTGGGCGACTTCACTGCGGCCTCGAGCCGATGCGGACGGGCGCCATGACCGGCACGCTCACCCTCTTGCACATTGCGGGCGCCGTCGCGCTGCTCCTGTGGGGCACGCACATGGTCACGACCGGCCTCGCCCGCGGCTTCGGGCCGGAGCTGCGCGACCTGATCGGGCGCGGGCTCAAGGGCCGAGCACGCGCCTGTTTCGCGGGTCTGCTCGTCACGGCGGTGCTCCAGAGCAGCACCGCCACCGCGCTCATGGCGACCGCCTTCGCCGCGAGCGGCACCCTCGACCTCTCGGCCGGCCTCGCCCTCATGCTCGGCGCCAACGTCGGTACGGCGTTGATCGTGCAGGTGCTGTCCTTCGACGTGGCCGCGGCCGCCCCCATCCTGATCCTGTTCGGGTTCCTGTTGTTCCGCGCGCGCGCGGATCGGTCCAAACCGCGCAATCTCGGCCGGGCACTGATCGGCCTCGGCTTGATGCTGACGGCGCTCGCGTTGCTCGGACAGTGCCTCACCGCCGTCGAGGCCACGCCGATCCTACGCAGCCTCGTGGGGGCGCTTGCGGCCGAGCCGGTCCTGGCCGTCCTGGCGGCGGCGATGCTCGCCTGGGCGGCTCATTCCAGCGTGGCGGCGATCCTGTTCATCGTCTCGCTCGGGGGTGCAGGCGTGATCACCCTTGAGGGTGCCCTCGCCCTCGTGCTCGGCGCCAACCTCGGCGCGGCACTGCCGCCCTATCTTGAAGCAGCCGGTGCGCCGGCAGCGCGCCGGCTTCCCCTGGGCAACCTGCTCGTGCGAGCGGCCGGCTGCGCCGCCGCGCTGCCGCTCCTCGACCCGATCACCGCAGGTCTCGCCGAGTTCGGCGTCGCTGACCCCGCGCGCGGAGCCATGGCGTTCCACCTCGCGCTCAACCTCGCGCTCGCCATCCTCGTCCTACCCTGGACGGCCGCGCTTGGCCGCCTCACCACGCGTCTCTTGCCCGCGCCGATCATGCCTGAGAGCGCACGGCAAGACGCGCCGATCGCGGAACTCCCGCACCACCTCGACCTCACCGCCCTGGCGACCCCGAGCCTGGCCCTCGCCAACGCCGCCCTTGAAGCCCTGCACATGGCGGATCTGGCCGGCGCAGCCCTGCGCGATGCCCTTCAGGCGTTCCGCACCGGAGATCGGACCTTGGCCGGTGCAGCCGGGCGGCGGGACGCGGCCATCGACCGGATCGGGCTCGCGATCCGGCGTTACCTGGCCGACCTCGGCGGCGAGGAGGTCGGCACCGTCTCGGCGGATGCGCAGGCGCGAGCCCAGGAGATCCTGACCTTCGTGCTCAACCTCGAGCACGTCGGTGACATCATAGCCCATAACCTGGTCGCGTTCGCCAGCCGGCGGCTGAAACGGACCGGCGAGCCGTTCTCCGTCGAGGAACTCGCCGACATCGAACGGCTCCACGCCGAGGCGCTCACCAGCCTGCAGCTCGCGCTCGCTGCGTTCCTACGCGACGACCTCGACGCCGCGCGGTCGGTGGCCCGGCGCAAGGGTCTCCTGCGCGCGCTGGAGCGCGCGGCCATCGACCGGCACGTCGCGCGCCTGCGCGATGCGCCGCACGACGCCGATCCGGCCGCGATGGCGGAGGCGAATGCGCTGTTCCTGCGGACGCTGCGCGATCTGCGCCGGGTGCACTCGCACGTCGCCGCGCTGTGCGCGCCCCTGCTCGAACGGCGGCACGAGGCGGTGCTCGGCGGCGAGGACGAGACCATCTCGGCCGGCGGTCCGGGCGGCGACGGCGAGGATCCGGTTCAGGAGGCGTCGAGCCTCCGGCCGGCAGCTTGAGCGGGAGACGACCATGCGGCTTGTCATTGGGGGCAGCGGTCATCTGGAATACCGGGATCTCGTGAGCTTCGAGTTGGCGAAGCTGCACCGCCGCTGCCGAGTCATGGTCCTGATCCACGGCGGTCTGGGCGGCGTCTGCGCGGCGGCCGAGGACTGGGCGCGGCGGGCCGGTGTGCACGTGGTGCGCTACCCGCCGAACTGGGTTCGCTACGGTAAGACGGCGGAGGCGGTGCGCAACCGATTCATGCTGAAGGACGCCCGACCCGATCTAGTGGCGGCCTTCCCCGGCGGCCCGCACACGCTGGATCTCGTGCGATGCGCCCTTCGGGCACGGCTCGCCGTCTACGAGGTGCCCGAGCGCGACGTGCCGGCCCAGACGATCCTCGACCGTGCGGACGGGCCGCCGGGTCGAGATCGCTCGAACGGGCTTCGAAGCCAGCGCGCTATCGTGCTGCACATCTGAACATCGACCGACACAGGGAGATCATCGTGGTTCGGCATCCCAACCTCGCGAGGCTGCTCTCAGGCCTCGGTCGATCGGCGTTCGGGCTGACGATGCGGGCCTACCGCGCCGGCCTGATCGGGCGGCGCGGCGCCCTGATCGGGACGCAGGTCGCGCATCAGCTGAGCCGAATGGGCTTGCAGGTCGCGCTCGACCACCGGCCGCTCGCGCGGCCACCCCGCGCAGGGCCGGGGACGGAGCGAGGCTCGACCGCGGGGCCAGCCGAGCTTCCGGTGCTGGTGCATATCCTCGAACACGCACTGCACGTCCTCTCGATCCTGCCGCGGATCATGCGCTCACGCCGTTTCGGGACGGCTCTGCTGATCCGCCTCGCCGTTGCCGGTCTGGGCGACGTGGGTTTTGCCATGCTCCGTCATGAACATATCGCGTGATCCAAGCTCCCGAATGGATCCGAGATCTCATCAAACATTCGTTTTATCGTAGATGCACAAAAAGATGAAATTCATACAGTAAAAATTGAGGCTATGCCATGAGATATCTGCAAATTCAGATCTTATCGCCGATCGAGAAGCTTTTATCGCTTCTGGGTGGCGCCGTCGCGATCCTATGCTTGGACCAAGCGCGGGCCGCCGAATGGAGAGGTTCATCGTCGGATCGCCCGACCGTCGCAGACTGGTCCGGCGGGTATCTGGGCGTCGAGGGCAGCGCCGGAGACGCCTACGGCAGCTTCAACTTCGACGCGGGCTCGGTCGAGCGTCGCTCCGTGCCGGCGTTTCGAAGCGGGGATAGCACTGGCCGCAGCGATCAGGGACGCAATGCCACGACGGTGCTGGGCGGTGTCGTCAGCGGCTACAAGGGGTCACTGCAAGAAAGTGACGTCTGCGTACGCTAAGGACGAACGGATCAGGAA
>CAXDNE010000415.1:0-5341 GCA_963990595.1 uncultured Methylobacterium sp.
GATTGCCTCTTGTCTCGTGGGCTCGGAGATGTGTATAAGAGACAGTTCCAGAACGCGCCGGCCGTCGCCCTCGAGAGGTTCGCCGACCGAGACGCGCCCTGAAACACCGCGCCCGAACCAACCGTTCCGGCTCCGGCCCGCCGCCCCAATCAACTTTCCGGCATAGGCAAGACGGCGCTAACATGAATTCGAATTTAGCGAGCCGTCGGCGAGAATGGGACCGCTTGAAGTTGGCCCTGCGGCAATGTTGCCCCGCGCAATGCGGCCCGTCCCGGCCGCCATGTCGGACTTAGCCTTTTGAGACGAACATCCGATATTCGCGAATGGAGACTGGTGATGCGAACGGTATGTGCCCTCATCATCCAGCTCGCGCTCCTGCCGGCCGCTCTGGCGCAGCCATCGCCAGGATCTCCGGATGCGGCGGCGACCTTCGTCGAACCCAGCGATGCTCCGCACCGGCACTGCTCCGGCTCATGCCTGAAGACCGGCAGCCTGCAGTGGTTCTGCCGTCCCGATCAGACCTGCTCGCTCGATTGCGGGACCGCGCCCCCCAAGAGGCATTGCCACGATCCGAAGCGGTAGGCGCGCCCGGGTTCCCGGCCGCGCGAGGCTTCGAGCGGCGCCCGGCCGCCCGTCACACCGCCTTGCCGACGAGGCTCCCGATCCCGGCGGTCACCGCCATCGCGAGCGCCCCCCAGAAGGTCACCCGCGTCGTGGCCCGGATGACCGGCGCGCCGCCCGCCTTCGCGCCCAGAGCGCCGAGCCCGGCCAGGAAGACCAGCGAAGCGCCCGACACCGTGTAGACGGCGAGGCTGCTCGGCGAGAGCGCCGCCACGGCCAGCGGCAGGGCCGCCCCGGCCGAGAAGGTCGCCGCCGACGTCAGCGCCGCCTGGACGGGGCGCGCCGAGGTGATCTCCGAGATGCCGAGTTCGTCCCGGGCATGGGCCCCCAGCGCGTCTCTCGCCATGAGCTGGTCGGCGACCTGGAGGGCGAGCGGGTAATCGAGGCCCCGCCCGACATAGATCCGGGCGAGCTCCTCCCGCTCCGCCGCGGGATCGTCGGCCAGTTCGCCGCGCTCGCGGTCGAGGTCGGCCCGCTCCGTATCGGCCTGGGAACTCACCGAGACGTACTCGCCGGCCGCCATCGACATCGCGCCGGCCACGAGTCCCGCGCTGCCCGCGACGAGGATCTCGCCGGTGCCGGCGGCGGAGGCCGCGACGCCGACGATCAGGCTCGCGGTCGAGACGAGGCCGTCATTGGCCCCGAGGACGGCGGCCCGGAGCCAGCCGATCCGGCCGATCAGGTGGGTCTCGGCATGGGTTCCGCGCATGTCGGTCAGGTCCGCGGCAGGGAGATGGCGGCCGCGCGACGGCCCGGGAGCATGCGGCGCAGAACGGCATCCTGCCAGAGATAATGGTGCACCAGCGCCGCCGCGGCATGGAACAGCGCCACCGCCATGAGGAGGTTCGCCGCGATGCCGTGCCAATGGGTGAGCGGGCGGCGCCACGCCGGGTCGCCGAGCTGCGGCAGCGCGAGCGGCCCGACGAGGGTGACGCCCCGCGCGAAGGCGTTGGCGATGCCCAGCCCGGCGATCACGAGCATCAGGACGTACAGAGCCGCATGGGTCGCCTTGGCCAGGACGTGCCAGGGTCCGGGATCCTCCACCGGCAGCTGGCGGCCCTTCGTCCGGCGCCAGCCCAGCAGCGCGACCAGGATCGCGGTGAAGGCGAAGCCCAGGACGAAATGCGCGGACCAGATCCCGGACCGGAGCGCACCCTTGGGCACGATGTCCTCGAGGAAGGTGCCGATCAGCCAGAGGACCAGCACCAGCACGGCCATCAGCCAATGCAGCGCGATGGTCGTCCGATCGTAGGTCGCGTTCAGCGTAGCCATCGCGTGAATCCTGGACGGAGGCCGGAGGAGCGGGATCGCCCCGGTCTAAGGCGGCGCGGCGTCCCGCGTCGAGTCGGCGCCCTGCCGGAGCGCGCTGACGGGACCGTGGAGCCTCACACCGCAGTTTGGAATTACTACAATCTGGAGCGTGCGCGCAACCGTGAGGCCCCGCGGCGGGTGCATGCCGCGGCCGAACGGCTTGCGGCCGGTGAGCGGGCGTTCCAGGATCGCTTCCGGATGCGCCAGAGTGCCGCCATCTCAATCGATCGTTAACCAAGGTTGCCGAACCTCGTCGAAAGTCCGAAGCAGCGAGGGATCTATGGCACTCGATGGGAACCGACCGTATCCGGGCGCCCTGGCGAAGTATCCGGTCCCGATCGAATTCATCTCCGCGCTGTTCCGCGCCGACGATCAGGAGCGCGATCAGATGCTCGCCCGCATGCCGGCCTACGGTCGGGCGCGGATCGCCGCCTACTGCGTCGAGAACAAGCGCCTGGAGGAGCTCGGCCTGAAGGTGGCCCGGGCCTGCGACGAGGCCACGCTCGTGAAGGCGGCGGGTCCCGAGGCCGGCGCCGCCCTGTTCGCGCGGTCGCGGGCCGACTCGGCCGGGGGAATCCGGCGTCACGCCGCCTGATCCGGGTCGCGCTCCCGTCGACGCCGGCAGCCGGGCGCGGGCCGCGGCTCAGGCCATGCCCGACGCGCCGGGCAGGTCGGGCCGGAAGAACAAGCCAGCCTTCAGGCTGTCGCCGATGCGGTGCGCGCGCTCGACCAGCGCGTCGGCGATGTCGTGTGGGAAATGCGCGGCGGCCGTCTCTTCGAAGAGGCTGAGCCAGCGCACGAAGTGCTCCGGCTCGAGGCGCCCCAGCGCGAGGTGCTTGCCGAACGGATTGCCCTTGTAGCGTCCCGTCTTGAACAGGACCGAGGACCAGAAGGCCTGGATGGTCGCCATGTGTTGCGGCCAGTCCGGATCGGCGATGGCCGCGGCGAAGACCGGACCGATCAGCGCGTCGCGGCGCACGCGGGCGTAGAAGGCCTCGAGAAAGCGGGCGAGGCTGGCCTCGTCGAGAGTGGCATCGCGCATCCTCCAGGAGATGCCGACCGGTGCCGGCCGCTTCAAGGGCCGCAGGGCTGCCGGCGAGACACGGCGTCGTGGCGGTAATCCCGCGGGCTCAGGCCGTAGCGGTCCTTGAAGCGGCGGGAGAAGTGGGCTTGGCTGGAGAAGCCGCACCGGTAGGCCAAGTCGCCGATCGCCGCGTGCGCGCGGTCGGGATCGCCCAGGCACTCGGCCGCCACCTCCAGCCGGCGCCGCCAGATCCAATCGGAGATGTGCAGGCCGCGCTCGTGGAACAGTTCCTGGAGCCGGCGCAGCGACACGCCCATCGCGGCGGCGAGCCGGGGCGGATCGAGGTCCGGATCGCCCAGATGCGCCTCGACATGCGCCTTGGCCCGCTGCAGCACGAGGGTGCCCTGGATCGGCCGCGGCACGTCCTTCGCCAGGCGCGCGGCGAGGCTGGCCACGATCAGGTCGGTGCCGGCCGCCGCCATGCGGGCCGCCGTCTCGGCGTCCAGCCTGTGGCGCACGCGGATCAGTTCCTGGAAGAACTGCACCGTCAGGGCGGCGGCGGCGAGGTCCCGGCCCACGGTCAGGGACGTGTACAGCCGGCTCGGACCGAGGACTTTCTCGAGGCGCTCCCGCGGGATCTCCAGGAACAGGGTCTGGCTGCCGGCGCTCGACTCGTGGACGGCGGGGCGGTGGTCGAGCACGACGAAGTCTCCGGCCCGCTGCACGGAGGACCGGTCATCCTGGCTGCGCGTCGACACGCCCGCGCGCTTGAAGATCACCACGACGGTCCCGTCCTTGCCGTTGCGCCGGATCAGATCCGGCGTCGCCTGGCTGCGGAGCGCACCGTGCGAGACGCGGGTCATGAGGAGGGGGCCGACCTTGGCGATCTCCAGCCTGCCGTCGAACGGGCCGTCGTCGAGGCGCGCCTGCTCGAGGGGCACGCCCCGGCCCATCAACGTCTCGCGCCAGCGCGCATAGCGGAGCCGCGGGCTGAGATCGTCCGTGGAAAATAGAGTCTCCATCAGCGGATTTTCCGACCACCGCACCATCCGGGCCGCCGAACACGGCGGACCATCGCCGCAGACGAGCTTTGGAGCTCAATAGATCAGACCGCAGCCGCATGCAAAGACGATAGATCAATAAACCTACAGTCTTCACGGCGTGCCCGCGACGGTCCGACAGTATGACCTATCTTGGTTTCTCACTATAATTGGGAATATGGGCCGATACGGATTGTTGCCTGTAGCAACGATGCAATTACAGGATCGACCATGAACGCAGGTCCGGCCTCGCCGAGCAGCCGCGCAACCTGAGCTTGCCGAACGCCTACCACCGAGAGCGGCATGGCCGCCGCGCGCCCGCGCGTCGGGGCAGGCTCCGGATCGAGCGAGGCCGGGGCGCCGCGTCCGCCAGCCGGCGCCCTGCGGCCGAGGCGACAGCGCTCCCGTGGGGCGAGGAGAGACTGCGGGGATCAGGGCCGCTCCGCAGCCCGGCCTGCCGGCAGGTCTCTCGCAGGGCCGCTTGGCGGCGATGCGCCAGGACGCCGGCGGAGGTCCGTCCTGAGATCGGTCAGCGGACCAGGCAGGGCTTCTTCGGATCGAAGGTCCAGCCGGGGATCAGGAACTGCATCGCCGCCGCGTCGTCCCGGGCGCCGAGCCCGTGGTCGCAGTAGAGGGCGTGCGCCTCCTCGACCGCCGACCAGTCGAGCTCGATGCCGAGGCCCGGCCGCTCCGGCACCTGCACGAGGCCGCCGCGGATCGCCAGCGGTTCCTTGGTCAGGCGCTCGCCATCCTGCCAGATCCAGTGGGTGTCGATGGCCGTGACGGTGCCCGGCGCCGCCGCCGCCACGTGGGTGAACATCGCGAGCGACACGTCGAAATGGTTGTTCGAGTGCGAGCCCCAGGTCAGGCCGTGGTCGCGGCAGAGCTGGGCCACCCGCACCGAGCCGGCGAGCGTCCAGAAATGCGGGTCGGCGAGGGGAATGTCGACGGCGCCGAGCTGGATGGCGTGGTTCATCTGGCGCCAGTCGGTGGCGATCATGTTGGTGGCGGTCGGCAGGCCGGTGGCGCGACGGAACTCGGCCATGATCTCGCGGCCCGAGAAGCCGCCTTCCGCGCCGCAGGGATCCTCGGCATAGGCCAGCACATGGCCCTGGCCCTTGCAGAGGCGGATCGCCTCGTCGAGCGACCAAGCGCCGTTCGGGTCGAGGGTGACGCGGGCCTTCGGGAAGCGCGCGTGGAGGGCGGTGACCGCGGCGATCTCCGCCTCGCCGCGCAGAACGCCGCCCTTCAGCTTGAAGTCGTTGAAGCCGTACTGCTCGTAGGCCGCCTCGGCGAGGCGGGTGACGGTCTCCGGCGTCAGCGCCTCCTCGTCGCGGAGCCGGAA
>CAXDNE010000416.1:0-5316 GCA_963990595.1 uncultured Methylobacterium sp.
GCGGGGGGCCTCCTCGGCCCAGGCGGGGAACGCGGCGGCGAGGAGGGCGAGGACCGGGAGAGACAGGGTGCGAGGCATCGGATCCGTGGCTCTGTCGGACGGGGATTGCGGGCCGCTCCCGCTGCCGGTCGGACGGGTCCGCCGGCCCGATCAGTCCCTGCACAGGCGCAGGATCGTGTCCAGGGCCGGCGACGTGCCGCGCCGCCGGATCGCTCAGCCTGTTCGGATCGCCGCCGCGACCGCGACCGGATATTCCTCGTGCGGGCTCAGGGCGCCGGGGATCATGGCGCCCCTCACCCGGCCGCCGGCGATGAGCGCGTCCATCTCGGCCCCCGAGCGGCGCGGGGCGCCCTCGGGCCGCAGCACCAGAACCGGCGGCATGGATTCGCCGAACAGGTCGAGGAAGGCCGCGCGGCTGCCCACCGGATCGAGGCCGCCGGTGACGAAGGCGGCGGTGCCGAAGCGGCCGTTGCGCTGCCGGGTGACCGCGTGCTTGTCCCGGATCACCGCCGGGGTGACGTGGGCCGGGTCGGCATAGACATGGGCGCGCATCATCCGGCCGATGATCGGCGGGCTGATGTTGATCCGGTACAGCGCCTCGCCGAGGACGGGGGCCTCCACGGCCCGGCGGATGCGCGGGAACCAGTGGGCCCGCCCCGGCATCGCGGTGGGGAGCGGCCCCCGCCAGGTCGGCGCCACCAGGACCAGCCGGGCGAAGGCCTCCGGGTGTCTCCGGGCGGCGGCGACCAGATAGCCGGCGGCGTGGCCGGCCGCGACCCCCAGACCGTAGGGGCCGGGCGCGGCGGCGAGCAGCGCGTCCAGGAAGGCGTGGAAGGTCTCCGGGGCGAGGGGCACCCGCGCCCGGGGGCGGGCGCCGAAACCCGGCCAGTCGGGGATGAGGCAGCGGTATTCCGATCCGAGATCGCCGGCGAGCCCGCGCATCTCGGCCCGCGCCGAGATCGTCGACAGGGCCGGGAGCAGCAGCGCCTCCGGCGGGTCTCCGGCCGCTGGCCCGATCACGTCGCAGGCGGTCGGGACCGGCCGCCCCGCCACCGTGAGGGTCAGATCCCGCGTCTCGATCGCGCGCCCCCGTCCCGGACGATCAGGTGCGCAGCAGCTCGTTGATGGCGGTCTTGGACCGGGTGCCGGCATCGACGCGCTTCACGATCACCGCGCAGTACAGGCCGGGACCGGGCGAGCCGTCCGGCAGCGCCTTGCCGGGCATCGTGCCCGAGACGACCACCGAGTAGGGCGGCACGCGGCCATACATCACCTCGCCGGTGGTGCGGTCCACGATCTTGGTGGAGGCGCCGATATAGACGCCCATGGACAGGACGCTGCCCTGGCCGATGATCACGCCCTCGGCCACCTCGGCGCGGGCGCCGATGAAGCAATCGTCCTCGATGATCACCGGGTTGGCCTGGAGCGGCTCCAGAACGCCCGCGATGCCGGCGCCGCCGGAGATGTGGCAGTTCTTCCCCACCTGCGCGCAGGAGCCGATCGTCACCCAGGTATCGACCATGGTGCCCTCGCCGACATAGGCGCCGAGGTTGACGAAGCTCGGCATCAGCACGGCGCCGGGGGCGATGTAGGAGCCGCGGCGGACGAAGCAGCCGGGCACGGCCCGCAGGCCCGCGGCCCGGAACTCGGCCTCACCCCAGCCGGCGAATTTGGAGGCGACCTTGTCCCACCAGGGCGCCCCCCCGGGGCCGCCCTCGATCGTCGCCATGTCGTTGAGGCGGAAGGAGAGCAGCACCGCCTTCTTGAGCCACTGGTTGACCACCCAGTCCTGGCCGCCGCTCTTCTCGGCGACCCGGGCCTCGCCGGAATCGAGCAGGTTCAGCGCCGTCTCGACGGCCTCGCGCACCGCACCCCGGGTCGCGGTCGAGACGTTGGCGCGGTCCTCCCAGGCGGCTTCGATGGTCTGGGCGAGATCGGAATGGGGCAGGCCGGCCTGTGACATGAAGGGTCGAAACTCTTGCGGCGGGACCCCGTGCTTACAAGCGGCCACCGGGGCTGTCACCTGAGGAGATGCCGTCGATCACCTCGAGCAGACCGCGCACCTGATCGAGATCGGCCGCGAGGGCGAGCAGATCCTCCGCCAGCGTGTCGTGGACCGCCTGCGCGGCCTGGGGAAACTCCTCCAGCACGCGGCGCATCAGCGCCGGGGTGATCCGCATGACCTCGGCCGTTCCCTCGGCCCGGGCCTCGGTGGGCCGCGTGCCGCGCACGAACAGGGCGAGCTGACCGACCAGCGCGGAGCGCCCGGCCCGCACCGGCTCGGCCCCCGCAACCCGCGGTTCGAGCCGGATCGTGCCCGACATGACCACGAAGCCGCCATCCGCCGGATCGTCCCGGGAGAACAGCAGGTCGCCGTCGGCGAGTTCGCGCCGCTCGGCCGCGAAGGTCAGCAGGCGCAGGGCATCCCGGTCGAGGAAGCCGAACAGCGGTGCGGCCGCGAGGATCGCGATATCGTCGTCGAGCCCCAAGAACGCCTCACCACCCTGCGCGCACGCGAACCTGCCGGATCGCCTACACGGAAAACTTCATTTCGTCAGGGCAGCAACTTGTATCCACCGCCCTCCGTCACGAGGATCGCGGCGGTGGCGGGGTTCGGCTCGATCTTCTGGCGCAGCCGGTAGATATGGGTCTCCAGCGTGTGCGTGGTGACGTGGGCGTTGTAGCCCCAGACCTCGGCCAGCAGCGTGTCGCGGTTCACCACGGCCCGGCCCGCCCGGTAGAGGAAGCGCAGGATCGCGGTCTCCTTCTCGGTGAGCTTGAGCTTCGAGCCGCGCTCGCCGACCAGCAGCTTGGCGCCGGGTCGGAACGTGTAGGGTCCGATCTGGAACACCGCGTCCTCGGAAGCCTCGTGGCTGCGCAGATGGGCCCGGATGCGGGCCAGCAGGATGCCGAACTTGAACGGCTTGGTGACGTAGTCGTTGGCGCCGGCCTCCAGCCCCTCGACGTGGTCCGCCTCGGAATCCTGGGCGGTGAGCATGATCACCGGGCCGCGGAAGCCGCCGGCGCGCATCCGGCGCACGGCCTCGCGCCCGTCGAGATCGGGCAGGCCGACATCCATCACCGCCAGGTCGATCCGCTCCGCGGCCACCCGCCGGATCGCGTCCGCCGCGTTGGCCGCGGTGACCACCGTGAACTCGTCGCAGAGGTCGAGCTGCTCCGTGAGGGTGTCGCGCAGGATCGCGTCGTCGTCGCAGATCAGCAAGTGGTAGGCGTTCGGCATCGTCCGGGGCCTCAGAGCAGGCTGCGGGAAGGGGAGGGCCGTCTTCCCGGCGCAGCGTGCGTTGACTGTAGGATCTCAGCAGGACCGCGCGCGGCGATTCTGCCGAGGCATTTGTTTCCGCATCATTGTTTCCGCCGCATCGGCGACCGGTCCGGCGCATCGAGACGGTGCGGTGGCCCGGGCGCGTCGGGCCGGGATCCGAGGGCGTCGGTCCGCGCCGGGATGGCCGCGGGCTGGTTCGCTCCCGAATCCCGGCTCGGCGGCCGGGTTTCCCGCCAAGGATAGGGCGAGCTTTGTGGCCGGAAATTGCCTTGTGCGCAATTTTTCATCGGTTTCCTGTGCGGATATCGGGCATAAGCCGCGCCGGACGGGCCGGTTCGGCCGGCGCGAGCGGGGAGGGCGATGGTGCAGCGGCGACCGAGCAGGCAGTCCGGTTCCGTCCGTCTGACCCTGGGGGAGATCCGCGTGCGGGCGCTGGTCACCGACCGCCGGCGCGGGCAGCTCCTCGTCGGCCCGGCCGTGATCCCCTGTGCCCTCGGATCCGGCGGCATGGTCTGCGACAAGCGCGAGGGCGACGGCGGCTCGCCACGGGGCCGGTTCCGGCTGCGGGGTGGCGCCTACCGGCCCGACCATCTCGGGATCCGGCCGCGCACGGCGCTGCCCCTGCGGGCCACCCGGCCCGATGACGGCTGGTGCGACGATCGCCAAGACCGCCGCTACAACCGGCCGATCCGCCTGCCGGCGCCGGGCGTCAGCGCCGAATCGATGTGGCGCGGCGACGGGCTCTACGACGTGGTGATCGATCTCGACTACAACCGCGGCCCGATCCGGAAGGGGCGGGGCTCGGCGATCTTCCTGCACATCGCCCGGGACGGCTACCGCCCCACGGAGGGCTGTGTCGCCCTCGCCCGGGCCGACCTGCTGCGGCTGCTCCGGCGCCTCGGGCCGCGGACGCATCTGCGGATCGGCTGAGGCTCACGCCTTCCGGGTCCGGGCCCCGAAGATCGCGGTCCCGACCCGGACATGGGTGGCGCCGAGCTGGATCGCCGCCGGGAAATCCGCGCTCATCCCCATGGAGAGGATCGGCAGGTTGTGCGCCTTCGCCAGCCGGGCCAGCAGGGCGAAATGCGCGGAGGGCGGATCCTCGGCCGGGGGGATGCACATCAGGCCCTGGATCGCGAGCCCATGGGTCTCGCGGCACTCGGAGAGCAGGGTGTCGAGCTGGTCCGGCAGGACCCCGCCCTTCTGGGGTTCCGCGCCGGTATTGACCTGGATCAGCAGCTTCGGGGTCCGGCCGGAGCGCTCGATCTCCTTGGCGATGGCCGCCGCGAGCGACAGGCGATCGAGGGAGTGGATCACGTCGAACAGGGCCACCGCGTCCCGGGCCTTGTTGGATTGCAGCGGCCCGACGAGGTGCAGCTCCACATCCGGGTAGCGGGCGCGCAGGTCCGGCCATTTCGCCATGGATTCCTGGACGTAGTTCTCGCCGAAGACCCGCTGCCCAGCCTTGAGGGCCGGCAGGATGCCCTCGGCCGGCACGGTCTTGGAGACCGCCACGAGCTGGACCTCCGCCGGATCGCGCTCCGAATCCTCGGCCGCCCGGGCGATCGCCGCCCGGACCTCGGCGAGCCCGGCGGCGACATCGGCCTGCCCGACGGGGAGCTTCTCGGTCCTGTGGCCCATCCCGTCCGCGTGCGGGGCATTCGGGTCGGTGATCGCATCGTCCATCATGGGCCTGTCC
Organism: uncultured Methylobacterium sp.; assembly: GCA_963990595.1. Lineage (GTDB taxonomy): Bacteria > Pseudomonadota > Alphaproteobacteria > Rhizobiales > Beijerinckiaceae > Methylobacterium. The sequence continues at coordinate 4,983 of CAXDNE010000416.1, forward strand.
TGTCGCTGGCGGGGGCCGGTCTGTGCGTTCCACCGTACACGACACGATGCCGATGCGGAGCCTGACCGGGGAAAGGCCGTCCAACCCGCGCCCTCATCCCGAGGTGCCGGAGCGCAGCGGAGGCCTCGAAGGAGGGCTCCAGGCATCGCGGGGCGGGCTGGAAGGCTTCTTCGAGGCCGCTCCGCGGCACCTCACGATGAGGTCGGGAGCCGGATCATCCTGGTGCAGGCTGCCCCGCGCATCCCGTATCCGCTTCTCACCGACCTATGCTCTCGCGCGCCCCACGCACTGTCTCTTATACACATCTGACGCTGCCGACGAAGAGGATAGTGTA
>CAXDNE010000417.1:0-5308 GCA_963990595.1 uncultured Methylobacterium sp.
GATGATGATGAAGATGATGATGATGCTGATGATGATGATGATGAAGAAGAATAAGAAGAAGAAGAAGCAGAAGAGGAAGAAGAAGAAGACGACGAACACGAGAAAAGCGCCGCGCGGGGCGGCGGGCAGCGCCGCGCGGCGGACGGCGTCGAGCAGCATCAGGCGCTCCTGTAGGCGGGGTTCCAGGCGAGGCAGGCGCGCTCCAGCTGGCGCGTCAGCGCGTCGGCGAGCTTGCCCAGGGCGGCGTAGATCAGGATCGCCAGCACCACGACGTCGACCAGCATGAACTCGCGCGCCTGCATGGCCATGTAGCCGAGCCCCGACGAGGCCGAGATCGTCTCGGCGACGATGAGGGTCAGCCACATGATGCCCAGGCCGTAGCGCAGGCCCACGAAGATCGACGGCAGGGCGCCGGGCAGGACCACCCGGGCGAACAGCTCCGCCCGGGACATGCCGTAGACCCGGCCCATCTCCACGAGGCCCGGATCCACCGAGCGGATGCCGTGCAGGGTGTTGGCGTAGATCGGGAAGAACACGCCGAGCGCCACGAGGAACAGCTTGGCCTCCTCGCCGATGCCGAACCAGAGGATCACCAGCGGGATCAGCGACAGGTGGGGCACGTTGCGGACCATCTGCACCGAGGTGTCGGTGAGCCGCTCCGACAGGCGCGACAGGCCGTTGGCGAGGCCGAGCGCGAAGCCGATCCCGCCGCCGATCACGAAGCCCGCCAGCGCCCGCAGGGTGCTGACTCCGAGATTGGTCCAGAGCTCGCCGGTGCGCCCGGCCTCCCAGCCGGCCCGGACCACGTCGAGGGGCGCCGGCATGAACCGGTTGGAGACGAGGCCGGCCGAGACCGCGGCCTGCCAGCCCAGGAGGAGCGCCGCGGGCAGGAGCCAGGGCACGGCCGAGTCGCGCAGACGATCGAGCTTGGCGCTGCGCATCACCGGTTCTCCGCCCTGGTATCGGCCTCGCGCCGGGGCTGCGACCAGACCGCGTCGGCGACCCGGATGGGTTTGGGCAGGAGGCCGAGGCCGTGGAAGGCGTCGGCCACCTTCTGCTGGTCGGCGATGGCCGTGGCGTCCAGGGGCGCCGCCCCGTAGGACTGGCGCTCCAGGGCGACCTGCAGAACCGGGGCCGGGACACCGATCGCCGGCGCGAGCTCCGCCGCCACCGTGTCGGCATGCCCCGCCGCCCAGGCGTCGATGGACCCGATCGCCGCGATCACGGCCGAGACGATCTCCGGGCTCGCCTCCGTGAAGGCGCGGCGCGACAGGTAGAACTCGCGGTTGGGCGCGATCCCCTGCCCGTCCGCCAGCACCCGGGCTCCGGTGGCGCGCTCGGCGGCGGCGAGATACGGGTCCCAGATCGCCCAGGCATCGACCGCGCCGCGCACGAAGGCGGCGTTGGCGTCCGCCGGCGCCAGGAAGGCGAGCTTCACCGCGTCGTAGGGCAGGCCCGCCTGCTCCAGGGCCCGCACCAGCAGGAAATGGACGTTGGAGCCCTTGTTGAGCGCGATGGTCTTGCCGCGCAGGTCGGCGACGCTGCGCGCGGGGCTGTCCTTGGGCACGAGGATCGCCTCGCCCCGCGGGGCCGGCGGCTCGGTGGCGACGTAGCGCAGCTCCGGGCTCGCGCCTTGCGCGAAGATCGGCGGCGCCTCCCCGGCCGTGCCGAAATCGATCGCCCCGGCGTTCAGGGCCTCCAGCAGGGGCGGCCCGGACGGGAATTCCGACCACGTCACCGTGGTGCCCAGCGGCCGGAGCGCCGTCTCCAGGGTGCCGCGGGCCTTGAGCAGCACGAGGGCACCGTATTTCTGGTAGCCGATCCGGATGCCGCCCGCCGCGCGGGCGGGGCGCAGCAGCGCGGCCGCCGCGACGCCGAGGCCGGCGGACAGGAGCAGGCGTCGGTTCGGGGCATTCCCGGCGGGCGCCAGGGACAGGGCGTGGGGCGTTCGATCGGTCATGGGGCTCCGCTCTCCGTCTCAGCCGTTGCGGGCGGGGGCCGTCCAGACCGCGTCGGCGATCCGGACCGGCTTCGGGATCAGCTTCAGGGCGTGGAAGCGGTCGGCGACCCGTTGCTGCTCGGCGACGACGCGCTCGGTCATCGGTCCGATGACGTAGTCGGTCCGGTCCACCGCCCGGCGCGTGGCCGCCAGCGGCACGCCGGTGCCCTGCGACAGGAGTTCGGCGACCGCGCCGCGGTTCTGCCGGCACCAGGCCGCCACCTCGCCCAGCGCGTCGATCGCCGCGGCGAGTGCCGGCCCCTGGGCCTCGGCGAAGTTCCGGCGCGCCAAGAGGAAGTTGTTCTGCGGCGTGATCGTGGTTGCGTAGGCGAGCGCCCGGACCCCCTCCGCCGCCTCGGCGATGGCGAGATAGGGATCCCAGATCACCCAGGCGTCCACGCTGCCCCGGGCGAAGGCCGCCGCGGCATCGGCGGGGGCCAGCATCACCGGCTCGATGTCGGTATAGGCGAGGCCGGCCTTCTCGAGGGCCGCCACCGTCAGATTGTGCGCGCTCGTCGCCCTGGCGAAGGCGACGCGCTTGCCCTTGAGCTCGGCGAGGCTGCGCAGGGTCGAGCCACTGGGCAGCAGGATTCCGGCGCCGGAGCCGCCGGCCTCCTGGGCCGCCACGTAGAGGAGGTCGGAGCCCCGCGCCTGCGCGAAGATCGGCGGCGCGTCGCCCAGCAGGCCGAAATCCAGCCCGCCCACGGAGAGGGCCTCGACCATGGGCGGCCCGAAGGAGAACTCGACCCAGCGCACGCTCTGCCCGAGGGGCTCCAGGCGCTTCTCGATGATCCCCTGCTGCTTGGCGACGACCAGGATGCCGTTCTTCTGGTAGCCGATCCGCACCACGCCGGGTTCGGCCGCGCGGGCGCTCCGGGCGAGGGGAAGGGCCGCGAGGGCGGCCAGCAGGCTGCGGCGGTCGAGCATCGTGCGGCTCACTCGGCGGCGACGAGCGCGACCGGCGCGGCGGCCGCCGCCCGGTGCACGAGCAGCGCGGCGAGCTGCGCGCCCGCCTCCGCGGCGCGGGCGCGCAGGCCGGCCTCGGTGAGCGCGCCGTCGCGGAAATCCGCGTCCGACGCGTAGATCGCCGTAGGGATCTGGAGCGCGCCGAAGAAGCCGAAGAGCGGCCGGAACGCGTGCTCCACCACGAGGGCGTGGCGCGAACCGCCGCCGGTGGCCACGATCGCCACGGGCTTGCCGGCCAGCGCCCCCGGATCGACCAGGTCGAACAGGTGCTTGAACAAGCCGGTATAGGCGCCCTTGTAGACCGGCGAGCCGACGACGAGCCCGTCGGCCGCCTCGATCGCGTCGAGCACCGCCCGGGCGGCTTGCGGAAGCTGGTCGCGGGTCCAGGCCGCCCCGAGGCCGGTGCCGGCATCAACGAAGTCCAGGATGCGCGCGTCGAGCGGGGCCCGGGCGCTGGCCTCGCGCAGCACCGCGTCGACCAGGGTGCGGGTCTTGGACGGGCGCTGCACGTTCGCGCTCAGCCCGACGAGTCTCGGTCGTGTCATTCTGGGTGCCTTGCGGTGGGGCGGGATGGCGAAGCGCTCCGATCGGGACGAGTGGAGGCTGCGCGATCGGGCGTCCGAACTGGCCGCTAGAATTGATCGCCCTCTCCGCAGACGTCAATGAAACGGCTTTCCCAATTGTCCAGGAATCGAGAAACGTCATCCCCATAATCGCGCGTTATGAGCGCAGTTTTATCTCGGCTGATGCGTGGCTCGTCCGCGATTCAGCGCGCGGACGGGGGCCGATGCTGTCCGGAACGATGATGTGATCTCACGATACGGGCTGTGAGGTGCTGAAATCTTCTGCCGGCAGGCGCGTGCTTGGAACTTTGTTGTCGGGCCCGTGCGCGCGTGCGGCGCGGCCGGGACTCGGCCCTGCGAACCTTCTCCGCGCCTCCGCGAACCGGCCCTGCCGGGCGCGGTTGTCCGAGCAAACCGGCGGGCCCCCGGCCCGGGGGGCCGAGATCCCGGGCGTATCCCGAACGGCCGGCGGCGCCAGCCGGTCCCGCAGGATCCGTGCCGACCAGGCGCCTCCGGCGGGTGAACACGTCCGGGAAGGAGCGCGGACATCCCATGCCAGACCTGCTGCGCCCGGCCGGGCCACCCGACCCCGTTCCCCATGTCGATCCGCCGCGTGCGCAGGATCCGCGATTCTCCGCCGTGGTGCCGCATGCGGCCCGGCTCGTCGCCCTCTACGACCAAGCGGTGTTCAGCGAGGGGCCGGTCTGGTGGCCGGCCCGCGGGATCCTGGTCTGGTCGGATATCGAGGGGCGTCGGGTCCTCGGCTGGCACCCGGATGGCCGGGTCGAGGTGGTGCTCGACGCCACGCCCTTCATCAACGGCCACACAATCGACCGCGACGGCAACCTCGTCCATTGCGAGCACGGCACCCGCCGCCTCTCCCGCACGCGGCCGGACGGGCGCTACGAGGTACTGGTGGAGACGTATCGGGGCGACCGGTTCAACTCCCCCAACGACGTGGTCTGCGCCGCCGACGGGGCCCTGTGGTTCAGCGACCCGATCTACGGGCTCAACAGCCCGAGGCAGGGGCGCCTCGCCGCCTCCGACCTCGGCCATCACAGCGTCTACCGCTTCGATCCGGGCAGCGGCGCCCTCGCGCGCGTGGCCGAGCTGGGCCAGCCGAACGGGCTCGCCTTCGCCCCCGACGGGCGCACACTCTACATCACCGACACCTCGCGCACGGAGGGCGGCGACGGGCACGCGATCTACGCCGTCCCGGTGCGCGCGGATCAGACCCTCGGTGAGAAGCGCGTCTTCGCCGAGATCGAGCCCGGCGTCCCGGACGGCCTGTGTGTCGACCGCCGCGGCTGGATCTGGACGAGCTCCGAGGCCGGCATCCAGGTCTTCTCCGCCGAGGGGCACCGGATCGGGCTGATCCCGACACCGCAGGTCTGCTCGAATTGCTGCTTCGGTCCGGGCGAGGGGCGCCTGTTCATCACCGCGAAGCAGTACCTCTACGCGATCGACCTCGCCGGCGCCTGAACCGCGCGGCCGGTCTCCGCCCGGCCGCGCCGACGCCCGCCGCTTGCGCCGCCCATCGCGTGGTCCGCCCCGTCGCCGACGCCCCCGCAGACGCGCGGCCCCGATCGGCCCCGGCGCGTGCGTGTTCCGCCGGGACCCGGGCCGGTCAGCCCGCGAAGGCCTCCACGATCCGGCGCTCGCCGCGCAGGAAGGCGTCGGCCACATGGGTCAGCGGATCCAGATCGACGTCGCTGGCGCCGGAGCGGATCAGGGCGGCGACTGTCTCTTATACACATCTCCGAGCCCACGAGACAAGAGG
>CAXDNE010000418.1:0-5291 GCA_963990595.1 uncultured Methylobacterium sp.
AGCGACCAACCCTGCACTAACTTTGACCTTGGACCACCTCGTGGGGGCCGATCAACCGGTATCGCGAGCTGCGACCACCCGTGCCACGTCCTGCCTGAGCAGGTAGACTGAGACGACCAGCAGGACCAGATCCTTCAGGAGGAAGGCGGCGTTCATCGCCATGGCGGGGAACCCGCCAGCGCCCGCATCCCAGGCATCGGGCACAAACGGCAGGATCGTCAGAGTCGAGATGAAGGTGGCGGTAGAACCGAGGGCGCCCAACACACCCAGCTTCTTGTTCCAAAAGCCCAGGAGCAGGAGCGTGCCAAAGGTCCATTCGGAGGCGCCGAGGAAAATGGCCGTGCCGCGTACGCCCAGGATCGGGATTGTCCAGAAGGTGAACGGGCCATGCGTGATCAAGGGGAGAAGGCCCCGGATCTCAGCTTCGAACCACTTATCGTATCCGAACCAAGCGAAGATGACGACCATCGCCGCCCGGATCAGGTGGTAGTCGAGGTCGCGCCGGAGCAGGCCTGAGCGAGCCAGCTTGTCGATGAGGAAGTTCATAGTGGCCTCCACTGCGTTGCATTCAGTGCGTCCTTCGTACCGGCCGGAAATGGGACTTGTAATGTCAGTTGTGCTCCATACTATGCCTGAACGTCTCAACCAGGGTGTCGGGACGGATCAGCTGGCTCGACTCAGCCGACCGCTGGAGCGGCGCGGTGGCGTGCGGGTACCCGAACCCAGGCGCGCTCGGCGACCGCAATGTCGAACTTGCGCGCCTCGACCGCGCTAGCCTTGGGGTTGTCACCGCGTCAACGGCGCCTCCGCCCAGCACTCACAGCTCAATGCTGCGCCTCCACCAACACCGCCACGCGCGGCAGTACCGAAATCATGGCCAGCACTGGCGCACCGCCGTAAACATCTACAAAAAACGATCGCACGCTATTGGCAAAATCCGGGTGGTGTGAGCTGGGTGTAGGACGGGTATCTGGGGGCATGTCGCAAACCCGTATGCGAGCTGCGGAGGGGGGCTCTGCTATCCCGCGTCATGCTTTGATCGCGGCGGGAAGTCCGAAGCAATGCGCGAGTAGCTGATTCTGCTCGGGCACGACCCACGGACCGGCAAAGCCGAAGCCCTTGCGCAGGCATAGCAAGGCATCGAAGCCGCAGGTCATGCGCCGAGCCGTGTTGAACGAGCGGAACCCGCCCACCCACGGCATTGCTTGCTTGACCCGGAAGTGGTCGCTCTCGGTCCCTTGCTGCAGATGCTTGATGACGTAGTGGGTCGGCATCCGGGGTAGCAGGCCCGCTTGGCGGCTCTTGGCTATGGCCAGCGGGCAAGCATGTTGAGGATCATAGGCCAGTTCCGAGGACGTAGTGTCACGCCGGGCAGGTAGGGCTAACGAGCCGTGAACCTCAGCGCGTCCGCGTTTGCAACAGGCCCCGCGCAGCCGCCCGTGGCTCAACGACGGCTCGGGCAAACGACTACGGCCGCTCCACCACAATCACATGTGGTGCTTCGACTTCGTGCAGGCATAGATCCACAACGGCCGGAGCTTGCGCGTCCTGACGCTGATTGACGAGCACAGCCGGGCCCGCCTCTCGCTGAAGGTGGCGCGGCGCATCAACAGCATCGGCGTGATCGAGGCCCTGGCCGATGCGATGTGCCTACATGGCATCCCGGAGCATATCCGTTGCGACATAGCCGCGAGATAGTCTCCAAAGCGCTGCGCAAATGGGCCGCCAAAGCCGGCTTGCAGATCCAGTACATCGCACCAGGATTACCGTCGGGGAACAAATGGTGCGGGAGCTTCAACGACAGACTCCGTGACGAGTGTCTGAGGCAGGAGATCTTCTACTCACTGAAGGAAGTACGGATCGTGATTGGCCTTTGGCAGAACACGTGCAACAGCGTCCGATCGCATTCATCGCTGGACTATGGGCCACCCGTGCCTGTCAGCCACCCGGATCTGACCTTTCGGCTACTCATGGGTGCCATCATGCAGTAACCTCCCATTTGCCCCGCCCCAATATACAGGTCATCGAGTCAGCAGCGCCATTTTTGATGAATTTTCTACATATGCGACACTTGATCCAAGGGCCTTATCCCAACAGCAAGAAAACTTTCAATCATCGCGTTGACCTGATCAGCGACTTCAATCGTGTTGAAATGACCGGCCAGCAATGTCTTGGCAGTCACGAGCTGCGGGCACAGCTTCTTCAGGCGATCAAGGTCGCGCATCTGCTCGATTTGTGGGACCTCGGCCGAAATGTAGGCCATCGGGATCCGACTGTTCTCTGTCAGCACTCCTGAGACAGATTGAGGCCCTTCACGAACGGAGGATGTCTGGTTCATCTTAGCCCCCAGGAGGGAAGATGAAACAGACATCCGGGCCGGCACGTAAGCCGACAGAAGCCGTGATCAAGGACATCCGCCGGGCCACGCGCCGGCAGTTCTCGGCCGAGGAGAAGATCCGCATCGTTCTGGAAGGGCTGCGCGGCGAGGGCAGCATCGCCGAGTTGTGCCGCCGCGAGGGTATCGCCAGCTCGATGTACTACGGCTGGTCCAAGGAGTTCCTGGAAGCCGGCAAGAAGCGGCTGGCCGGCGACACGGCACGGGCCGCCACGGCTGATGAGGTCAAGGAGCTGCGCCGCGAGGCAGGTGCGCTGAAGGAGGTCGTGGCCGACCTCGTCCTGAAAAACCGCCTGCTCAAAAAAACTAGGACGGCAAAGCTGGCTGTCTGGTAGCTTGCGGACCTGGAGACGCCTGATGGAGGCGCGCCCTGTCCCGCACCTAAATTCGCGTTCCCGATCGTGAGCGGACGCTGGTGCCGCTTCGCCGGCTCTGCCCAGGCTGCGGAACGAGCATGCGCATCCGCTACGAGAACCGCCGCACGCTGGTGACGCTCTCCGGCACGGTGCGGCTACGGCTGAAGATCCGTCGCTGCGAGGCGGAGAGCTGTGCCCGCCTCCACACGCCCTACCGACCAGAGGCCGAGGGCGCGCTCGCCCTACCGCAGCATGAGTTCGGCCTCGACGTCGTGGCGCTGGTGGGCGCCCTGCGTCACCGCGAGCACCGCTCCGTCCCGGAGATCCACGCGATCCTGCGCGGGCGCGGTGTCGGGATTGCCGAGCGCAGCGTGACCAACCTGCTCGACCGCTACGACGAGCTGCTGGCCGCCCAACTCGGCGACCCTGTTCACCTGCGCCGGCAACTGGCCGGGCAGGATCGGATCGTCCTCGCCCTCGACGGCCCGCAGCCTTACGTCGGGCATGAAGTGCTCTGGGTCCTGCGCGACTGCCTCTCGGGCACGGTGCTCCTGGCGCGCAGCCTGCTGTCGAGCACAGCCGAGGATCTCGCTATCCTACTGCGCGAGGTGGTCGAGGCTGTGGGCCGACCGATCACGGGCGTGATCAGTGACGGCCAGCACTCGATCCGCAAGGCGGTGGCCGCCGTGCTGCCAGGCGTGCCGCACCAACTCTGCAACTCTGCCACTTCCACTTTTTGCGGGAGGCGGCGCTGCCGATCTTTGAGGCTGACTGGCACGCCAAGAAGGAGCTGAAGAAGGGCGTGCGCGGGGTTCGCCCGATCGAGCGGGCGGTGGAGGGGCGGACCGATCCAGAGGCGGAGTTGGTACGGGGCTACGCGGCGGCCGTGCGCAGCGCGATCACCGACGACGGCCGCGCCCCGCTCGACGCGGCCGGCCTGCGGTTGAAAGGCCGATTGGAGAAGGTGGCCGGGAGCTTGGAACGGGTGCGCTCAAAAGGGGGCCCGGAGCACAGGGCAGCCGCCCGCTCGCGCGGCTCCAGCACCTGATCGAGCGAGCGCTCGCCGGCACGGCGCCGCTCTGGCCTGCGGTGGAGCAGGGCTTCGTCTTCGTGCACGCTGCCGCGCGCCTCTTGGCCAATCCTGCCGAGGAGACGGGAGCCAAGGTCCGGCGCCGCTTCGATGGTCTCTTGGCATCGATGCGGCGTCACCGCCACCGTGTCGGCGATCTCGGGGTCGCCCTCGACCACTTCCGCAAGGTGGCGCGCAGCTACTGGCCCGGGCTGTTCCACGCCGCCGACCGGACCGACCTGCCGCGTACCAATAATGCTCTGGAGCAGCTGTTCGGTTCGCAGCGCTACCACGAACGGCGTGCCACCATCCGTCCTCGGTTCCGCGCCGGAGCCGGGATCCAGTTCCGGGAGCAGAAGGGATGACACGGCTCAGCGGCTACAAGCCGCCAGAGGAACGGCCCGAACGCGGGTTGCCGCGCTGGCTTGTGTTTGTGATCGCCACCCTCGCCTTCAGCACTCCGATCGCGGGGCTGTTCCTGATGATATGGCCAGTCCTGCTGCGGCGGACGAGCCTTGTTGCCGACGGCATCGAGCTGATCTTCTTGGCAGTCGCGACCGTGCTGATCGGCGGTGCCATAGCCTCCTACATCCATCGGGATCGGGGCCAGCGCCTGTGAGCTGGCCCAACTCCGCCCAGCTGCGGGTGCTCTCGTTCCTCTCGCTAGCGCCTACCGGACAGTTCGTCGAACTGGCGCAGCTCGAACAGACGCGGAGGCTCCGCCCCGGTGATGACCTGTTCGTTCCGTCGTTGGTGGATCGCGGCTGGGCGGAGATGCGGCCAGGGCCGCGTTGCAGCGTGCGGATCGGCTCACAGCTGGTGAGATCGGGCCCTCCCCGCCCGTGATCAGATCGGGCGGGGCCGAGGGGCCGATGCCGGCCGTCAGCATGGCCATTCAGTGCGCCGTCGCTGCGTCGATCCGCGACCGAGCGAACAGGCTTGCGCCGATCGCGGCACCAGCGGCCCGAACCAGGCTCGCCTCAGCGCAGGTGGACGCCACCCGCAGGCCGAGGGGCTGTAGGCGCTCCGTTTCAATGCAGTAGGCGGCAACCCGCGCGCGCCCGTGCTCGGGTAAGGCGGACAGCAAGCGGTCGCGCTCGCCATCGTCCGCGCGGTAGAGGGCCGAGATCAGCTCGATCGGCACCGGGTACCGCGCCAGGAACGCCGCCGTTGGTCGGGGTGACGTTGCCATAGAGCCCTCGCCGCTTCGCTGATGCGGCAAGGGTCAGCTGATATGGTTAACAGCACGTTGCAGGCATCGGCGCCGACGCTCCGTAGGATGGCAAGGCGCACGTCGCACGGCAGCTCGCCAAGGCCCGCGTGCAGGCCTACCCCTTGAGCTGCTTGTTGCAGGCCGAGTAGTAGCCGCCACCCTTCTGGATCCACTTGGCGTCGCCGAGGGTGCCTGCGGCCTTGGCTGCAGCGCGACAATCAGGATGAGGCCAGCGCGTCAATCAAGGTGAGAGGAACG
>CAXDNE010000419.1:0-5277 GCA_963990595.1 uncultured Methylobacterium sp.
TACACTATCCTCTTCGTCGGCAGCGTCAGATGTGTATAAGAGACAGGGCGCCGGCCAGGGCGGGGCCGAGCGCCGGCAGGCCGCCGGCCGGGCCCAGCTCCCTCGGCCCGGTGACCAGCGTGCAGGCCTCGATCAGATCGGCCCGCGCCAGCGCCTCCGCAAGGCGGGGGCCGCCCTCGCTGCACAGGCGCGTCAGGCCGCGCTCGCCCAGATGCGCCAGGGCCGCCGCCAGGTCGATCCCGCCCACCGGGTCGGCGGGGACCGTGGCGACCTCGACGCCCAGCGCCTCCAGGGCGCGGCGGGCATGGGCCGGGGCGGAGCGGGTGGTGAGCACCAGGACCGGCGTGTCGTGGGCGGTCCGGGCGAGCACGCTCGCCGGCGAGAGCTGCAGATGCGTGTCGAGGACGATCCGCAGCGGCGCGCGCCCGGCGAGCCCGGGCAGCCGCACGGTGAGCGACGGATCGTCGGCCCGGGCGGTGCCGATGCCGATGAGGATCGCGTCGGCATGCGCCCGCCAGAGATGGACCGCCCCGTCCGCCACCGGTCCGGTGATCCGCAGGCGCTCGGGCCCCGCGGCCGCGCAGAAGCCGTCACGGGTGCGGGCGAGCTTGAGGTGCAGGGCCGGCCGGCCGCGCGTCACCCGGGTGACGTGGCCGATATGGTCGCGCGCCGCCTCCTCCCGCAACAGACCGGTCTCGACCGCGACGCCGCCCTGCCGCAGGAGATCGTGGCCGCGCCCCGCCACCCGCGGGTCGGGATCCTCCAGGGCGCTGACGACCCGGGCGATCCCGGAGGCCAGGACCGCGTCGGTGCAGGGCGGCGTGCGGCCGTGATGCGAGCAGGGCTCCAGGGTGACGTAGAGGGTCGCACCGCGGGCGGCGTCTCCCGCGGCGGCGAGCGCCAGGGGCTCCCCGTGCGGGCGCCCGCCCGGTGCGGTGGCTCCCGTGCCGAGGATCCGCCCGGTCCCCGGCTCGACCACCACGGCGCCGACCGACGGGTTCGGCCAAGTGGTGCCGAGGCCGCGCCGGCCCAAAGCCAGGGCGAGGCGCATGAAGTTCGTATCGCCGCTCATGAACGTCCGGCGCGGCGCCGGCCCGTGGTCTCGGGCTCCGGCTCGGCCTCGAGGCCCGGCACCGCCGCCGGCACTGGCGCCGGCACCGGGGTGCCGTCGCTGAGCGTGCCGAGCAGGTCCTCGAAGTCCTTCGCCTCGCGGAAGTTCTTGTAGACGGAGGCGAAGCGCACGTAGGCGACGTCGTCGAGGCCTTTGAGCCCGGCCATCACCAGCTCGCCGATCGCCTCGGAGGTCACCTCAGGCTCGCCAGCGCTCTCGAGCTGCCGGGTGATGCCGCTGACCAGCCGCTCGATCCGATCCGGATCGACGGCGCGCTTGCGGAGCGCGACGTCGATGGAGCGCTGGAGCTTGTCGCGGTCGAACGGCACGCGCTTGCCCGAGCGCTTGAGCACCACGACCTCGCGCAGCTGCACGCGCTCGAAGGTGGTGAAGCGGCCGGCGCAATCCGGGCAGACCCGGCGGCGCCGGATCGCGGCACCGTCCTCGGAGGGCCGCGAGTCCTTCACCTGGGTCTCGGAGCCGCCGCAATAGGGACACCGCATGGGTTTCGTGCTCGGGCATGGAAACGGCCGCGGACCGGTGCGATCCGCGGCCGTTTCCTAGACTACGCATGGCCGGCCCGGAAGGCCGGCCGCGCTCACGCCTCAGCCGTAGATCGGGAACCGGTCCGTCAGCGCATGGACGCGGGTCTTGACGTCGGCCTCGACCGCGCTGTCGCCGGCCTCACCCTTGGCGGCGAGCCCGTCCAGCACCTCGACGATGAAGCCGCCGATCTGCTTGAACTCGGCGACGCCGAAGCCGCGGGACGTACCGGCCGGGGTGCCGAGCCGGATGCCCGAGGTGATGGTCGGCTTCTGCGTGTCGAACGGCACGCCGTTCTTGTTGCAGGTGATGTCGGCCCGCGACAGCGCGGCCTCGGCGGCCTTGCCGGTCAGGCCCTTCCGCTGGAGATCGACCAGCATCAGGTGGTTGTCGGTGCCGCCCGAGGTGATGTCGTAGCCGCCCGAGATCAGCGTGTCGGCGAGCGCCTTGGCGTTCTCCACCACCTGGCGGGCGTAGATCTTGAACTCGGGCTTCAGCGCCTCGCCGAAGGCCACGGCCTTGCCGGCGATGACGTGCATCAGCGGGCCGCCCTGCAGACCGGGGAAGATCGCCGAGTTGAACTTCTTGGCGAGCGCCTCGTCGTTCGTCAGGATCATGCCGCCGCGCGGGCCGCGGAGGGTCTTGTGGGTCGTCGTGGTGGCGACGTGGGCGTGCGGGAACGGCGACGGGTGGACGCCGGCCGCCACGAGGCCCGCGAAGTGGGCCATGTCGACCATGAAGTAGGCGCCGACCGCGTCGGCGATCTCGCGGAACTTGGCGAAGTCCCAGTGGCGCGGGTAGCCCGAGCCGCCGGCGATGATCACCTTCGGCTTGTGCTCGTGGGCGAGGCGCTCGACCTGCTCCATGTCGATGCGCTGGTCCTCACGGCGCACCGTGTAGGAGACCGGCTTGAACCACTTGCCCGACACGTTCGGCGGGGCGCCGTGGGTGAGGTGGCCGCCGGCCGCGAGGTCGAGGCCCAGGAAGGTGTCGCCGGGCTGCATCAGGGCCAGGAACACGCCCTGGTTGGCCTGGGAGCCGGAATTCGGCTGCACGTTGGCGAAGCCGCAATCGAACAGGCGCTTGGCGCGCTCGATGGCGAGATTCTCGGCGATGTCCACGAACTGGCAGCCGCCATAGTAGCGCCGGCCCGGATAGCCCTCGGCGTACTTGTTGGTCAGCACCGAGCCCTGCGCCTCCAGCACGGCGCGGGAGACGATGTTCTCCGAGGCGATCAGCTCGATCTCGTGCTGCTGCCGGCCGAGCTCCTTGGCCACCGCCTCGGCGATCTCGGGATCGGCCTCCGTCAGGGGGGCGGCGAAGAAGCTGTTGGAGAAGTGCTTGTCGGCGGCGGTACCGGCGCTCATGGTCTGCCTCTGTTCTGGTAGGGGCGATGCCCGGCCTTTCGTCGGCGTGCACGGGCGGGCGTTGGAACGGGGATTCCTACACGCGCCGGCCGCCCAGGCCAAGCACAGGCATTTTGATCGTGCGCAAAGAATAATTTGCCGCAGGCGGCTGGCCTCGCCGCTGATCGGCAATTGGCGCTCCCATCTGCCGACGCCGCGAATCGCTTGACGTCAGGAAATAAATCATAGAATAGAACGGGGACGAGTTATCTGGGCAGGGTGCCATGCAAAGTCCTGCGCAAGAACTAGCCTTGGCCTATGCGAAGGCAGAACTGCGCCTGAGCTTGGCGTTTGTTGCTCTTCAACTACTGGATATCAAGGCTGGATTTCGACGGGACCAGCCGCGCGGTTGCGAGGGACGGTGGTGTGGAGGGAGCGGCTCCGTTGCCGTCCTGCGTAAGGACAAAACGGGTGATCCTCGTATCGATGCAAAGACGGACGAAATCCTCGACGTTTCGAAGGAGGTCGTTGAGGATACTGAGCCCGGAGAGGGGTTCTTATACGGCATCGAGATACATGCGAAGCTGGCCGCGCGACTACGTGAGTTGGATCTGCCCGGCATTGGGCGGCATGGGGTCGAACAAAGCTTCGTCGCCGGTGACATCGTTCGTCATGGTCTCTCAGGCAGCATGCGCACGGATGTAATTCTCCGGGATGGACGAACCGGCGCCGCTCCTATCAGGGCGATCTGGGACATCAAGACCGGTGAGCGCGGGCTGTCGCTAAGTCGCGTCCGAGCATTGAGGGCTGCTGCAGGTGTCGATGACAGCGTGCCAGTTATTGAAATTCATCTTCTGCGAGGAATTTCAGTCAAAAGCCTGATTTCAATCGCCATTAGAATTGGAGTTACTGGCTTATGAGTATGGAAGCGTACGCGCTATGCGCGCGACCGCTGGTCAATACGGCGGAGTGGCAGGCCGCCATCGACGCGCTTGGCTTCGATCTACATCTGCATTCGGAAAAAATTCCGCCGGTTTCGTCGGGGCTTTTACCGGCGACGAGGCACGGCCGAGACGCTGGCTTCGAATGCTCAAGCGTTCCGCTTTCGGACTTGACGGAGCTTTACCCGGAAACTGACTTCGGCAGCCATTGGGCTTGTGTGTATGCCTTCTACTTCGGTACCATCCCCGGATCTATCGGTACGCTCATAGCTATCGCAGCCTGTCTGAAGCTGGTCGGGGGCCTCGCCTTCTATCCTCAGGAGGGCCAATTGCTGACTGCCGATCAGGCGATCCAATACGCTCGCGACATGGTCCCAGCGGCCGAGAATTTAGAAAAACGGCTTGGCGGGGGAGCGGGATGATGTGGGATTAAAGCGTGCTCTTAAGGTGACTTGTCTGAAGGACATCGCCCGACCGGCCGTACCAGGTTGAGACCCTGCATCGGTGCTGTTTCAGATGCGCAGCGCGAGGTTGGTCTCGATCAGCACCGTCTCGGTCTCGAATGCGGCGGCGTGCCACGTCCCGGCGGGGAAGTGGAACACGCTGCCGGCGGCGAAGGGCTTGCGGCCCTGCTCGGTTTCCAGGATCCCCGATCCCGCAAGGATCTGCACGAACTGCTCGTGATCGTGGCTGTGGCGCGCCGCCGCGACGCCCGCCGGCACCACCACGCGCACGAGGCTCGCCCCCGTGCCCGGAATCGCGCGCTTGGTGACGCCATTCCCGGCGACGCTCTCCGCGCAATCGTCCCAGGCCGTCAGGTGGTCGGTCATGGCGCACATCTCCTCGGCCCGGGGAGATGCATCCCGGACCGGCCGGGTCAACGCCCGGGCCGGGGGCGCCTCTGCGTCAACCCGCCCCGCCGGAGGGACGTCCGCGCCGGGCCTTGGGGGCTGCGGGATCGGGCGTTGCCGGATCGGGAGCCGCCGGATCCCGCGCCGGCGGGCCGGCCTCGGGCGGCGGGCTGCTCGTCGGCCAGAAGGTCTCGAACAATTCCTGCATCGCCCGGATGTTGTTGCCCTGCACCTCGGCGCCGGTGCGGATCATCTGCTGGAGCATGTCGGAGCCGGCCTCGGCAGCCGTCATGTCCGCGGGCTTGGGGGCCGGCTTCGCGGCCGGGGCCGGCGGTTCGGCGGCGGGCATCAGGGCCTTGGCCATCTCGGCCCAGACAGGGGCGAACGGGAAGGGGACCGGCGGGGGAGCGGGCCGCGCCTGCGCGGCCTCGGCGAGGGGCTGTCTCTTATACACATCTGACGCTGCCGACGAAGAGGATAGTGTA